>JBOHGX010000192.1:0-10025 GCA_050700255.1 Pseudonocardiaceae bacterium
GTGCGTAACAGTGTCATAGCACTGAACGCCACTCACGAGCGCGACCGAAGGGAGCGCCATGGCCCGCTATGACTCGTTGCTCGACGCGTTGGGTGATACCCCGCTCGTGGGGTTGCCCCACCTGTCACCGGCATCCGACGTGCGGCTGTGGGCGAAGCTGGAGGATCGCAACCCCACCGGCTCGGTGAAGGACCGCCCGGCGCTGGCGATGATCGAAGACGCCGAGCAGTCCGGGCGGCTCACCGAGGGTTGCACCATCATGGAGCCGACGTCGGGCAACACCGGCATCTCACTGGCCATGGCAGCGAAGCTCAAGGGCTACCGGCTGGTGTGCGTCATGCCGGAGAACACTTCGATCGAGCGACGGCAGCTGCTTGAGGCCTACGGCGCGGAGATCATCTTTTCGCCGGCGGCGGGTGGCTCCAACCAGGCGGTCGCTCGGGCCAAGAAGCTGGCCGCTGCGCACCCCGACTGGGTCATGCTCTACCAGTACGGCAATCCGGCCAACGCTGCGGCGCACTACCGCACCACCGGCCCGGAGATCCTGCGCGACCTGCCCACCGTGACCCATTTCGTCGCAGGGCTGGGCACCACCGGCACCCTGGTCGGGGTAGGGCGCTACCTGCGTGAGCACAAGCCCGACGTACAGATCATCGCTGCGGAGCCGCGCTACGGGGAGCTGGTCTATGGCCTGCGCAACCTCGACGAGGGATTCGTTCCCGAGCTCTATGACCCGGAAGTGCTCACCGGCCGGTTCTCCGTGGGCTCCTACGACGCGCTGCGCCGTACCCGCGAGCTGTTGGAATGCGAGGGCATCTTCGCCGGCATCTCCACCGGAGGGATCCTGCACGCCGCGCTGGCCGTCGCGGAGAAGGCCGCGGGCACCGGTGACGCCGCGGATATCGTGCTCGTGGTCTGCGACGCCGGCTGGAAGTACCTGTCCACCGGCGCCTACTCGGGCGACCTTGAGGAGGCCGCGGCCCGCCTCGACGGCCAGCTCTGGGCGTAACAGGCACTGGGAGGCACAGCGTTCTCTCAGGGTGCGGGGGTAGTCTCGGTCGACGTGCCTGCCGCGCGCTCCGGAAGTCTGGCCCGTCCGCGGGTGTTCCCGGCTCGGCCCGGGCAGGCCGCCATGATCATTGCCGCGTTCACCGGCGTGCTGTACCTCACCGAAGCGGTCGACACGGTTCTCGGCGGTGCCCTCGACGAGGACGGGATCCGACCCCGCCAGCTCGACGGTCTGGACGGCGTCTTGTGGGCCCCGCTGCTGCACGGCGACTGGCCCCATCTGGTGGCCAACACGGTGCCCGTGCTGGTACTCGGGTTCTTCGCGCTGGCCGGCGGCATCGGCCAGTTCATTGCGGTGACCGCCACGATCTGGCTGGTCGCCGGCCTGGGCACCTGGCTCGCCGGAAGCCCCGGCGTGCATCTCGGTGCGTCGGTTCTGATTTTCGGCTGGCTGGTCTTCCTGCTCGTCCGCGGCTTCTTCGCCCGCAGTCTGCTGCAGATCCTGCTCGCGGTGGTGCTGTTCGGGCTGTGGGGCGGCGTGCTGTGGGGCGTGCTGCCAGGCACTGTCGGGGTTTCCTGGGAGGGGCACCTGTTCGGAGCGGTGGGTGGGCTGCTCGCGGCCCGGCTGGTCATCCGCGGCAGTCGGGAACGACCGGGCCTTGATCGACCCGAGGTGAGAAGCCAGTGAGCGGTCCGGACGCCCCGATTGGGGTTTTCGACTCCGGTGTCGGCGGGCTCACTGTGGCCCGTGCCATCGCCGATCAGTTACCGGGCGAACGGCTGTACTACGTCGGCGATACTGCGCACGGCCCGTATGGCTCACTGCCCATCGCGCAGGTCCGCTCCCGCGCGCTGGAGGTGGCCGACGAGCTGGTGGACAGCGGAGTGAAGCTGCTGGTCATCGCCTGCAACACGGCGTCGGCGGCCTGCCTGGCCGACGCCCGGGAGCGTTACTCGATCCCGGTAGTGGAGGTGGTGCGTCCCGCGGTGCGGCGGGCCGCCGCCGCCACCCATTCCGGTCTGGTGGGGGTGATCGGAACTCGGGCCACCATCCGGTCCCGGGCTTATCCCGACGCCTTTGCCGCTGCCCCGCACGTTGACGTGATCGGCGTGGCCTGCCCGCGGTTCGTCGACTTCGTCGAGCGCGGGATGACTTCGGGACGTCAAGTCCTCGGCTTGGCGCAGTCCTATCTCGAACCACTTCAGCATGCCGGCGTGGACACCCTTGTTCTGGGTTGCACGCACTACCCCCTGCTCACCGGCGTGCTGCAGATCGTCATGGGTGACCGGGTGACCCTGGTGTCCAGCGCGGAGGAAACCGCCAAGGATGTGTTGCGGGTGCTTACCGAGGCCGAGCTGTTGCGCACCGAGCCCGATGAGGCTGCGCACGTGTTCACCGCGACCGGGGATCCGGCGTCCTTCGCCCGGCTGGCCCGTCGCTTCCTCGGCCCGTTGCTCATGGCGACAGCGCCCGCGGCGGGTTGAGCTGATAGGAGGATGACAATGCTGCTCACGGTGCTGGGCTGCGCCGGCAGTGTCCCGAGTCCCGAGTCCCCCGGTTCCGGTTATCTGGTCCGTGCCGGGGATACCACCGTAGTGCTCGATCTGGGCAATGGGACGTTGGGCGCGCTGCAGCGCTACCTCGACCCCTTCCACCTCGACGCGGTGATCCTGTCCCACCTGCACCCCGACCATTGCGCCGACGTGTCGGCGATGACCGTGTACCGCCGGTACCACCTGCACCCACCGCCGCGGTGTGACGCGCTGCCGCTGTACGGGCCGACCGGCGTCGACGAGCGCCTGGTGGCCGCATACGCCCCCAGCGCCGCCGAACGGAACGTGACCGACCTGTCTGACATCTACGACTTCCACCCGGTCTGTGACCCGTTCCGGATCGGTCCACTCGAGGTGCGCGCCGCGCCGGTCGAGCATTCCTGCGAGGCCTACGCGCTGCGGGTCAGCCACGCCGGGTCGACGCTGGTCTACTCCGGAGACACCGGCCCGTGCCAGCAGCTCGTCGAGCTGGCGACCGGCGCGGACGTCCTGCTCGCCGAGGCGTCCTGGCCGGATAGGCCGGACAACCCGCGCGGGGTACACCTGTCCGGCCGGGACGCCGGGGAGGCCGCGGCGGCGGCTGGGGTCCACCGGCTGTTGATCACGCACGTGCCCCCGTGGACGGATGCCGAGCAAGTGCTCAGCGAGGCCAAGGTTGCCTTTGACGGGCCCACCGAGCTCGTTCGCCCGGGCGCCCACTACGAGATCTGACCAAGCTGCCATGGGCGAATCTGGCGGAATAGCCCTGGGTAGGCTGGCGCGGTGGCACGAGCGGACGGCAGGAACGACGAGGCGCTCCGCGAGGTGCGCATCACCCGCGGCTACCAGCAGTGGCCCGCGGGATCGGTGTTGATCGAGTTCGGTCGCACCCGGGTGCTCTGCGCGGCCAGCGTGGTGGAGGGCGTACCGCGCTGGCGCAAGGGCTCCGGGCAGGGCTGGCTCACCGCGGAGTACGCGATGTTGCCATCCTCGACGCACACCCGCAGCGACCGGGAGTCGGTTCGGGGCCGCCTCGGCGGGCGAACCCACGAGATCAGCAGGCTGATCGGACGTGCCCTGCGATCCTGCGTCGACCTCACTGCACTGGGGGAGAACACCATCTCGCTGGACTGCGATGTCATCCAAGCCGACGGTGGAACCCGTACCGCGGCGATCACCGGTAGCTATGTGGCGCTGGCCGACGCGGTGACCTGGTTGCGAGCGGCTGGCCGGCTGCGCAACCCGCGACCGCTGTCCTGCTCGGTCGCCGCGGTGAGCGTCGGGGTGGTGGATGGTCGGGTCCGGCTGGACCTGCCTTACGAGGAGGACTCCCGCGCCGAGGTCGACATGAACGTGGTGGCCACTGATGCCGGCACGCTGGTGGAGCTGCAGGGCACCGGGGAGGGCGGCGCCACCTTCGCGAGGTCCACTCTGGATCAGATGCTGGACCTGGCGTTGAAGGGCTGCCAGGAGCTGACCGCTTGCCAGATCACCGCGCTGGCCCAGCCCTACCCGGGCGAATTGCCCCGGTTGTGAGCCCAGGCCGGTTGCTGCTGGCGACGCGAAACGCAAAGAAGCTTGTCGAGCTGCGGCGGATTCTGAGCTCGTCGGCCATCACCGGCGTGCAGGTGGTCGGGCTCGACGACGTGCCGCCGTTTCCCGAAGTGCCCGAGACCGCAGCCACCTTCGAGGAAAACGCCCTGGCCAAGGCCCGGGACGCGGCGGCGGCCACCGGCCTGGCCGCTGTCGCCGACGACTCGGGCCTGGAAGTGGATGCGCTCAACGGCATGCCCGGGGTGCTGTCGGCCAGGTGGGCCGGCCGCCACGGCGACGATGCCGCGAACCTGCGGCTCGTGCTCGATCAGCTGGCCGACGTCCCGGAAGGTCGCCGTAGTGCGGCGTTCGTCTGTGCGGCAGCACTGGTTGTGCCGTCAGGTTCCCAGATCGTGGTGCGAGGACAGTGGCGCGGCACGCTGAGCTGTGCGGCACGGGGCAGTAACGGCTTCGGCTACGACCCCATCTTCGTTCCGGACGGGGACCAGCGCACCTCCGCCGAGCTGGACCCGGCCGAGAAGGATGCCGCGTCGCACCGGGGCCGGGCGCTGCGCGCGCTGCTGCCCGCGCTGCGTCAACTTCTTGACGTGCAGCGCTGAGTTCAGTTCACGACTTGAACGATCTCGCCCACCGACAGTGTGTTGAAGAAGTTGACCGCGGCGCCACGGCCCAGGTGAATGCATCCGTGCGATGGCACTTTGAGGCTGCCCTGGTGGAACGCGATACCGGAGCTGGTGAAGAACACCGAGTACGGCATGGGCGCGTTGTCGAACGCCCGGCTACGGTGGTCGCGGTCCTTCCACAACACCGTGAACGTGCCGGGCGGCGTCCGGTAACCGGGCTTGCCGGACGTGATCGGGGTCGGCCCATAGGTGACCTGGCCGCCGTTCATCAACCAGGCCTGCTGGCTACTGAGGTCGATACAGGCCGCCGCGGAGGACCTGCATGGCGCGGCGACAGACTGGGCGGCGGCCGCCACAGTCGCGGACAGCACCGTGCACACGACCGCGATGGCCAGCGTGACTACTGCACGACGAACGTTACGCATCACAGAGCCCCCCTCCGTAACTAGAAGTGAGCGTACTACTCACAGCGGGTACCCCGTAAGGCTTTCTTTAGTCGCGCGCGGCCCGGCCGTCCCCGGGCGGGGGAGGGTGTCCGGTTCCGGCCGGTCCGCCGCGCCCGCCCGTCGGGTTCGGCCCCCGGGCGGTGCCTTCCGGGCGGTGCCGGAAGAGCGCTGTTGAGACGTCGGCCGGGCGTCATGGGTTCCCAAGCGACCGAGTTCGTGATCCGATTTGAGGGTGATGAGCGACACTTCCCAGCCCGGTCCAGAAATCGACACGCGGCCGGCCGCTGCCGGGGGCGAGCTGCCCCAGTTCGATGACCTGCCGATCGAGGTCAATACCGCCAACCTGGGGCATGACTTCGAGTTGCATCCGCAATGCCAGCTGCTGGCGCCACTGCTGGGGGTGTGGCGTGGCGTGGGTCTGGCCCAGTACCCATCGCTGCTCGGTGAGTTCCCCTACGGCCAGCAGATCGCCTTTGGCCACGACGGTAGGCCGTTTCTGGCCTACGAGGCGCGAGCCTGGC
This sequence comes from Pseudonocardiaceae bacterium, assembly GCA_050700255.1. Classification (GTDB taxonomy): domain Bacteria; phylum Actinomycetota; class Actinomycetes; order Mycobacteriales; family Pseudonocardiaceae. The sequence goes on from JBOHGX010000192.1 coordinate 5,686, forward strand.
TGCTCAACCCGGCCGGTGAGGTGCTGCGCCCGGCGGCCCGGGAGGTCGGGTGGTGGCGGGTAGACGAGGAAGAGATCATCGAATTGGTTCTCGCGCACATGTTCGGCATCTGCGAGATCTACTACGGCGGGCGCACCGGAGAGACGTCGTGGGAGCTTGAATCCGACACCATCGCCCGTACCGACACGGCCAGGGAGACAACCGCGGCCGCCCGGCTGTACGGCATCGTGGAGGACGGCCAGCTGGCCTACGCGGAGGAGCGGGCCCTGCGGGGTCTGCCCATGAAACCGCACCTCTCAGCGCAGCTGAAACGCGTCACCGGCTAGACCCGGGAGCGGCCGGCCACGAGGCTCGGGAGATCACACGGTGACGAGTGCCAGCTTGCTGTGCAGGCTGGACGCGAGGTGCTGGAGGTCATCCGGGTCACTGGTGACCACCAGAGCTCGCTGGCGCTTCGTGGTGACGACCACCAGCCCGTCGATTACGTCGGAGGTGCCCGTGCGGCCGCAGAGAGCACCAGCTGCTTTGCCTAGATCTTCGGTAACCGACGTCACCAGGCATCCCCGCAGTTACCGGGCAAGGTTTGCGTGCGGTGTGCCGCGCCATGCTTGGGCGAGGACCACAACCGGGACTTCAACTCGTGATCCGGGGTGGCTTACCGAGCTGTGGCCATAGCGGGCGGTTGATCGAACTGGGTCCGGTAAAGCTCCTCGTATCGGCCACCCGCGGAGACCAGCTCAATGTGCGTTCCGCGCTCCACGACTCGGCCCTCCTCGATCACCAGGATGAGGTCTGCGGCCCGGACGGTCGAGAGCCGGTGCGCGATCACCACCGCGGTCCGCCCGACCAGTGCCTCGCCCAGTGCTGCCTGCACCGCCGCTTCCGACGTCGAGTCCAGATGCGCGGTGGCCTCGTCGAGGATCACCACCCGGGGACGTGCCAGCAACAGCCGGGCGATCGTCAGTCGCTGGCGCTCGCCACCGGACAGCCGGTACCCGCGCTCGCCGACGACGGTGTCCAGCCCATCGGGCAGCGTCGCGACAAGATCGGCGAGCCGGGCCCGGCGCAGCACCTCCCACAGATCGTCCTCAGTCGCCTCCGGCCGGGCCAGCAGCAGGTTCGCCCGCACCGATTCATGGAACAAGTGCCCATCCTGGGTCACCATCCCCAGCGTCTCACGGATCGACTCGGCGGACAGTTCGCGAACGTCCAACCCGGACAGTCGCACGGCACCCCCCTCGACGTCATACAGCCGCGGCACCAGCTGCGCGATCGTCGACGTCCCGGCGCCCGACGAGCCAACCAGCGCTACCATCTGGCCCGGCTCGGCCCGGAACGACACATCGTGCAGCACCCCCACCCCGCCGCGCTCGTCGAGCTTCGCGACCTCTTCCAGCGACGCGAGCGACACCTTGTCCGCCGAGGGGTAGCCGAAGCTCACGTGGTCGAGTTCCACCGACACCGGGCCGGCCGGCACCTGCTCGGCACCGGGCTTGTCCTGGATGAGCGGCGTCAGGTCCAGCACCTCGAACACTCGCTCAAAGCTGACCAGAGCGCTCATCACCTCCACCCGCGCGCTGGCCAGCGCGGTGAGCGGGGCGTAGAGCCGGGTGAGCAGCAGCGCCAGGGCTACCACCGCGCCGGGCTCCAGCTGCCCCCGCAGCGCGTAGAACCCACCAAGCCCGTAGACGACGGCCAGCGCCAGCGCCGAGACCAGCGTCAAGGCGGTGACGAACACCGACTGCACCATCGCGGTGCGCACTCCGATATCGCGGACCCGCCGGGCTCGGGCGGCGAATTCCGCCGACTCCCGCACGGGCCGGCCGAACAGCTTTACCAGGGTCGCTCCGGGCGCGGAGAACCGTTCGGTCATCTGCGTGCTCATCACCGCGTTGTGGTTGGCCGACTCGCGCTCCAGCCGCGCCAGCCGGGTGCCCATCCGCCGAGCCGGTAACACGAATACCGGCAGTAGCAACAGCGCGAGCAGGGTGATCTGCCAGGAGATCCCGATCATCACCACCAGCGTGAGCACCAGCGTCACCACGTTGCTGACCACTCCGGACAGCGTGTCGCTGAATGCCCGCTGGGCGCCGATCACGTCGTTGTTCAAGCGGCTGACCAGCGCGCCGGTGCGGGTGCGGGTGAAAAAGGCAATCGGCATGCGCTGCACGTGATCGAACACCGCGGTGCGCAGATCAAGGATCAGGCCTTCGCCGATGCGCGCTGACAGCCACCGTGTCATCAGCCCGAGCCCGGCCTCGGCTACTGCGATGACGGCGATGAGTGACGCAAGCCCGATCACGACGTCAGGCGCCGCGCCCTGCACCATCGCGTCGACGACCCGACCGGCGAGCACCGGTGTCGCGACCGCTAGCACCGCCGTTGCCACGCTGAGCAGGAGGAAGCGGCCCAGTTGCGGGCGGTGCGGCCGCGCGAACCGGGTGATTCGCCGCAGCGTGGCCTTGGAGAACGAGCGTCGCTCCTGCTCCGCATGCATCGCGTTGTACATCGACATCCACGCGGTGACTTCCATGTCCATCGCACGCCACCGGACTCTCGTTCTCGCCGACCGCCCTGATCCAACGAAGACTAGATCCTCAACTAAACTTGAGGTCAAGTTGCCCGGTTTATCCTATCTGCGAGCAGCATGCACCATGGTAGCTTTATGGTACTATGGTGGACGTGGCACTCAATATCAAGGACCCGGAAGCCGAACGGCTTGCCGCCGAGGTCGCGGCGTTGGCCGGTGAGACCAAGACCGCGGCGGTTCGGGTTGCCCTTCGGGAGCGGCTTGAGCGGCTCCACGCGTTGGCGGCGGTCGAGGATCCGGCGGACCGGCTGCGGCGCTTCCTCGTGGATGAGGCGTGGCCCCAGGTCCCAGTGGAGCTGCGCGGTGGCCTGACCAAGCGGGAGCGCGAAGCGATCCTTGGATACGGTCCGGAGGGGGTGTGATCGTCGACAGTTCGGCGCTGGTGGCAATCCTGCTGGCCGAGCCAGCTCGCCAGTTGCTCGTGGACCACCTGGCGAGGGCGGCCGTCATCGGGGTCGGTGCCCCTACGCTGGCGGAGACTGGCATCGTGCTCACGGCCCGGATAGGTGTCGCGGGCCGGTCGTTGCTCGCCCGGCTGCTCGACGAGGCGGGTATCGAGACCATCCCGTGCACGGCGACACACTGGCCCGTCGCAGTCGACGCGTTCGCGCGCTACGGCAAGGGGCGACACCCGGCCGCACTGAACTTCGGGGACTGTCTGACCTACGCGACTTGCCGGCTGGCGGGGCGCCCACTGCTGTGCACCGGGGACGACTTCCCGCGGACGGATCTCGCGGTACTGACCCCACCACGCTGAGGGCCACGTCTCGCCGACCTATCCTTGCTGAGGTCCGCGAGTGCGAGGAGGCCTGTGAGCGAGGTCTGGCTGGGTGATATCCGGCTGCGCAACCGGCTGGTCACGTCGTCGAGCCTGCTCGGCTATGGTGCTGCCGACCCCGGTCTGGTGCCCTACGGGATGAGCCCGATCTCCCGGTTCGTGCCGCTAAAGCGTTTCGGTGCAGTCACCACCCGCACCCTGACGGTGCAGCCCCGCGACGGGCATTTCACCAACCGCACCGACTGGCCGCCGTCGGCCCTGCCCAGCTTGCTGCGTAGGTATGCCACGGTGCTGCGCCGCGCCGACGCCGGCTGGATCAACGCCTTCGGCTGGTGCAACGTCGGGATCGACGCTTACCTGCGGGACTATTACCCGCGTACCCGCGAGCAGAACACCATTATCTCGGTCGGGGGCTTCGCGGCTGAGGAGTTCGTCACCCTCGTCGACGCGGTGAACGCGGCGGTGTCTCCGGGCGGGATCGCGGCCGTGGAGTTCAACGTCTCCTGCCCGAACGTCGATCACGATTTCGAGCCGATCCTGGATGGCGTACTCACCGATGCGGTGCCGCGCAGCAACCACCCGGTGATCCTCAAGCTGTCACCGGACCGCGACTACATCAGCCACGCCCGGCGGGCTGCCTGCGCCGGAGTCTCGGCACTGACCGCGATCAACACAGTGCGCGCGCTCCGCCTGGACCCGCAGACCGGGCAGCCCTGGCTGGCCAATCGCTACGGCGGGCTGTCCGGCCGGGCAGTGAAGCCGATCGGGTTGCGGGTGGTCGCGGAGCTGCGCGATGCTCGGATCACCTTGCCGGTGATCGCGACCGGGGGAATCCGCACCTTCGACGACTGCCGGGAGTACTTCTGGGCCGGTGCAGACGCTGTCAGCCTGGGCAGCGCGAGCTGGCTGGCGTCCTATCCCGGTTACCTGCTGTCCCCCCTGTGGGGCTGGCGGATCCGCTCGATCCTGCGA
>JBOHGX010000193.1:0-2000 GCA_050700255.1 Pseudonocardiaceae bacterium
GCGTCTTGCCGGTCAGCAACGGCCCGCCGAGCTGGGCCTTCGGCCAGTGGCCCTGGCGCAGCTGCCGGTCGGCCAGCGTCACCTTGCGCACCAGGCACAGCAGCAGGGCGAAGGTGAACTCGGCCACCGGCTGGGCAGACGAGCCGGGCACGCGGACGACCTCAACGCCGCGTCGGGTGGCGGCCACGACGTCGACATTGTCGAGGCCGGACCCGGCGCGCAGCAACAGCCGCAGGTTCGGTGCACCGTCCAGAACCTGCTCCGACAGCTGCACCCCGCTGCGAAAAATGATCACTTCCCGGTCCACGGCAGCGGCGCGCAGGCGTTCGGTGTCGGCGTTGAAGGCTTGGATGACGTCGTGTTCCTGTTCGAGTGCGGTGATGGCGTTGGGATCGATGGAACTGGCAATCAAGATCTTCAACTCGGCCTCTTCGTGGAGAATCGTGGAGAAGTCGATGATCAGGGCGGACGTCCTCACGGACCGTCGCCGACGGGGGTGAGCCCGGGACGCCGTTAACTCTAGCGTGACGGCAGTTTCTCCTGACGCCCCGCATTTTGCTGCTTTTTGTCACCAAATTGGCCTTGATGCCCCCATATGATGACCCCCATAAGGGTGGATATCACCCGTTTGGGTCTATTGGGTGTAATTGACCGGTTTAAGGTAAGGCAACCCTGTTCTGCCCCGCGTCCCGCAGGAGAATGTCGTGTCCCTCGCCCTGCTCGACCGCGCCGCCTCGAGCAACGATGACGGCGCCGGCCAGAAGCTTCTCATCGGCAGTGCGTCGCTGACGCTACGCGCGGTGTACGGGACCGCCGCCGCGGACCAGGCGTCGGGTTGCTGATGTCGCACAGCAGAGTGCGCAGCTCGCCGCCCGTGACAGGCAAAGCGTTGACCCTGGTCGTATTCGACGGGTTCGCATGGGTGCTCGCACTGACCGCGGGATCATGGCTGCGCTACAGCGGCGACCTGAGCCGGATGGCCCCTGAACAGCCGATCGAGATCATCGCGCTCGCGGTCGTCTTGCAGACCGGGTTTGGCATGCTCTCCCACCGGTATCGCGGCCGCCACCTGGTCGGCTCCATCGATGATGCGATCCACGTTTCGGGCGTCACGGCGGCTACCGGATTCGTGCTGTTCGTGATCGGGCTGACGACGGTAATCGGTGTACCGCGCTCGCTACCGATCATCGCCACGCTGGTCGCGCTACCGCTGCTGCTGGGCCCCCGCATCGCCCTGCGGCTGACCCGCGAGCACCGGGACCGACCCGACGCCGGCTCCGCGAAACAGGTGATCGTCTTCGGAGCGGGACGAGGCGGCCAGCAGATCGTCCGCGCCATGCTGTCCGACGCCGAGAGCGGCTACCTGCCGGTCGCGTTCCTCGACGACGATCCCGCCGCCGCGGGCCGCCGGATCTCCGGCGTGGCGGTGCGGGGCACCCGCGCGGACATCGCCGAGGTCGCCGGCGTTACCCGCGCCGACCTCCTGGTCGTGGCCGTACGCAACCTGGATCCGGAGGTCCTGCGCGAGATCAGCCGCGCGGCGACGCAGGTCGGACTCCGGGTGAAGGTCATTCCGGCGCTGACGGACCTGTTCCGGCCGTGGATCGGTTTTTCCGATCTCCGCGACCTCGACATCGCCGACCTGATCGGGCGTCGGCCCGTCGAGGTCGACGTCACCGCGATCGCCGGCTACTTGGCCGGCAAGACGGTCCTCGTCACGGGCGCCGGCGGTTCGATCGGCTCAGAGCTGTGCCGCCAGGTGCTCCGGTACGGCCCGTCGGAGCTGCTGATGCTCGACCGCGACGAGTCCGCACTGCACGCACTGCAGCTGTCCATCCGCGGTCGAGCACTGCTCGACACGCCGGACGTGATCCTCGCCGACATCCGCGATGCCCAGACGATCACGCGGCTGTTCACCGAGCTGCGTCCCGACGTCGTGTTCCATGCCGCGGCGCTCAAGCACCTCCCGACACTGGAGCGGTATCCGCACGAGGCGTGGC
>JBOHGX010000194.1:0-2169 GCA_050700255.1 Pseudonocardiaceae bacterium
CAGCACGACCGTGGCCGTCCCGGTGGCGAAGTTGACCTCCGCGGAGGTCACACCCGGCGCCCGGCCCAGCACCTTCTGCACCCGCGCCGCACACGATCCACACGTCATCCCGCGGACCGCGAACTCGCGCGCCGCCGGCTGGGTCCTCGATCGGGTCGTCGTCATGACCCCACCTCCGCCTGCTCCAATGCCTGGTCCGACACCTACTCCGGGGCGGGACGAAAGACCTGCTTGTCGAACTTCAGCGTCTCCATCAGCTCATCCACGATCTCGGCGGTCCGGCCCTCCTGCATCGCCTTGGCCACGCAGGTCTCCAGATGCCGGCGCAGCATGATCCGGCTCGCCCCCTCCAGCAACCCCTGAACCGCCGAGAGCTGCTTCATCACATCCGGGCAGTACGCATCCTCCTCGATGATCGAGATAATGCCACTCATATGCCCGCGAGCCGTCTTCAACCGGTTCACCACGGAGCGCTGGTGAATATCCATACGACCCACGATATCCCACCCCAGGTGGGGTGGACTAGGGCGGCTTCCTTGGATCATGGGACGGTGTGGGGCGGCCAGATCCGGCCAGCTCTCAGTGCGCCGAGTTCGACACCCGAGCTATCAGATCTTTCCCTGGACAGCCCTGTGGTCGAACTGGGCAACAGTAGTGCTGATCTGATCCGATAGATCTACCGGACACGCCCTCCCCGTCAGGCGCGGGCGGCGCCCGGCGCCGCAGCGGTAGGAAACCCAGAACGAACGGGGCGAAGTCGGGCCTACCCGGATTCAGCGGGCGCGGGAGCGGGTCGGGTCCAGCGGTCTTCGATCCGACCAAAGCGCCAGACCGCGAGCGCGATCAGCCAGGTGAGCACGAAAAGGCCCACGATTGCGAAGCCGAGGAATTCCAGGTCCAATGAGCCGGTCCAGGCCAGCGGACCGGAGTCGATGGCGAGTTCCTCCACCAGCAGCCCGATGAGTACGAGGACGCCGACGATGAGTGCGACCGCGACGGACAGCACCGTGACGGTCAGGTTGTAGAAGATCTTGCGGATGGGCTTGAGGAAGGCCCAGCCGTAGGCCTGCGACATGAACACCCCGTCTGCGGTGTCAAACAGCGACATTCCGGCCGCGAACAGGATCGGCAGCACGAGGATGGCATACCAGGGGATCGTGGCTGCCGAGCCGGCGGCGAGCACGAGCAGCGCGACCTGGGTGGCGGTGTCGAAGCCCAGCCCCATCAACAGCCCGACCGGGTACATGTGCCACGGCTTGCTGACCCGTCGCATCACCCGAGCGAGCAGCCGGGCCAGCAAGCCGCGGTTGTTGAGCTGACGTTCGAGCTCAGCCTCGTCGAACTCCCCGGCGCGCATCCGGCGGAACACCCGCGCGATGCCGACCACGGCCACGAGGTTCGTCAGGCCGATGAGGACCAGGAACGCTCCAGCGACCACGGTGCCGAAAAATCCGAGGGTCTGCTGCAGCTGGGAGTTCTCGTCCTGGACCGATCCGGCGATGGCCCGGACACCGAGGGCGAGTATCAGGCTGAGCCCAAACACCACGCTGGAGTGCCCGAGGGAGAACCAGAAGCCGGCACCGAGCGCCCGGCGACCCTCACCGACGAGCTTGCGGGTGGTGTTGTCCACAGCTGCGATGTGGTCGGCGTCGAACGCGTGTCGCACCCCCAGCAGGTATGCCGTGAGGCCCAGGCCGACGCCGAACACGCCGGCACTACCCATGTCGAGGTTCTGCGGCACGACCGCCAGGACCAGCACCCCCCAGCCCAGGACGGCAGCAGCACGATGAAACCAGTCATTCCGGTGATCGAGGCCCAGTCCTTGCGATCCCAACGTGACCAAAACCGGGGCTGGATCGGTGTCTCATCACCCATGGGAGTGATGATGCGCTACAAGAAGGCTGGTGCATAGATCTGGCAGTTGTGTTTTTCGACAGCAGTGCGTAGTTCGCCGCGTCTGCCTCGATCCCACCACCCAGAGCCCCGAGCCGGCAGCGTGGCCGAGGGCGTCTACTATGGGCTATAGTTGTTCTATCCCGCGCCAGCGGCCCTGCTGCCCGGCCGTGGGGTCGAGCACCCGGCGACACCGGGTCCAGCGGGTGACCTCGCGTTCGGTGGGGTAGGTGATCTCATCGGGTTCGGTGGGCAGGTGAGCGGTCAGCAGCCCAT
>JBOHGX010000195.1:0-1684 GCA_050700255.1 Pseudonocardiaceae bacterium
TCGATGTCCTCACGTCTGCGGGAGGACCAGACTTTGTGCAGAGCGCGGCGGTCATCGGTGTTCAGCGCCCCCCACACTCCGAATGTCTGGGCGCCGCCGAGGCGTAGTTCGAACTCCAAGCACTCACCGCGGACAGGACAACCCGCGCACATCCGGGTGGCCAGTTCCCGATCCGGGTCGTCGTCGCCGGTCCACTCCGGTGGCTCGCCGAAGGTGGTTTCCCACAGGCAGCGGCCTCGGGCGGTCACCCAGTCGGCTAGCACTTCGGTGGGCACGGCGGCCAGCTCGTCGAGTTCGGCGGCCCACTGCTGGTAGCGCTGCGGCTCATTCATCGCCGGCCTCCCTCGGTCAGCCGGGCGACTTCACGGGTCACCCGGCGTTCGGCGGCGATCGCGGCCACATCGACGCAGCTACCGGTCTGCGCTGCCCGCGTCGCGAGTTTCTCCACGGCGGCGGCCGGGATCACATAGCGGGATCGGACTCGGAGCGCGGGGAAGGCGTCCTCGCGGATCGCGCGGTAGATGGTTGCCGTGTCGACTCGCAGCAAGGCTGCGGTCTCGGCGACCGTGTAGAAACTGGCCCGCTCAGTGGCGGGTTTGTCGTTACTCACAACAGCATCCTTTGATTGATTTCCGACAGTATTGCCTTATTTCAAACAAACGTAGGCGTGGCGGATCGTTCGACCGCGACAAACGCGCGCCGCTGGGTCGATGAAGGTCAGGGAGCCGCTAATCTCTGCGCCGAGGCGGAGCGCGGAGGAATAAGTGGAGGACTGGACGGCCGTCGCCGAGGCCATCAACGAGCGGGTGAATGAGCTTGGTTGGCGGCAAGGCGAGCTTGCGGAACGTTCGCATGTTTCTCGGGCGACCGTCCGCGAGATCCAGCATCACATCGTTGAGCGACGCCGCAGCGCACGGACCTTGGAAGCGCTCTCGAGCACGCTGGGCTGGCACCCGCACCACATCGAGGCAGTACTGCGCGGACGCCGAGCACCAGAACCGACCGAGCCCACCACCAGAAACAGCGAAAGCCTTTGGTCCCGCATGGATGCGCTCGAACAGCATTTGAGCGAGATCACTGATCGACTGGACGCTATCCACGGGATCTCATAACGGTGATAGACCATGTCCGCAAAGACGGCTAGGCCGGGGTGTTTCCCGGTGTTCGGCTGGACGTTTTCCATGCCAGAAATTCAACTGCGAATTCGTCTTGCATCCCATGCACCACCGATGCATATCCAGTGCATGACCAGTGCACGTCGAGTGCACATGCCCCTACGAACATCGGTTGGCCGATGGATTCGGTGACTGTCTGGACGGGCCATACCGCGTGTGCGCTGCAGGCCGCGCTCCGGCTGAGCAACGAGTCCTTTGCCGAGCACCTGGGGATCGGGGTACGAACCGTCGCCGCCTGGCACCAAAAACCCACGCTGAAACCGAAATCCGAAATGCAGCAACTCTTGGACACCGCACTCGAACAGGCATCGCCGGTAGTCAGAACACGATTCACCCATATCCTGGCTGGATTCGCGAACCCGCCCGCCGTCCGCGCTGACCCAGTTCCAGCGCCGAACGCACCGCACACACCGCCCAGCCAACACACTGGCACCAGCCACGACAGCGCTGCCACCGCCGATGCCCTTGACCGGCTGCGCACCGACCCTCACATCGACGCGGCACTCGAC
>JBOHGX010000196.1:0-1954 GCA_050700255.1 Pseudonocardiaceae bacterium
TCGGCTCCCGCCTCGGACGCGGCGTCCACGAGCAGCTTGTCCAGCACGCTGCGCCGGGGACCGTACGCGACCGGGGCCTCGTCGGTCCCGGGAGCTCCGGAGATCGTGAAGGGGCCGAAGTCGAACGCGTAGGTGTCGATCGGCGGGCAACCGGTCGCGACAACGCGGTCGAGCAGACCCCACCGCCGCAGCGCCGCCACCCCGGCGGGTGGACGAGATGGGTCGAGATGGTGTCGCTGGGGAACCGCGCCCGGTCGACGACCAGAACCCGGTAACCCTTACGGGCCAGGAGCATCGCGGTCGACGACCCGGCGCAGCGTGCTCCGACCACGATCGCGTCGTAACGACGCTCGGCCATGTCCGCCTCCCCTTTACGAAGCCGGCGCGGAGCGCCTCGGCCGCTCCCACGGAAGACGGCGCACCGTGGCGAAGGACGCATCCACCTGCGCGTGGCCCGCCGTACGGAGCGGCCACGCGCCGGGTCCACGCGTCCTCCCCGTCGTCACGGCAAGCCGTCCGCCCCGGCGAACTCGACCTCGTACACGCGCATGGAGTGACCGCGCATCCGGTAGAGCAGCCAGCTGCCGAAAAGCGGGCCGGTCGGTCGGAGCAGCGCCCGCCGCCTGCGACGGTCGTCGACGAGCCGGGCTCGACCCTCGACAGCGGCCCCGATCTGGGCGCCACCGAGGGTGCACGGCGCGAGTCGGACGCTGGTGCAGTGGGCCAGGCGCCGCGCCTTTCCGCTGTCGGCGGCCGTCACGAAGTAGGCATGTCCGTCGGTCACCGCGATGCTGACCGGGGTTCCTACGGGGGCTGCGTCGCGCCGGAACGTGGTCAGCAGTGCGGTACGGCTGGACTGCAGTGAGCGAGCCGATCTGCCGTGCACGCTGTCGTCCATTTTCATTATACTTCGCCAACAGTTTACAAATGTCAATCAGTGTCCGTGCTGAAGTACCGCTAGGCTGTCGCCGTGGAAGACGCCCCCACGGATGCCGAAGCCGAGCTGACCACGGCTTGGCGGCTACTGATGGGACTCGTCCTCGGCCAGCGCTGGCGCTGGTCCGAGGTCGCCGGCGAGCTCGGAGTGACCCAAGCCGGCCTGCGCGCCTTGCTCGCCATCAACCCGGACAGCCCCCGGCCGATGCGGGACCTCGCGGTTGCCATGAACTGCGACCCGTCGTACGTCACGGCGATGGTCGACGATCTCGAACGGGCCGGCTACGCAACTCGACACCCGGCCCCCGACGACCGCCGCGTGAAAACCGTGGCGCTCACGCCCGCCGGTGTCATCGCCCTCGGCACCGCTCGGGACGGATTGCTGTCCCCTCCTCCCGAGCTGGCTCGGCTGCCCCCATCCCGGCAGCGGCAGCTCAGCCGGCTGCTTCGCGACGCGCTTCAACAGCCCTGACCGCGACCCCCGGGCCGGTCGCCGCGTCCTTCTCCGCGCCGCGCCGTCCTCCTTAGTGACAGAGTTGGGCTCGCCGAAAGGACCACCCTGAGATGACCGTCGACACGATCGCACCCGTAGATGCCCGGGAAACCGGCGGGAAGGTTCGCATCGATTTCCTGTTCCTCGACCTGACGACCTGCACACGCTGCCGCGGCACGGACCGCAGCCTCGATGCGGCGCTCACCGCGGTCGCGGAGGTGTTGCGCGCCGCCGGCACTGAGGTGGAGGTCACCAAGGTGCACGTGACCTCTGCGGAGCAGGCCCGCGCGCTGCGGTTCGTATCCTCGCCGACGATCCGGGTCAACGGTACGGACATCGCGCTCGAGCTGCGAGAAAGCTCCTGCGGATCGGAGGCATGTACCGACGGCTGCGGTGATCAGATCGCCTGTCGGGTCTGGGTGCACCACGGACAGGAGTACACCGAGCCGCCGCCCGCGATGATCGTCGAGGCGATCCTGCGGCACGTCTACGGAACTGCGCCCGCGCCGGCGCCAGCCCGGCGGT
>JBOHGX010000197.1:0-11104 GCA_050700255.1 Pseudonocardiaceae bacterium
GTCCACCCCGGCGCGGTGCCACTCCCAGTCGGGGATTGCGCGCACCGCCGCCGGGCTGGGCGGTACCCGCAGCTTGCCGGGGCCCGGCGCCCGTTCCCCGAATCGCCAGCACAGCTCGCGCCAGGAACGCCGAGCCTCGATACCTGTGACCTTCTGCTCCAACACGGCAGGCACCAACACGTCCCACACCCGGTAGGTGGCACCCAAGCGCAAGCCCGGCATCCGGCACCGAGCTTGCGCGATCAGCGCGTGGTGCGGGACGAAGGCACTATCGTCATCGTCGGCACCGAGCAGCGCGGGCAGCCCGTCCAGCGCCCAGGTCGCACCCGGTCCCCACGCGGTTGCGTGCACGGTGGCGTTATCCCGGCGCAGCGCCAGGGTGGCAACACCCGCCGGCGTGGTGCTTGCGCGCCACACGGTGGCGTCGGCGTCCACCCGCATCGTGGGATCGCCCCGGCCACGGCGCAGCGGGGCCAGGACAGCGCGAAGATCCAGTGGGCGCTCGGGCGTCCAAGACCGGTGCGAGCAGGTCTGGGGATCAATGCTTCGACCCTGCGAGCAGGTCTCAGGATCAATGCTTCGACCCTGCGAGCAGGTCTCAGACATCGGCGGAGAAGCGCACGCCACCGTCAGGCAGCACGACCCCCGGCCAGACCCGCAGGCCATTGCGCAACTCGCAGCCGGCGCCGATCACCGCGCCGTCGCCGACCACCGCATCGTGCAGGACGGCGCCGGCCCCCACCTGCGCACCTACCCCCAGCACGCTGCGCTGCACATCTGCGCCGCCAGCGACCCGCGCGCGGTCCATCAGCACCGAGCCGAACACCTGCGCGCCACCCTCCACCACGGCACCCGCACCCACCACTGAACCACCTTCCACCCGCGCTTTCGCATGCACGGTAGCGTCCGGCAGCAACAGCGCCTCCCCCACCGGCCCGGGCAGCTCGGGCGAGGGAGCCAGACCGCGCACGAGGTCCGCGGAGCCCCGCACGAAAGCCGCTGGAGTGCCCAGGTCCAGCCAGTAGGAAGCGTCCACGTGGGCGTGCAGGTGAGCCCCGGTCGCCAACAACCCCGGGAAGGTCTCGCGCTCCACTGACACCGGACGCCCGACCGGTATCGAGTCGATCACCTCCCGACGGAACACGTAGCAGCCGGCGTTGATCTGGTCGGTCGGTGGGGCGTCGGTCTTCTCCACGAACCCGAGCACGTGACCATCCGGGCTGGTAGGCACGCAGCCGAAAGCCCGGGGATCCGGTACTCGCACGAGGTGCAGTGTCACGTCCGCCCGCGCGGCGCGATGGGTTCGCACCACCTCGGCCGGGTCCAAACCGGACAGCACGTCACCGTTGAACACCAGCACAGTGGGCTCGCTCAACGCAGCTGCAACGTTGCGGATCCCGCCTCCGGTGCCCAGCGGCTCGTCCTCGACGATGTAGTCCAGTTTCAGGCCCAAGGCGGACCCATCACCGAAATGGGCCGCGAACACTTCGGCGCGATACGAGGTGCCCAGCACCACGTGCCGCACCCCAGCGGCGCGGATACGTCCCAGCAGGTGGGTAAGGAACGGCACGCCCGCAGTCGGCAGCATCGGTTTGGGCGCGGACAGGGTCAGTGGCCTCATCCGGGTGCCCAGACCTCCAACCAGCACCACGGCCTCGACACCAGGCAGCGGTGCCGCCGCGGCGGGACGCAACACCATGGCACTGCTCTCCTGAACGCTTTACCACCTATCGCGGGTGGCGACTAGTGTGGCCGCTGAATGCTTCGACGCGTGCGGCGGGCCACCGAGGCGGTGCACACGTGGCGACGCAGGAGCGACAGGAGGCGTACCCGTGGACGCTCTCGAGCGCGCGGAGCAGGTGCTGGCTCGCGCACGGGCCCGCCGGGCCGACATCATCACTCCTGATTCGGCGACCTCGCCAATGGACCAGGCCAACACCGTGCAGATCCCGCTGGCAATAGTGGCTGCGGCGGACCCGCGAGCTGCCGAACCCGACGACACGATCGTCGTCCCGAGCGCTGTCTTCAGCCGGGCCGTGCCTGCACACCGAGACGCCGGTCCGGCCCATCCACACCGCTGACGATCAGCGCACCCAGGGTGCTGCTCCACATCCCAGCAGGGTTGATCTACTCACGCCGGGCGGCGCGACGCACCAGCTGAGACCGGCCGGCCAGCCCGGCTCGCAGTGCTAGCCGCAGCGGAGCACGCAGTGGACCGCGGTGCCGGTCGGCGAGGTAGCGGTACATGCTGCGATGGTGCTCGGCGAGCATCAGCTCGGAGACCCGGCTGGTGGCGTGCCCCCCGAGGTGGGTCACCTCCGCGGTCGGCACGTAGACATTGAGCCAACCCGCATGAACCAACCGGTCCCCGAGGTCAACATCCTCTAAGTACATGAAGTAGCGGGAGTCGAAGCCGCCGACGGACTCGAACGCGGCCCGGCGCAACAGCAGGCAAGATCCAGACAACCACTCCGCGGTCCGCTCACCCAAGGCGGTGTCGGACTGCCGGTAGACCGTGGTCCACGGATTGCCCGGCCACACCTGGCCGAACAACGCATGCCCGATCCCGCGACCCAGCGCGGGCAGCAGCCGTGCCGACGGGTACACCGTCTCGTCGGGTTGGCGGATCAACGGCCCCAGTGCACCCGCCCTGGGCCACCGTTCCCCGGCCGCGAGCAGCTCATCAAGGCTACCGGGGTGCCACTCGATGTCCGGGTTGGCCACCACCACCCAGCCCACCTCTGGTCCCAACTCGGCAACCCCACGGTTGGCGGCGCTGCCGTATCCGATGTTCTCCCCGATGCGCAGCAACTGGACACCGTCGCGGCACATCGCGCGCTCCGGGGCTCCGTCGGTAGACCCGTTGTCAGCCAGCAACACCTGCAGCGGCCTGCTGGTTGCCTTGCCGATCGAATCCAGGAACGCCTCCAGCGTGTCGCCGGGCGAGTACGTCACCGTGACGACGGCGAGTTCCTGGCCGTAGGAATAGCGGGGGCTCACAGCGCCCGATTCTGCACCCGGGACCGCCCGGCGAAGCTAGCGGGACCGCCGATGCACCACAGCGGCCTGATCGTAGGCGTGCCGGTGCAGTACCGCGCTCTCCGCCCAGGAGAACTCCTTCGCGCGCCGCTGCGCGGCGGCCGAAAGCTCGGCTCGGCGGGCCGGGTCATCAATCAGGTCAAGGATTCCGGCGGCGATGTCCTCGGCTGCGACACCGCAGTAGGCCACGGCGTCCGCACCCACCTCAGGGATCGCCAGCCGGCGGGTGGTGAGCACCGCCGCGCCGGCTGCCATTGCCTCCAGCACCGGTAGCCCGAATCCCTCCCCCAACGACGGGTAGGCCACCACTGCCGCGCCACCGAGGAACCCGGACAGCTCACCCAACGGGAGATAACCGGCCCGGATCACCCGCACCCGGTGCGGCACGGCCTGCAGTGCGCGCTCCACGTGGCTGTCCCAGCCCGGTTGCCCGGCCAGCACCAGGGCAGGTGAGTCGGGTCTGCTCCCGAGCGCATGGTGTGCTCGGGCGAACCCACGGATCAGAGCAGGCACGTTCTTGCGCGGCTCGAGCGCTCCGAGGAACGCCACGTACTGCATTGCGCCCAGGCGCAACCGGTTCCGGACCGAACCCACCTCCTCAGGCGAGGGTGGATGGAAACAGTCGGCATCGACCCCATGGTGGATCACGTGCAGCGCCCGATGATCGGCGCCCGCGACGCGCCACAGCTCCCGGGCTGCCGAGTCACTGGGGACGACGCAGGCAACGGCGCGATGCAGCGACGTTCGCGTCCAGCCTCGAAAGAAACGCGCTTTGACCGGTGAGTGCAGCTCCGGAGCGGTGAAGAAGGTGGCGTCGTGCAACGTGACGACGGTGGCAACCCGGCCCGCCAGCGGCATCGTGTAGTGCGGGCAGTGCAACACGTCGGCCCGCACCCTGGCCGCCAGCCAGGGCAGCGTGGTCTGTTCCCAGGTCAGCCGCCCGGTCCGGGTGGCGACCTGTTCGGCCGCGGGCAGCACGTCAGCGTGCGGGGCCAGCCCGGCGTAGAGTTCGGCGTCGCGCGGCTGGCACAGCACCGTCAGGGCCGCACCGTCGGCCTCCAGCGCGGCAACCAGGCAATCCACGTACCGGCCGACGCCACCACGATCGGCCGGGACCGCCGTCGCGTCGATGAGCACCCGGGGCTCGGACACGCAGGGAGCTTACGACGGCACTTTCAGTGACGGCTTCCGGCGTAGCTCAACATGTACCGACCAGACCCGGCGAGCGGTGCGCTCCCAGGTGAACCGCTGCGCCCGACGCCGGCCGGCAACCACCATGTCCTGCGCCACGGTGGAGTCGGACAGCACCGCATGCATAGCGGAGGCCAGCGCGGCCGGGTCGTTGCGCTTGACCGTCACGCCGGCACCACCGGCAACCTCGACTAACGCGGGAGCGTCGGAATGCACCACCGGCACCCCGGCCGCCATCGCCTCCAGCACCGGCAGACCGAAGCCCTCAGCGCGGCTCGGCGCCACGAGCACCGCTGCGCCGCGCAGGACGGCGGCCAGCTCTGGATCGCTAATCCGGCCCAACACGTGCACCCGGCTCGGATCCAGCCCGGACTGTCTCGCGAGCGCGACCGGGTCGACCCGTCCCCAGCCGGGCTGACCGGCCAGTACCACCGGCAGGTCAGGGGCATGCGGCGCGGCCAGCGCAGCGAGCAGCGTGTCGATCCCCTTGCGCGGTTCGACGGTGCCGACCGCCAGCACGTAACGCGGCGGCAGGCCAAGCCGTGTGACGATCTCGGCGGCGTCTTCTGGGACACCCGCCACAGCCGGGCTGACCCCTGCCCCCACCACATGAACCGGCGCATCGCAGCGCACATACTGCGGCAACTCGTGGGCGACTGCGGCGGTGGGCACCACCACGGCATCGGCACGTCTCGCCGCCCTCCCGATCATCCGGCGGTGCCAGCCGATCCCGCGCCGGGTCAGCCCGTCGGGATAGGTCCAGGGCACCGTGTCGTGCACCGTGACCACCAGGTCGCAACCGCGGCGAGGGGCGGGCGGGGCCAGTGGTGTCGGGGCATGCACGGCATCACCACCCGGCCACAGCGCGACGCCGACATCCCAGGCGGCGACGAGCGCCCGATGGGGCAGCGGCAACACGTGCGGCCCCTCCACCCCCGGGATCATGGCCGGGGTCGGATCGGCATGCCGCGCCACCGCACTGCCCACCGTCCAGCCGGCGGGAGCGGTCGCCGCCAGTGCCGCCGTGAGCTCACAGGAGTACCGCCCGGTGCCTCCCGGCACCGGTGCGAGCAGCTGCTCCAGGAGCACCACCAGCTTTGGCACGCCGGCCAGCTTAGACAGGCGTCAGCGTGGCACGGGTACCGTCGCGTCCCGTGTTCGCAGACGCCCGTACCACGGTGGTCGTGGTTACCTGGCGCGGTCACGGCCTGATCGGGCGCTGCCTGGACGCGCTGGCCGCCCAGACCCGGTTGCATCAGGTGCTGGTCGTTGACAATGCGTCGACCGACGGAACGGCCGGCGAGGTCAGTGCTCACCCGCTGCGCCCTCGGGTGCTGCGGATGACCCGCAACACCGGCTACGCTGGCGCGCTGGGGGCAGCGTTGCCGCAGGTCAGCACGCCATTCATGGCGTGGCTCAACGACGACGCTGAGCCCGAGCAGGGGTGGCTCGCGGCGCTGGAGAAGGCTCTCGACGGCGATGGCATGGCCGCAGCGGCGGCCTCGGTGCTGTACGCCGGGGATGGCACCGTGTCCTCGACCGGTGTGGCGCTCACCCGCATCGGGTACGGCCGGGACACCACCGGGGCACTGCCGTTCGGTTTCTGCGGCGGGGCGGCGCTGCTGCGCACGGATGCGCTGCGCGCCGCGGGCGGCATCCCGGGCTCGCTGTTCTGTTACTACGAGGACACCGACACGTCATGGCGGTTGCGGCTCTCGGGCTACCGGGTGCTTGCTGTGCCCAGTGCCGGAGTCCGGCACGTCGGCGGCGCTTCCGCGCGGCACGGCACTGCGACCTTTCACCGCTGGAATGAGCGCAACCGGTTGCTGGTGCTGCTGCGCTGCGCACCTGCCGGGGTGGCCACCCGGGAGCTGGCCCGCTTCGCCGCTCTGACCCTGGTACTGCCATTTCGCCGCCACCGTCCCGGAGCGCCCAATTTCACGCTGCGGCTGCGGATCGAAGTGCTCGTGGAGGTGGCCACCCGGTTACCCGCAACGCTGCGCGCGCGGCACCGGATCGGCCGGCGGGCCACCGTCAGCCGATCGGTGCTGTGGTCCACCTGGGCCGGCCGGGCGCCGACCGCGTAACGTTCGCAAACGCCCGATCCGTCGACGGCCTGGAGGCGTCCCTGTGGCCGAGCCAGCCCCCTGCACTCATGACCAACCATCCCGATGCGGACACCACTGGGCAGGCGTATACCGATCGCCTCGCGGAGCTTGGGCAGGCCCGCTGGAAGCGATTGCTCGACGTGCAGGCGCCGTATCGCTGGAACCTGCGCCGGCTGCTGGGCGAGCGCCGGGTTCTCGACGTCAGTTGCGGTATCGGCCGCAACCTGGCCCACCTCGGCGCCGGCAGCGTCGGCGTCGACCACAACCGGCACTCGGTACGCACCTGCCGGGATCGCGGGCTGACCGCATTCACGTCCCCTTCCCGACCTGGATGGGCCGGGTGTTCACCTACAACGAGTTCGTCACGGTGGCGCATCGTTGATCCCCGCCATCGGCGCATTCAGCGGGCGCCGCGGGGTTATTCGACCCTCCGAAACCCCGCTGCGCCCGCTGAATGCAGGATGGGGCACGCTACGCCGACGTGAGCGAGCGCGCGCTGCCGAAGGTGTCGGTGATCGTGGTCAACTACCGCGGCGCCGAGCACACCGTGACCTGCCTGCGAACGTTGCGCGACGAACTGGACTGGCCCACCGAGGCGCTCGAGCTGATCTGCGTGGACAACGCCTCGGGCGATGGCAGTGCGCATCGGATTCCCGCCGCGGTACCGCAGGCCCGGCTGATCCGCTCGGCCACCAACACCGGATTCGCCGGCGGCTGCAATCTCGGGGTCGCCAAAGCCACCGGCTCGATCGTCGGCTTCCTCAACAGTGACGCGCGGCCGCACCGCGACTGGGTGCGCGCCGCGGTCGAGGTACTGCGCGATGACCCCGACGTCGCCGCGGTGGCCAGCAAGGTGCTGGACTGGGACGGCGAGCGGATCGACTACGTCGACGGCGGTTTGACCTGGTATGGGATGGGTTACAAACCACACATCGGCGAGTCCGATCGTGGTGCCCACGACACAGCGCGGGACGTGCTGTTCGGCACCGGCGCCGCGTTGCTGGTCCGGCGCGAGGTCTTCGCAGAACTCGGCGGGTTCGACGAGCGGTTCTTCATGTTCTGCGAGGACGTCGACCTCGGCTGGCGGCTCAACCTGCGCGGGTACCGGGTGCGCTACGAGCCCGGGTCGATCGCCTACCACCGCCATCACGTCTCGTTGCACGGTGCCGATCCGGCGCGCGAGACCTACCTGTTGGAACGCAACGCGCTCGCCGCGCTGTACAAGAACGTCTCCGACGAGACCCTGGGCACCGTACTGCCCGCCGCGCTGGCGTTGACGGTGCGGCGGGCCACCGCCCGGGGCGAGTGCGACCCGACTGAGCTGGAGCTGACCCGCCGCCGCCCGACTGCAGACACTGCCGGCCCGATGACCGTGCCTGCGGTGACCATGGCCGGGGTCTACGCCATCGACCGGTTCGTCGAGATGCTGCCCTCGCTGGCCGCGTCGCGACGCGCCGAGCAGGCCGCTCGGGTCCGCACCGACGCCGACCTGCTGCCGCTGATGCGCAACGCCCTGGAGCGCACCTCTCCGGAGATCCCCTACTTGCTCGCGCACGATGCGATCGTCGAGGCACTCGGCGTGGCGCGGGTGTACGGGGCTCGCCGGCGGATCCTGGTCATCACCGCAGATGCGGTATCGGAACGGATGGCGGGGCCGGCGATCCGGGCCTGGAACATGGCCGAGGTGCTGTCCGGTGAGCACGACGTGCGGCTGGTCAGCCTCAACCGGCACTGCTCGCCACCTCCAGCCGAGTTCGACGTGCGGCAGGGGACTCCCAGATCGATCGGCCCCGAGCTGGACTGGGCGCAGTTGGTGATCCTTCAAGGCCACGTGCTCGAGCAAATACCGTCCCTCAAGACGTCCAACCACATCGTCATCGTCGACATCTACGATCCGATGCACCTCGAGCAACTCGAGCAGGGCCGTGATCTGGGAGACGGCCAGCGCGCACAGGTCGTCGACGCGGTCACCTCCGTGCTGTCGACCCAGCTACGCCGCGGCGACTTCTTCCTGTGCGCGTCGGAACGGCAGCGGCATTTCTGGCTCGGGCACCTGGCGGCGATCGGGCGGCTGTCCCCCACCGTCTACGACGCCGATCCGACGACACGCTCGCTGCTCGCAGTGGCCCCGTTCGGGCTGTCCGGCAAACCACCGCAGCGCACCGGACCGGGCTTGCGTGACGCGTTGGGGTTCGGGTCGAGGGAGAAGGTCGTGCTGTGGGCCGGGGGTGTCTACTCCTGGTTCGACCCGTTGACCTTGCTGCATGCCGTGCACACGCTGCGCGCCGAGCACGATGACCTTCGCCTGGTGTTCCTCGGGATGCGCCACCCGAACCCTGAAGTGCCGGAGATGGGCATGGCCGGGCAGACCCGCCGGCTCGCCCAGACCCTCGGGCTCACCGGCGAACACGTGTTCTTCAACGAGACCTGGGTGCCCTACGCCGACCGGCAGAACTGGCTGCTCGACGCTGACGCCGGCGTCACCACGCACTTCGAGCACGTCGAGACCACCTTCGCCTTCCGCACCCGAGTTCTGGACTACCTATGGGCGGGGTTGCCGATCGTCACCACCGACGGCGACGCCTTCGCCGAGCTGGTGGCTGCCGAGGAGGTCGGCATAGTGGTACCCGCTGAGGATTCGGCTGCGCTGGCCGCGGCGCTGCAGCGGGCGCTCTACGACGACGCCTTCGCTGCCGGCTGCCGGGACCGGATCGCGACGGTGGCCCAGCGCTTCACCTGGGAGGCGGTGCTGGCGCCGCTGGCCGGGTTCTGCCGGCACCCACGACCGGCTCCTGATCGGCTGCGTGGCGCCCCGCGGGCCGTGGCCGGACGCCGCAACGGGATGGCCGGCGCGCTGCGCCGCGACGCCGCCCTGATCAGGTCCTACCTCGCCTCTGGGGGGCCCGGCGAGGTAGCCCGGCGAGCGTCGGGGCGGTTGCGCAGGTGGACGAAGCCCTTGTGAGCGGCAAACAGTGTTATAGCACTCAATGCCACTCACGACATGCGGAGCGCCAGCTCCGCGTGTTGCTGGACGGCACGCCACTGCTCGGGCAGCGCAGCGGGATCGGTCGCTACACCGCCGCACTGCTGCGCGAGCTGGCGATCCGCACCGATGTGGACGTCATCGTCACCGCGTTCACGGCCCGCGGTCAGGCCGCGCTACGCGGCGCGGTACCCCCCGGCGTGGTGGTGCGCGGTGGCCCCGTGCCGGCCCGGGCGCTGCGCGCGTTGTGGCAGCGCTTCAGCTGGCCACCGACGGAACTGCTCGCTGCCAACGCCGACGTGCTGCACGCCACCAACTTCGTGCTGCCGCCGTCGAGGCACGCCCACGGCGTGGTCACCGTGCACGACCTAGCCTTTTTGGACCGCCCGGAGCACCTGGATCCGCAGCAGCGCAACCTTCCTGACCTGGTCAGGAACTCGGTGGCGCGGGCGGCGGTGGTGTGCACCCCCAGCAGTGCGGTGGCACAGCAGGTGACCAGCCGGCTCGGTATCCCCGCACAGCGAATCATGGTCACCCCGCTGGGCGTCGACCGAGCATGGTTCGGCGCTGCCGCGCCCACCGAAGCGCTGCGTACCACGCTGAGGTTGCCGCCGCGGTACTTGCTGTTCGTGGGGGCCGCCCAGCCGCGAAAGGGCCTCGACGTACTGCTCGAGGCGCACGCGTCACAACCCGGTCTCGCGCCGCTCGTCCTCGCCGGGCCGGCCGGCTGGGGCCCGGCACCGGTGATCTCATCTCGAGTGCACACCGTGGGTTACCTCAAGGAGACCGACCTGAGCTGCGTGGTCGCCGGCGCGGCGGCGCTGGTGCTGCCGTCGCGCGATGAGGGTTTCGGCCTTCCGGTACTGGAGGCGATGGCGACTGGGGTGCCGGTGGTGTGCTCGGACCTGCCGGCGCTGCGGGAGATCACCGGGGGGCTTGCCACGCTTGTCCCGCCTGAGGACCCTGCCGCGCTGGCCACCGCGCTGGCCGGTGCGGGCGATGCCGGCCGGGATCCGGTAGGCGCAGCTGCCCGGCAGGCGCACGCCGCCCGCTATACCTGGCAGGCCTGTGCGGAGGCAACGGTCCGCGCGTACCGACGAGTCTGCGACTGACAGTGAGCATCAGAGGCTGACATACCGGGCATCAGACCCGGACACGCGGAGTTAGTGATTGTTTCTGTGAGATTCACCCACGAGGAGTAGCGTGATCGACGCTATTATACGTTGAGTCGCACACTCGCTACTGGAAGCGCTGGAAAGGGCACTCTTGCCCCCTTCGAGTGCTGGGGGAAGTCGCTTGTAGCTACGGAACGCTGACACCTGCCTGCCCACAGGACGGCACGTTCCGGACAGAAGGGGGACAGGGATGCTCACTCCACGAGCTCGAGCCGGGGCGGTCCTAGCGGCCCTGACCGCGGCTGTCACAGTCAGCGCGGCAGCGCCGGGGGCCGCGCAAACCGCGCCCCGCGGACAGGCCAGCCTGGTAGCCATCATCACCGGCGCGGAGTCCATCAACGAGACCGAGGCCCGGTACCAGATCAAGGGTACCGATCTCGGCATCATGTGGACCGATGAGCGAGGCCAGATCCTCGCCGCCTTCGGGGACACCTTCGGGGCCGGCTGGGGGGGTTCCAGCAGCGGATTCGGCGACCCGGCTGCGATCGATTGGCGGTCGAACACGCTGGCCCGCAGCTCCGACCGCAACCCCGCCGATGGCATGTCGTTCGACAACTTCGTCACCGACCGCCCCGGCCACGCCAAAGAACTGCTGCCCTCACTCAAGC
>JBOHGX010000198.1:0-7451 GCA_050700255.1 Pseudonocardiaceae bacterium
CGCCGGCACCGCATCGCACCCGGCCTGTTCGCTTCGTCTGGCTAGCTGACGCGGCGGTCCGGCTGCGGCTGCTCGACTCGATGGCGCAGGCGTGGCGAGCGGACCTGCGCCACGACGGGTTGGCCGAGGACCAGAACGAGCGCCGGGTCCGGCGCGGGGACCTCCTGCGCGACGCACCGGAAGTGCTGGTGCCGGTCGCGGTACCCGACGGCGCCCACGTTTACCCCGACTCGCGCCGGCAAGCCGCGGAGGAGACGATGTTCACGGTGGCCGCAGGGGCCGCCGTGCAGGGGCTGCTGGTGGCGCTGGCCGCCGAAGGGCTGGGCTCGTGCTGGATCGGCTCGACGTTGTTCTGCCCAGACCTGGTCCGCGCCGAGCTCGACCTGCCGCCGGACTGGCGGCCGCTCGGCGCGATCGCCGTCGGCTACCCTGCCCAACCACCGCAGCCGCGTCCGGCGCGGGATCCCGATGACGGTTTGGTGCTGCGATGACCCCTGTGACGACGACCACTGCGACGATGACCACTGGGACGATGACCACTGGGACCACGATGGCGACAGCTCCCAACGCCGCGGTGCACGCCGACGCGGTGCGCTTGCTGTCCAGCTGGGCGCCCGGTGATCCCGGGCAGCATGCGCTGCGCCACGCCTTCCTCGGGTTCCTGACCGCTCGCCCGGATGCCTGCGCTCGTTCCTGCTCACCCGGCCACCTCACCGCCTCCGCAGTGGTGCTCTCGCACGACGAAGCGCATGTGCTGCTCACCCTGCACCCGCGGGTCGGGCGCTGGCTGCAACTCGGCGGACACTGCGAGCAGGGCGATACCGGGCTCGCCGCGGCGGCGTTACGGGAGGCGACCGAGGAGTCCGGCATTCCCGACCTCGACATCGACCCCCGGCCGCTGCACCTGGACGTGCACCCGATCACGTGCTCGCTAGGCGTACCCACCCGGCATTTCGATGTGCGGTTCCTGCTGCGCGCCCCCGCGCATGCCGCGCCGGTGCGTAGTGCAGAGTCCACGGATTTGGCCTGGTGGCCGGTGGAGACCGTGCCGCCCGACGTAGCGCCCGCGCTGGCTGCCCGCGACCATTCCTCGCGCATCAACTATGCGCGTCAGGCACCGCCTCCAGGAGGCTGATCCGGCCGGTACTCGGGACGACACGGGTCAGCCGAAGGCCGGAACGGCCAAGTAACGTG
The DNA here is from genome assembly GCA_050700255.1 of Pseudonocardiaceae bacterium. Taxonomy (GTDB): domain Bacteria; phylum Actinomycetota; class Actinomycetes; order Mycobacteriales; family Pseudonocardiaceae. The sequence continues at coordinate 1,195 of JBOHGX010000198.1, forward strand.
CGGTACTCCGCATCGGTGCGCTGGCGCCCACCAGAGGTCATCACCAGCATCTCCAGATCCGCAAGTTTGCCCATTGACGGTGCTGCGCCTTCGGGCAGTACGGACTCAGCGAGCAACGCGCAAGCAGTGTCGGGCATCGCAGCCCGACATGTGCTCAGGACTTCCACTGCGTGGTCATCGTCCCAGTTCAGGATGATGTTGCTCAGCAGGTAGGCATCGGCCCCGCCTGGTACCGAATCGAAGAAATCCCCGCTTACCACCTTGCAGCGGTCGACAACCTCGGTGCCGGAAATTCCTCCGTCGGCACCGGCCACGACTGCCGGGACGTCGAAGAGCACTCCCTGAAGGTGCGGGTGGGCGGCCAAGATCGCGGCCAGCAGACCGCCACGCCCACCACCAACATCCACTATCGTACTGAACTGGGAGAAATCGTACGCCTGTACTATGCTCACAGCCTCGCTCGTGGAGATCGAGGTCATGGCCGCATCAAATACCGCCGCATCCTCAGGATGCTCCGCCAAGTAGTCGAAAACCTTCGAGCCGTGAACCCGGTCAAACGCTGATTCCCCGGTCCGGACAGTCTCGTACAGATCAGTCCACGGGTAACGGTGGAACGGCATCCCGACCATCGTCGCCCAGCCCCGCAATGAACCCGGGCCGTCACTGCGCAACACCTCACCGAGCGAAGTCAGGGCGAACCGTCGATTATCCAGCTCTGCGACGACACCGACATCGCCGAGCGCTCGCAGCAGCCGATACAACGCCGAGCTGTGGGCACCTACCAGCTCCGCGATTTCTTCGGTGTCCCGCGGGCCGGCCGTCAACGCGTCGGCAACTCCAAGCCTGGCGAACACGCTGATCGCCTGAGAGACGGAGGCTCCCATGGTCAGCTGACGCATCGCGACCGCAGGTGGTGGCTCTGTTGGTGAGCCTGCCGAGACCGATGTCTCATCATGTGCCATCGTGACCTCTCCTACATTGCTCCGCTACTACCGGATCTTCACCTGGGTAACGCAATCCCACGGTAGTGGCGAGGCCGGTCACCGCGCGACCGTCCGGCGGTCACTGGTCGCCATGCTCGTCGGCCGTGAGCGCGACAGCGCGGAGCGCGTCGCTGACCCTGCGGGCCTCGCCGCGAGTGAGCACGACGGTGTGACCTGCAACGGTGAGCGTCAGGTAGGGATCGAAGTCATGGGCCTCGACCCGGACCAGCGGCTCACCACTCAACGTTTCGATATAGACGGAAGCGATCATCTGAACTCACCCCGGAAGTCTGGCAGTCTCCGGGACATAGATGCCGAAACGGCATGGAGAAATACAACGACCACGCGCCCCGCCCCTGGGACGTCCAGAAATGGCGCCTACCGAGGTTCGGTTGAGATATGTCGATCATGCAAGCGGGAGCTAGGGTTTGCGGCCGACCGCTCCGAGGATGCAGCGCTGCGCGGGCCCAAGCGGCGTGATTCGCGGGCCGTCGGGCCACCAGTCAGCGCACACAGCCAGGCCCGGGTCAACCAGTTCCAAGCCCGGGAACATGCCCTCGATCTCGGCACGGGTGCGGAACCATCCACTGCCCATCGGGCTGTGCAGCATGACCTGTTCCATCTTCCGGGCAAGTTCGCTCAACTCGCTGGTCTCTGGATCCCAGAAATGAGTAAGCGCCACGTAGGAACCCGGCGGCAAGGCATCGATGTATTCGGCCATGATGCTCTGCGGACTGCGCTCGCCGTCGTAGTGGTGCAGCGTCGATATTTGGAACAGCGCGATCGGCTCGGAGAAGTCAAGGTGTTTGCAGACATTTTCGTCGTCGATAACCTGCCGTGGCTCGAAGATGTCGGCAGCGCTGAAGTGGATTTGATCGTTCTCCTCGAGCAGTGCCCGGCCGTGTGCGAGCACGACCGGGTCGTTGTCTACGTACACCACCCGGGCGTCCGGCTGAATTCGCTGGGCGGCCTGGTGGGTGTTCTCGGCCGTAGGCAGCCCCGACCCGCAGTCCAGGAACTGGGTGATGCCCGCCGCACCGGCAAGAAAGCGGGTCGCCCGGATCAGGAAGTGCCGGTTGTCCCATGCGAGCTGACGCAACTCGGGTGCTACCTGGCAGAGTCGCCGAACGACCTCACGGTCGGCCTCGTAGTTGTCCTTGCCGCCGAGGGCCGCATCGTAGACCCGGGCGATGCTCGCCTTGGTCGTGTCCAAGTATCTTGGTAGGACATCGTCCGAACGCGGGACGTCGGTACCGGGCATCAAGGGGCCTCGCAGGCGTCACGGTGCGGATGTGGACGTAGCCAAGCGTAGAAGCGCAGACGCACGCGGTAAACAACGGATAGGGCAGTGAACCGTGCGCTGCTGTGGGCTACGTTGAGTGATCGGGTTCTCTTCGACGTGGGCAACGCTGAGGTCAGGGTTTGCGGCCGACCGCTCCGACGATGCAGTACTGCACGCGGTCCAGCGGCTTGATCCGCGGACCGTCGGGCCACCAGTCGGCGCATCGGGTCAGCCCGGGTGCGACCAGTTCCAAACCCGGGAACATGCCCTCGATCTCACTGCGGGTCCGGAACACTCCACTGCCCATCGGGCTGTGCAGGAAAACCTGCTCCATCTTCCGGGCGAACTCGCTCATCTCGCTGCTGGTCTCGGGATCGAAGAAGTGGCTGATCGCCACGTAGGAACCGGGCGACAGGGCATCGATGTATTCGGCCATAATGCTCTGCGGGCTGCGCTCGCCGTCGTAGTGGTGCAACGTCCCGAGCTGGAACAGCGCGATCGGTTGGGAGAAATCGAGGTACCTGCGGACGACCTCGTCATTGATGATCTCGCGTGGTGCGAAGATGTCTGCAGCGCTGAAGTGCGTCTGATCGTTTTCCTCCAGCAGCGCCCTGCCGTGTGCCACCACGACCGGGTCGTTGTCGACGTACACCACGCGGGCGTCCGGCTGGATTCGCTGGGCGACCTGGTGAGTGTTCTCCGCCGTGGGTAGTCCAGACCCGCAGTCGAGGAATTGGGTAATGCCGGTCTGGCTGGCGATGAAGCGGGTCACCCGAATGAGGAAATCCCGGTTGTCCCACGCGAGTTGATTAGCCTCCGGGGCAACCAGCCGGAGCCGTCGAAGAACCTCGCGGTCGATCTCGTAATTGTCCTTACCGCCAAGGGCCGCGTCGTAGACACGCGCGATGCTCGCCTTGGTCGTGTCAATAAAAATTGGTGTGACATCATCCGACAATGGTGCGTCGGTACCGGACATCGAGGGCCTCACAAGCATCGCAGTGCGAGTCTGGACACAGCCAGGGTAGGAGCCGTGGGTACCTCCGGGAAACCACGGGTGGTCTGTTGACCGTGTGCCATCGCACTGTACGTTGAGTGATTGGGTGTCCGTCAGTGACCGCGCTACCAGTGACAGCGCTATGCGGATGGGGGACACTTGAGTACACCGGAGGTGCGTCATGGCCACAGACGATCCCGCTGAGGCATCTCGTGGTTCTACGGCTGGTCAGAGCGGCAGCCCCACGGTTCGCCGCATCGTCTTGGGTGCACGCCTGCGCCGGCTGCGGGAGGCCGCCGAGATCTCACGTGCAGAGGCCGGTTACGCGATCCGTGGTTCGGAATCGAAGATCAGCCGGCTTGAGCTCGGCAGGGTCAGCTTCAAGCCGCGGGATGTGACCGACCTGCTCACCATGTACGGGGTGACGGATCTCCAGGAACGCGAAGTGTTCCTCGACATGGTCACGGCATCCAACGAGCCCGGCTGGTGGCATCGCTATACCGATATGCTGGCCGACTGGTTCCAGGATTACCTCGGACTGGAGGAGTCGGCGTCCCGGATCCACACTTACGAGCTGCAGTTCCTGCCTGGTCTGATGCAGACCGAGGACTACGCGAGGGCGATCGCGACCCGCGGTTGGTTTCAGGTGGTGAGCCAGAGGGCAGAACGCCAAGTCACGATGCGGATGCAGCGGCAGGCACTGCTTGCGGGGTCGGATGCACCCAAGCTGTGGGCGGTGATCGACGAGTCCGTGCTGCACAGGCCGATCGGCGGCAGGCGGGTGATGCTAGCCCAGATCGAGCATCTCCTCGAACTCACCAAGCGGCCCAACATCACCCTGCAGGTCGTGCCCTACCAGCTCAGCGGGTACGGCGCTGAGGGTTCGTTCACGATGCTGCGCTTCGCCCTGCCGGAGCTGCCGGATGTGGTGTACATCGAGCACCTCAATGGCGCGCTTTATCTGGATAAACGATCCGAGACTGAGCTGTACGCCAGGGTCTTCGACCGGCTGACGGTGGACGCCAAGACTCCAGACCACACCAGGCAACTACTGGCGAAGGCGCGGGCCGAGATCTGAGCGGCTGAGTCCGAGCCCGCCGCATGACCCCGAAGCCGGCCTCACGCCGAAGCCTTGACACGCCCGTTGGCGGCATCCGAGGACCGCTCACCCATATGTGCACGTGCATTTGAAGCGTGCGGGAGCACGTGCTACCTTCGGAGACTCGATGCACGTGCAGATGCACTCGACTAGAGTGGAGGCAACTATGTCGAACTCGATTCGCAATGGCACGTCTGCTACCCGACTTGCCGGAGTGACCTGGCGCAAAAGCAGGCACAGCGGTCAGATTGGCAACTGTGTGGAGACAGCATCACTGGACAGCGGAGAAGTCGCAGTGCGCAACTCGCGTTATCCGAATGGCCCGGCTTTAATCTTCACCCGCGATGAGATGGCCGCCTTCTTGGCCGGCGCCAAGGATGGCGAATTCGACGACCTCGCCGGCTGAGTCGACCAGCGCCGAGGTCAAGCGACTAGTCCACCGACAGTTTCGAGCGCCAGGACACGGGAGATGAACCAACCGAGGACCCGAGCGAAGTTAATGACTTGGTTCACCTGCGAATTTGACCGTACCGATCATGCGATCAGCGATGACAACATGGCAATCGGGTTTTCGGTCGGCGCAGGCCGGTATGCGGCGCTCTGCGGTACCACGGTGTGCGTGTCATCCTTGATGAGCCCACCGGGTCGTCGTTGTCCGTCATGCGAGGCCATCGTGCAGCGGCTTGGCCGTGAATCGTTGCCTCACAAGGCCGGAGTACTCGCCCGCTACCTCGGGCGTCGCCGGCACCACGACGGCACACCAGCCCTATGAATCGACGGGGTCGTTTTCGGCGCCGGCGAGTTCCCGGCCGCCCCCGTCCCGGCGGTTCTCACTGGCCCGACGGCCAACTCAAGCCACGGCGGAGCCGGGGAGCATCTCGAACGCCCCCGGCTCCGCCGTGCCGCACGAATGACGAGCCTCCACCTCGCTGTGCCAGGTCAGTGAACTTCACAGTGGCGGGGCAAGCGTGAGCCGCGCTGCGGCGCTGGCCGCTCGCTACCGGCCCGGGACGGATGCAAACGCAGCGCACCCGGTACATCTGGTCCCGCTGCCGGTTCGAACCGCGGTCGGTGCGGTCGGTGCGTTCTGTGGGACGTTGCTGTCCCTGCCGAAGCTGGAAACCGTCGAATCCGGTCAGGGCGTACCGTGCCCTATGTGTGTGCTGCAGCATGCCGCCACGACACAGATCCCGCGAACCGAGACGGACTACAGCACGCTGGGCTGGCCGGTGCACCTGCAGGGCGATCAGCTAGTGCTACCGCTGGGGCACTGCGCCACGGCACTGATCGTGCCAGTGGATCTGGCCGCGGCAATCACGCCGATCTTGGAGACACTTGATCGCCCGGTGCCGGTCCTGGTCCACCCGGACGCTCCGGGGTGCGGCGTGGTCATCGCAGGTGAGCCCTACGGTGTGCCGCTGCCCTGGCCCGAAACGGTGCAGGTGGTCACCGGGATGCTGCCGCTACCCCCCAGCCGGACCCCCCACGGGCCGGTGCACTGGTATCAACAAGCACCACACCATCCGCTGGCCACCTGTCGGGAGATCGACGTCTTCTCGGCGATGCGCACCCCCGGACCGGCCGCGCCGGGGCGAGCTCACAGCGCGCGGTAGTCGCGCGGGCGCAACCGGGGGCCGAAGCGGGGACGGCGGAACCCGGAGGCCTCGATATAGCGCACCGCCCGGTGCCGCTGCGGCAGGTAGGACGCGAGAACTTCGAGCATCCCCTCGTCGTCCAGTGGCCTGCCCAGCAGGGCGTAACCGACGACGGAAGGGATGTGGAAGTCGCCGACGCTCACCGCATCGGCGTCTCCCCAGGCCCTTTGGGCCACCTCGGCGGCCGTCCAGATCCCGATCCCCGGGACCTTGCACAGCAGGTCACGGCCGGCCTTCCCGCCCA
>JBOHGX010000199.1:0-15627 GCA_050700255.1 Pseudonocardiaceae bacterium
TGTTACCGCACGGTCCGCTTCGGTCAGCGCGTCGATGGGCTGGCGAGATACACATCCGACCAGAACCCGCCCGCACGGTCTACGGAGCAGGTGAACGGCCCGGCAAGCTCATCGGCAGCGGACACAAGTACCGGCTCCGCATCGCCCGGTTGTCGCGACGCTTCGGCGGGCGCAGTGGCAGCTGTTCGATCGAGCCGCACTGTGTTGTCTGCGCCTTTCCATACTGCCAGCAGCGCCCCATTGGCGTTCAGTGCGGAGTCCAAGGCAGCGGCCACCGAACACGAGGGCCAGCGCCGCCCGTGCTCGATGTGGTGGATATAACCACGGGCAAGGTGTGCCGCGGCACCCAGCTCACCCAGCGACAGACCCGCGTGAGAGCGCAACGCGACTAGCTGCGAGGCGAAACTCTCCCGACCGTCGCTAGTCATGTCGCCTGTCTCCTTCAGTGTCGCCTCGCAGCCTGGTGACAGGCGGAGGGTTCCATCGCTTCTGGTCCAGCGCGACAGTAGGCGATGTGATCATCACAGCCCTCTACGTTACCGCGGTCACCGACGCTCGAATGGGCATCGCGCATCCGGTAACCGACGATGCGGCCGCCGCAGGCTTCCGTACCTGGCGTACCCACACGTGTGCACTTGCAGGGCGACCCGATGAACTCTGGTGACCAGAGCCATCGGCATGCCATCACCGACCGGGACCCGGACAACCGGAATCGCACGCTGATCTTGTGCAAGGAAACCGACCTGGTTCACGGCAAGGTGGTACGACACGTCGTGCTTACCTTGGACGCCACGATGCAGACTGCGCTGATCTTGACTCTGCCGCAGGCGATCGAGCTCGCAGATGCGCTGCGAATGGGTAAAACCCCAAACCCGGGCAGCCGATCCCGCCGCGTCAGCCGGGTAAGCACGAGACGAAGTGACTGTCAAGTGACCGATCCGGACAATCTGCGGTGGCGGATGGTCGAGGGTGTGGCATCGGACCGGTATGTGATCTCGCAGTGGCAGGCACCGTTTCGGCAGTGGCAGCCGTCCTTGCTGGCGGTTGCACGGCACCTGTTCATCCCCGACACCATCTGGATCAAGAACGACGGCAGCGGCCCGCCACTGGTTGCGCTGGGGCGCGATAAGGACCCGCAGCGGTGGCTGGAACTGGCGTACGCCAACGAGGCAGTGGTCGCCCAGGTCGACGACGGAAACCCGGGATCTTCCGGGTGGGCCTCCACCAGCTCGGCGTCCAGTCCAGTCATCGTCGCAGTGATGCTGGCGGCCCTGGACGTCCAGGATGGGCAACGGGCATCGGAGATCGGCACCGGCACCGGCTACAACGCCGCGCTGCTTGCGCATCGGCTCGGGGCTGAGCGGGTGGTCAGCATTGAGCTCGATCCTGACATGGCCGCCCATGCCCGCAAAGCGCTACCCAACGCTGGGTTCGGGGCCGTTACAGTGATCACCGGCGACAGCGCCCTCCTACTTCGACGGCGGGCTGGTCTCGTTGACCGTCGCAGACGATGGCACCGCCACCGGGTCCATCGTGGACCGAAGCAGCTTTATGCGACTGCGCGACCAGCGAGAACCGCAGAAACCCGTACTCGACATCGTCGGCGACGATGAAGACGGCGCCAGCGCAGGCAGCACTGATCTGCACCCCCACGACTTCGCCGGGGACTACGACGCGCAACTCGCGATCAGCCTACGAGTACCGCGGTGCGACTTCGCATACGTCCCTTACAACCCGAAGTTCGGCGAAGGGGTTGTCTGGCTGGTGGATAAGTGGTCATGTTCCTGGGCCAGCCACACCCACCACACCGCAGACGTCAGCGACGACGAGTTCGAGGTACTCCAGTTCGGACCTCGGCAACTGTGGGATGAGGTCGAAGCGGCATACCGGTGGTGGGCCGACGCAGGCAGCCCCGCCGTACACCGCTGGCGGTTCACCGTGGCCCCCGACGGCCAGCGGGTGGAACTGGGGCCGCTTCCCCAGTGATCGGCCAGAATGAGTGATGTGAGTAGCAGCGACGCCGACCGCAAGCGCGTTCACATCTGCTTCGTCTGCACCGGCAACATCTGCCGTTCCCCGATGGCCGAGATCGTCTTCACGGAGGCGCTGCGCCGGGAAGGCCTGGCCGACCGGGTGCGGGTGAGCAGTGCGGGAACCGGTGACTGGCACGTCGGCGACCCCGCCGATCCTCGCAGCGCCGAGACACTGCGCCGAGCCGGTTACGACTGCAGGCACGTCGCCGCGCAGGTCAGCGCGCAGCACCTATCCGCCGATCTGGTGGTGGCATTGGACTCCGGGCATCTCGCCGCACTGCGCCGGCTGGTGGCGCAACCGGATCGGGTGGTGCTGCTGCGATCATTCGACCCGGCGGCCGATGGGAACCTCGATGTGCCCGACCCGTACTTCGGCGGCAACCACGGCTTCGACGAGGTACTCGGCATGGTGCACGCGGCAGTACCCGGATTGCTGGCGTGGGTACGCAGCCGGCTATGACGACAGCCGGGGCTGCAGCCGGCGAGGCCGTCGCCGCGATTACCGGGCAGCCGGTGCGAGCCGCGACCCCGCGCGGCAGCGTCTGGTTGATCGAGTTGGGTGACGGGCGCACCGTGGTGGCCAAGCGGGGGGAATCTGGGCAGGCCCTGGCCGAGGCGGCCGGGCTGCGCTGGTTGCAGGTACCCGGCGGTCCGCCGGTGCCGCAGGTGCACGGACACGACGGGCAGTGGCTGGTCACCGAACACGTGCCGGGCGGCCGGCTGGGCGGTGCCGCCCCGATGGACAATGTCACCGGGACGCAGTGGCCGCAGTGGTACGCCGAGCACCGGGTGTTGCGCTACCTGCGCAGTGCCGTGGACCGCGGCGCCATAGACGCCGCCGGAGCGCGGGGGGTGCACCAAGTCTGTGAGCGGATCAACGAGCTGGCCGGGCCAACCGAGCCACCAGCCCGGCTGCATGGTGACCTGTGGGCGGGCAACGTGCACGCCGGCGCCGACGGGCAGCTGTGGCTACTCGATCCCGCCGCCCATGGCGGGCACCGAGAAACCGACCTGGCGATGCTCGCCCTGTTCGGCCTCTCGCACCTGGAGCAGTTGCTCGCCGGCTACCAAGATGTCGCCCCACTGGCATCCGGTTGGCAACAGCGCGTCCCGCTGCACCAGCTTTTCCCGCTGCTGGTGCATGCGGTGCTGTGCGGCGGCGGCTACGGTGCCAGCGCAGCCGCCGCCGCACGCACAGCCCTGGGATGAACACCGGTTACCGTGGTGGGGTGCGGTGGCGGTTTCTGCTGCGTCCTGGCTGGGTGGCGCTGACGGTGGTGGTGGTGTCCTTCTCCGTCGCCGCATTCACCCTACTTGCACCATGGCAGTTCGGGCGTGCGGAGCAGCGTGCCGAGCGCAACGCCGCCATCGAACGCTCCTTCAGCATCCCGCCGCAGCCGCTACGCGAGGTACTCGCCGCCGGCGCGGCACCGGCGCACGGCACCGAGTGGCGGCAGGTCCTCATCATCGGGCACTACCTGCCCAACGCCGAGACGGTCGTGCGGCTGCGCACCGTGCAGGGCGAGCCGGCGTACGAAGTGCTGGTCCCGCTTGAGTTGGCGGACGGATCGACCGTGCTGGTGGATCGCGGCTATCTACGTCCGGCCGAGGGGCGGGTGCCCTCCTATCCCCCGGTGCCCGGCGGCGAGGTGACCGTGACCGGCCGGTTAAGAGCCAACGAGCCGGATCCGCAGGGCGGTGAGGTCGTGGCCCAGGACGGTCACCGGCAGGTGTACGCGGTGAATACCCGCACCGTGGGCGCGGCTACCGGGGTGCGTCTTGAACCGGGTTACGTGCAACTAGCGGATGCAGCCCCCGGGGTGCTGTCCGCGCTGCCGCTGCCGCAGCTGTATGCCGGGCCGTCTTTCGCCTATGCGCTGCAGTGGCTCGCATTCGGCGCGATGGCCCCGCTGGGGCTGGCCTACTTCGCCTGGCGGGAAGCGACCGGCTGGCGTCGCGAGGAGTGGTCTCCGGATGCCGACGACCCGCATGATCCACCGATGGCCGCGCTCGCCGACCGTTACGGCTCCAATAAGTATGGCTCCAATAAGTATGGCTACTGAGCTACGACCGCGAGCACCGCGCACAGTGCCGCGGCCGCCAACCCGATGACCCGGGACAGCTCGACTCCCCGGGTGAGGTCACCGGCGTCGGGCGTGCGGCCGTGGCCCAGAACCGGGCGCTGCTCGGTCCCGTGCGGGTAGACCGTGCGCCCTCCCAGCCGTACCTCCAGGGCACCCGCGAACGCCGCCTCGACCTGCCCGGCATTGGGGCTGGGATGCGCTGGTGCGTCGCGCCGCCAGACCTGCCACGCACCACGAGCCGAACCCCCCACCACCGGCGCGCACAGCGTGGCCAACCCGGCAGCGGCCCGGGACGGTAGGAGGTTGACCAGGTCGTCCAGCCGAGCAGCGGCCCAACCGAATCGCCGGTAACGCGGCGACCAGTACCCGACCATCGCGTCCAATGTGTTGACCGCGCGGTAGGCCAACAGTCCTGGCACCCCCGCCACCGCCCCCCAGAGCAGCGGTGCGACGACCGCGTCGGAGGTGTTCTCGGCGACGGATTCCACGCTGGCCCTGGCCACGCCGGCCAGATCGAGATCGTCCGGCGCGCGGCCACACAGGTGTGGCAGCCGTGCCCGCGCGGCGCCGAGGTCCCCGGCGTCCAGCGCCCGGGCCATCGCAGCACCTTCCTGGGCCAGCGAGGCCCCACCCAGCGCGATCCAGGTCGCCAGCGCGGTGGCCGCCACCTGCACGCCGGCGCGTCTGCGCCCGGCTCGCTCCAGCAGGCCACCGACCACCGCCACGCCACCGACCAGGGCGCCGGTGTACACCAACCCGGCAAGCCGGTGTTCGGCGTAACACGCGCGTTCAGCGGCCGCGGCGAGTTGGCCGAAGGCAGCCACCGGATGATGGCGTCGCGGATCGCCGAATACCGCATCAGCAGCGACACCGACCAGCAAGCCGACCGCTCGCGCTGCGCCCACTGTTTCGACCCCCAAGATGTTCGGAGCGAAGCGGACACCTTACTGGCGCTCCCACGCGCACTCGTTCTGGGGCCAGACTGCGGTAATCGGGCCCTGAATCAGTGCATTTCGTCCCCAGAACGCGCAGCGATCAGTCGCAGCTCACTTTTGCGGACTTTGCCCATCTCATTGCGGGGCAGCGCAGGCAAGTAGTGCACCACTCGAGGCCGCTTGTGCGGTGCGAGCAGCTCCGCGACGTGCTCGGTGAGCTGCTGCGCGGTAGGTGGCGGGTCGCAGGCGGCGACCACCCACGCCACCACCCGCTCTCCGAGGTCGGGATCCGGCTGCCCGGTGACCGCCACCTCGGCAACACCCGGATGCTCTAGTAGTGCGTTTTCGATCTCGCCTGCGCCGATCTTGTACCCGCCGCTGGAGATCAGGTCGGTGGCGCGGCGTCCGAGCAGCCGCAGGTGCCCGTCCGGGCCGCGGGTGGCGATGTCGCCGGTGCGAAACCAGCCGTCGTGCATCGCCTCGGCGGTGGCATCGGGGCGGTTGAGATAACCCAGGAACAACGTCGGCCCGGCGACCTCGATCTCTCCGACGGTCTCGTCGTCGGTCACCTGCAGGACCGAGCCCCGCTCGTCCACCAGCCGCAGCGCCACGGCGTCCAGCGGCGGCCCGACGGTGCCCGGCCGGCGTTGCCCGTCAGCCCGCACCGCGCAGGTGATCAGCGACTCGGTCATCCCGTACCGCTGCACCACGTGCTGACCGGTCGCTGTGGCGATGCGCTGGTGATCGGACACGGGTAGTGCAGCGGAACCCGAGACGAGTAGCCGGGCCCGGCTCAGCGCTGCGGCTACCCGGGAGTCCTGCTCAGCTGCGGCGGCCAGCCGGTGGTACATCGTCGGCACGCCGAACAACATCGTCGCCCGATCATCCGATGCACAGCCGGCAAATTCCCGGGCCGTTCCCTCCACCGAGAACGAGCCCAGATGATGCAAGGCGCCCCCGAGTCGCAGCGGCCCGATGACGCCGAGTACGAGGCCGTGCACGTGGAACAGCGGCAGGCCGTGCACCAGGACGTCCTGGGCAGTCCACCGCCAGGCCGAAGCGAGCGCGTCGACATCAGCGGCGAGCGCGCGCCGCGGCAACACCACGCCCTTGGGTGGGCCTGTGGTGCCCGAGGTGTAGACGATCAGTGCTGGTGATTCCGGATCCGGCTCGGACGGCATCGGCCCGCCCCGCGATCGCAGATCGACGTCAAGCCGCGGCAGGGCACGCAAGGCCGCGGGCAAGGCCGCTCCCGGGGCGGCGAGCACCACGTCGGGTCTCGCATCGGAGACGACATGCTGCAGCTCCCGGGTGCCCAGCTTGGGATTGATCGGCACCGCGGGCACTCCCGCCGCCAGCGCCGCGACAATCGCCACGCAGGTCTGCAGCTCCGACGCGGCCCAGACCGCAACGCGCCGGGCACGGGACAATGTGGGCTGCAATGCCGCGGCCACCACACTCAGTTCCCGATGGGTCACCGAATGCTGACCGAATCGCAGCGCCTCACCGTCAGTGGGTTGGTGCAATGTCGGCAACAATGGCGAACTATCCACTCGTAATCCTTTCGGGGTCCTTATTGAGGTAATGTCGGCGACCATGGCCGAGCGTGCTGGCATCGTCGATGATCAGCACCGACCTTTCGAATGGTGGATGACCTCTCACCTTGCCCTGGCATTGGCGTTCAACTGCTTCCTGCCCGTTCTGCTACCGGCGTACGTGCTCTCGGTCGGGGGAACCGCCATCGACATCGCGCTCGCGATGTCGATGGCCGGCCTGTTCGCCCTGATCGGGCCCTCGATCGGAGGGCTCGCGGTGCGCCACCGGGCCCACCGGCTGGTGCAGGCGCTGGGTGTGCTGGGGATGGCCATCGGTCTGGGGGCGCTGGCCGTGTCCGGCGGTGATTCGTTATCGATTGTGCTCGCCATCGCGGTGATGGGTGTCGGTGCGGCGGCGGTGGCAGTCGCGGCTCCAACCCTCATCCTGGGCACCGATCTGCCCCCGGCCACCCAGGAACGGCAGTTGACCTGGCTGCAGCTCAATCTGGATCTGGGCAAGATCTTCGGAGGGCTGGTACTCGGCGCGATGGCAGCGGCAAAACTGCCGTTCCATACCCAGTTCCGGGTCGGCGGGCTGGCGATCGGCCTGCTCAGTGTGCTCGTGTGGACCACCAGTCGCTGCGCGGCCACCCGGATCCGCCAACCCGAGGCTGATCCCATTGAAGCGGACGAACCGTCGCGCACCGTGGTACCCCTGAAGACACTCCTGCTGCTGTCACTGTTCGGCGTCCCGGTGGTGATCCATCTGGTGGGCAGTATGACGATGATGGAGGCGCAGATCTCCACGATGCTGACCCTGTCCGGGCTGGTAGGCCTCGGTCTGTACTTTCTGACCGGTCGTTGGATGGTCCGGTCCAGCCCCGGCATGGTCTGGGCGGTCGGGCACGCGCTGCGTGGAGTGGGAGGCATCGCGCTGGGCGTGTTCGGTGCGGTGCGTGGGATGCCCTACCTCGTCGTGGTAGCCGCATTCCTGGTGATGGAATCGATTCCCGCGGTCGTGTGGATTGGCCAGGCACGGACGGCAGCGCAGTTCACTCCCAAGGTGACCGCGATGATTACTGAGGCGGTGAAAGCCTCTCGACGCAGTGTGCCCGCCGGACGGCTGGACCAGCAGCGAGGCCGCCACGCCGAGTCCGTCGGGGTCCTGCACGATTTGGCTTCGCCAAGCGTCGTCCGGTCACAGCTCGTCCCGCCACAGCCTGCTGTGCAATGAAACGCACACGCTGATCCCTTCAGCGTTTCACCTCCTGACTCGTTTCGGACTGGCTGCGCTGGAACAGGGTGAACAGGAAGAAGAGTGACGGCACGAGCAGGGCTGCGCCGACCACGAGACTGATCAGCATCGCGCGCAGAGTCGTGTCGGGCGCGGCGGCGGCGTGCACGGTGAGGGCGGGTTGCAGCAAGTAGGGGTACTGGGCAACGGCCCACCCCCAGATGACAGTGATGACCGCCAGGGCAGCCGCAACCCGGGCCAGGCCGGGTCGTCTGCGGATCAGCAACACGATGGAGCCGATCCCAGTCACCACGGAGGCCACGATCAGCGCCAGCCCCCGCGAGACGAGGCCGTTGAAAAGTTGCGGTGCGTCCGCGCGGAGCACCGCGATACCGGCCAGGGCGATACCGCCCAGGAGCACGGCGGTGGCGATGGCACGGATGCGGAAGTACTCGACCAACGACAGGTCATGGTGCTGCTGCGCATCGGCGCACAGGTACACGGCAGCGAGGTAAGCACACACGCCGACTGCGATGACCCCGCCGAGCATCGACGTGGGATTGAGCCAGCTGGTGATCACGTCTCCGGTGGCGATACCCGGGGGAACCCGTCCCGAGGCGACGGCACCGGCGATAGTGCCGAGGAACAACGGCGTGGTCACCGACGAGAACGCGAACGAGGCCCCGAAGAACCGCTGAAGTGCCAGTTGGTCGACCGAGTGGCGGAACGCGAACGCCGCACCGCGAGCGATCATGCCCAACGCAGCCAAGGTGAGGGGGATGTAGAGGGTTGAGGCGATCGCCGCGAACGCCGGAGGAAAGCTGGTCCAGAGCACGACGAGCACGAAGATGAGCCAGACGTGGTTTGCCTCCCACACCGGACCGATGGAGTTCTCGATGAGCCGCCGCGGCGAACGTCCTCGTTCGGTGCCCCCGGCCAGCAGGTCCCAGAAACCGGCGCCGAAGTCGGCGCCGGCGAACAGGGCGTAGGCCGTGAGGCCGATCCACATGATGGCCAGCACGGCCTCGGCGGCGGTCACAACGCCGCCTCCGCGGAACCAAGTACGTCGGCGGTCACAACGCCGCCTCCGCGGAACCAAGTACGTCGGCGGTCGCCATCAGGTCATGCCTCCGACCCGCTGCTGAGGTTCGGGCTCTTGGGGAGCGATCGACGTCTCGGGGGTTGCCCGGGCGAGGCGGCGTAGTACGTACACCGTCATGACGGTGAGCACCAGGTACACCGCCAGCACGAGGTAGAAGCCGTAGCGCAGCCCCGGTGCGGTGCTGACCGCGTCGCGAGTCAGCTGGATCCCATAGACGATCCAGGGCTGCCGGCCCACCTCGGTGGCCACCCACCCGGCCTCCAGCGCCACCACCGCTGCCAGCCCGGACAGCGCGACGGCACGCAGGAACCAGGGGGTGCCCGGGATGTCACGACGTCGCCACCAGCTCCAGGCCAGCCAGGCCGCCAATCCCAATAACGCGAATCCGATGCCGACCATCACGTTGTAGGACAAGTGCACGACGTTCACCGGCGGACGCAGCTGCGGCGGCACCCGGTCCAGGCCGGCTACGAAGCCGTTCGGGTCATGGTGGATGAGCAACGACAGCCCGTAGGGAATCTCTATCGCGCCGACGAGCCTGTCGTCGAGGTAGATCCCACCCAGCGACAGCGGCTTTGCCGTACCTGACCGGTAGAGACCCTCCAACGCCGCCAGCTTCGCCGGTTGGTGCTTGGCCACCATATTGGCGATCCAGTCACCCACCCCGATCTGGATCGGCGCGGCGACCGCGCCGACGGTCAACGGCACGAGCAGGCCCAGCCGGTGATAACGATCCCGGCGGCCTCGCAGCATGCCGATCGCATACACCGACGCGACACAGAATCCGGTCACCATGATCGCTGCGATGATCATGTGTACTGACTGCGCGGCGGTGGAGGGGTTGAACATCGCCGCCCATGGGTCACTGTTCACGATCTGGTCGTCACGGATCTCGAAACCGGTCGGGGTGTTCATCCACCCGTTGGCCGCCACCACGAAAAACGCCCCGGCCACTCCGGACGCGATGATCGGCAAGCCGGTCAGCATATGGATCCGCGGCGGCAGCCGGTTCCACCCGTACAGGTACACCCCGAGGAAGATCGCCTCGATGAAGAATGCGAACGCCTCCAGGGTGAACGGGAAACCGTAGATCTGCCCGAACCGCTCCATCAGCCCCGGCCAGAGCATTCCCATCTCAAAAGACAGGATCGTGCCCGACACTGCACCCACCGCGAACAGTACGCCCAGCGCCTTGGCCCAGGTGCGCGCCAGCGCGTTCATATCCTGATCTCCATGGCGATGCGACCGCCACTCGGCGAACAGCACCATCGCGGGAAATGCCACCCCGAAGCAGGCCACCACGATGTGCCAGCCCAACGACAATGCCATCTGCATCCGAGCGTGAAACAGATCAGGCGGCACGGCCTGGGCGAGCAGACCAGTCATTGCGCTTGTCACCAGGCCTTCCATCGCGACCCCCATCGCGTTGCGCCGCGGTCATGTACTCCACACGCTGCTGGATGTAGCGCTGGCTACTGAGCATCTCATGATGAGGGAGCACCGCCGACGGATGAGTGACATGAACCTGAGCGGGACTGTAGTCGTGGTGACCGGCGCCGGCGATGGCCTCGGTGGCGGTGTCGCCCGGGCGTTCGCGGCAGCCGGTGCGGCGGTCGTCGTGCACTACCGCAGCAGCGCCGAACCGGCCGCCAGAGTGGTTGACGACATCACCGCCGGAGGCGGGCGCGCGATCGCGGCCCAGTGCGCGTGGTCAGGCCCGGGTGAGGGCACGAATCCGGGGCGCCGCATCCGGCCAGCCTGAGACCAGCTCGGCGCGCCGGCCGAGGTGAAAGGCTGACCACTCGAACGCTGGGGCCATGGTGGTACCCGCCAGAGTCCACTCGCCCAGTGAGCTGGAGCCCTGCCACACCCCCGCGGGCACGACGACCTGCGGCCTTGCTCCTCTGACGAGATCCGCACCGAGGACTGGCTGATCGGCCTGCCCGCCAGGGTGCAGCAGCAGCAGGCGCAGGGGCGATCCGGCGTACCAGTGATAAGTCTCCACACCGTCGAGCGAGTGCAGCGCCGAGAAATCCGGAGCAATCAACATGAAGTAGATCACTGAGCAATATGCGTCGACGTAAGTCCGGCGGAACAGGCCGCCCTCCCCCGGGAGCCGTTCCAAGCCGAGCATTCGCGCGATCCGTTGTCCCTCGGCCCGGGTGCTCACAGTTGGTGGCGGTCTCGGAGCAGCGCGGTTCGCCGCATACGGACACCCTAGACCGCAACCGAGAGTTCCCTCGTCCTTCTCGAACCCATCACGATGGGTAGTAAGGAGAGAACCAAAAGCTAACTACTGGCGTGCAAAGGCTGCTCCGTTTGGCTATACTTGTGTAACCACTTAAGCCCCTTGTGCCTCGATCATCAACTTTAACCTCACCGGCGTCACTGCACCCACCCGACGGGTCAACGACGGTGTTAAGTACAAGGAGTTACGGTTGAAGGAGGTCAGCATGCTCTACGCGAAGTGGTATGAAATCGTCATCGTGATCTTCGTGTTGCTGTGGCTGTTCGGGTCCCTAGGTCAAGGCCCCGGCTACTAGGCCGCTGACAACGTCGACGCCACGATTCCCGCGAGCCGAAACACGACAACGGCGTTGGCGAGTGTGACGATCATGAAGGTAGCCGAGCGGTACGGCGTGTCCGCTGAGGGTGCACGGCTGGATCCGTAGCGCTGTGCGGTGTGCAGACCGCTTGCCCTGGACGTCGGCGCGCGGGCTTGGGGGTTAGTGCGGGTGCTGCGGGGCAACCCCTAAGATCTCGCCGCGGACGCGCATGGGTGCCTGGTGGCTCCCGCGAACTTCAACACCGGCGTGGTCGGGCGCTCGACCAGTTGGGCTGGATTCCCGTCGCCTCCACCGACCATAGCAGTGGTCGGATTCGCGCTGAGCTTACTGGGACTGGAAAGGACTGTGAAATGCCCAGAACTTATGTCAGTCTCATACAAGCCGACTTCGGACGCAGCGGTCACGGTAATTTTGAGGCGGTCCTGGTACAAGGCGAACAACTGTGGCACTGGTTCCGCGACAATTCTCACAACGACTTCGGGCCGTGGGTTCGTGGACCGCGCATCACCGGTGAACGCGACAACGTAACCGGGCCCGGCTGCCTCATCCAATCCGACTTCGGCACCGGAGCACACGGCAACTTCGAAGTCGTCGTACCCCTACGACAAACCAACGGCACCGTCGAACTACGCCACTTCTTCCGCAACAACAGCGACCCCCGCCTACCCTGGATCCGCGGACCACGCATCACCGGTGAACGCGACAACGTAACCGGGCCCGGCTGCCTCATCCAATCCGACTTCGGCACCGGGCCACACGGCAACTTCGAAGTCGTCGTGCCGCTGCACCTGGGCGATAATTCGATAGAACTTCGCCATTTCTTCCGCGACAGCAGCGGAGCCTGGACCAGGGCCCAGTTCATCACCCAATCCTGCGCAGGACTCGGTGGCGTCATTCAGTCCAGTTTCGGCTCAGCGCCGCGCGGGAACTTCGAAGTGCTCGTCGATGAGTGCCGTGGCTCAGTCGTTCATTACTGGCATCCGAATGCCCACGTCGATGAGTCCTGGATCCGGACGGATTGCTTCGACGTGCTGGAACGACATCCGCGGCTTGCCAACCGCGCCCAGAAGATCGTTCAGCTGACCGGGGAGTTCGATCGTGAAGGCTGGAACGGAACGGGAACGCCAAGATATGCCCGCAACCGGACCGAGAGCAGGTTCAACATTGTCGGCACTGACCTCGGTGTCTCCTTTTCCCATCAAGGTCGCCTCTACTTCCTGTTCGGTGATACCTGGCGAGTGGGCCACAGCACTCCAAACGATGATCTCGATGCTATCGCTTTTTGTACAGACACGAATGCCGACGATGGGCTTGACTTGACGTTCCTTCCTCGGCCGCCGATGGTCCCCGGCATTGCCCAGGACGCCTTCAATGTTCCACTCGACGGAGTGAGCTGGAACGGTAACATGTACGTCTTCTTCAGCACCGATCGCCGTCAAGCGGGAATATACGCCTTGATGGGCAGATCGATACTGGCCCGGTCAGACAACAACGGCCTCGACTTCAAGCTTCTACACGAGATGTCACGGTCCAAGTTCATCAACGTGTCTACAATGGTCGTTGATGCGCAGGAACATGGGCTCCCGGGAGACGGTCCACAACTTGTCGTCTTTGGTAGCGGTCGCTACCGCTCCAGCGATGTTTACCTTGCGGTTAAACCGGTGGCACAGCTCGAAGAACCGGGCGGTTTTCTGTTTTATGCCGGCGGACTCGGGCAATCGCAATGGAGCCGTAGCGAGGACAGCGCGGTTCCACTCTTCTGTGCGGGCAGTGTCGGCGAACTGTCGGTTCGCTGGAACTCGTTGCTGGGCGCCTGGATATGCCTTTACAACGCGGACTGGCCAGCAGATAGATCATCCGTTGGTGGAATAGTCATGCACTGGGCGAAAAGTCCTTACGGACCCTGGTCCAAAGGTGACCTCGCCTTCTCAGTGAACGATGGGCTCGGGAAGTTCATGCACCTGCCGAACGCTGATCACACACAGGAAGGTTTCGGTGTCGATCGCAGCGCCGACTTGGCAGGGATGTATGGCCCCTATCAGATCCCTCAATATAACCGCCGGTCCGACAACGGAGTGCAGATCTACTTCACAATGTCTACCTGGAACCCATATCAGGTGATGTTGATGACTGTCAATATACCGACGCCACTCGCGTCAAGCTGACGTCGCCCCACCCATTCTCGCGCATCAGCCAGCGCGGCAGTCCTGCTGCGGCCGGATAGACGTGCTACTCGGCGACGAGGACTACGGAGTCGCAGGTGCGCTTGCTGGAGGCGTGCAGCAGCCCATTTGCACATGTGCGGACGGTTTCCGATGGCTCCACCAGTGCGTACCGACTCATCGAGCCCGATACTGATGTACTGCTCCCCGCCACAGGGCTGGCCGCGCCGTTGCGTCCCACCAGGGCCGCGGCGCTGGAACCGGTCAAGTTCAGGGCCAGGAACGTTACCGCCAGTGCGAGCGAACCACGGCGAGCGGTCACCCAGATAGTGCTCATTGCAGTCTCCACCTCGTTGGCCGGATGGCCGTTACGACGGCATCGCCGATTCGGCTTGTCCACACCATGGCCAAAAGAAGGTCTCCTGACAACATGCGTTCACCACAGAGAATTCTTTCGGCCACTACCTAGGTGTGATGCTGCTCTCCGAGTCGTCAATCAGGGATGAGCAGTGACCAAAGTTTTCAGGAACGGTGCCTACCGGTGAGCTCCTTCTGGTGTCACGCGCAGGCATTGTCGCTGGTAACACGCCTGCTCGGCATGCGCACAGGTAGTGAGATGCCGCCTGCGGCGCGTCGAGTCCTCAGATGGGGCGCGCCATCGAACAGCACCAGAACAGCACATGCACTGCTCGATGAGCATTACTTAGCCCACTAGGCGGTGGCTACCTAAGCGGAACATGTCGTGAACTCGACCCACCGACGTTTGCAGTGAGCAGAAAGGTCGCTGGTGCCGAGTTCACGACGCACCAGCCCATGCCTGCAACCGGTACCTGACACACCCCCGAGCCCTGAGCCACTGCCTGCACGGGACCGCTGGCGGCGACCACTAAGTTATGAACGCCCAGTAGAGCTGTGACCGGCGGTCACGCGGCGTCACTCGCTGCCGTATTTCCTACGGTCATCCGACCGACACTCCGACAGTCCCGACGATGGTCAGGATCACGGCTATCAGGAACGCGAAGCACGCCAGCGCGACCAGTGCGGTACGCGCCGTTGATTGCGAGATCAGAAAACTCGCCGACAGGAACAGCAGGCCAAGTGCGATCAGCAGCAGATAGCTCATGGATTCCTCCCCGCGTAATTCTTGCTCGGCCACTGCGGCCATAGTTCGAGCTTCCCGCACCAGCTCGGCGAGCGCCACGTCCTCCTGGCTGGTCGGCCCCGATTCCATGGTGGTCGGCTTCAAATAACCGGTGGCGCAGGTAGTCCCGATTCGCCGATCAGCCGAGCCACTCGACGAGGGCCTCAGACAGGACACGGCCTCCGCTCTCGTCCAGCAGGATGACACAGCTGCGGTCCACGTGCGGGTCAAGCTCGATCGTCCCGTCGAGTTTCGTCACGACCAGGTTGGCGAACCCCACCGGCCCCCGGTGCAGAGCGCAGCTTGCATGGATGGTCCGGCGGTTGTCGCCGCTGTGGGGGACGCTCATCGTGCCACCATCGCGCCCCAGCGGAACAGGTGGAACCCTCTCACTGTCGCCTCCAGCCAGAGCGACCGAACTGGCGACAACGGGAGGACGGGATGGGCAGCAAGCGGGCGGACTTCGCCGCACAGCTCGCCCGCAGGCGCGCCCGCAGGCGCGCCGCAGCAAAGCTGTCCCTGGCCGACCTCCCCGCGCAGGCGCACGTGCACCGAGGCTATCTGCACAACGTCGAGCACGGACGCCGCTGGCCGGGTGAAGCCGTCACCCGCGCCCTGGACGCCGCCGTAGACGCCGATGGGGCGCTGCTAGCCACCTGGGATGCGGCCAACCGGGTACCCCGGACGTGCCACACCGACGGGCAGCTCAAAGAGCTGCTAGAGCTGGCCGCTCGCGCTGAGGCGAGCGACGTCGGCTCGACCACGCTGGACCTGCTGGACCTCCGCGTGGACGAAGCGGCGCGGGCCTACACCCGCGCGCCGCCCGCCGAACTA
>JBOHGX010000200.1:0-5205 GCA_050700255.1 Pseudonocardiaceae bacterium
CAGCGCTAGCGTCTGGTCGCGGCGTGAGCCTGCCCTGCAGCCGGTCAGCCAACGGGCGTGATCTCCGACGCCGGCATCAGACCGTGGCCCGACCACGTCAGATTCGCCGCGCTACCGATCAAAGTGATCCGCGTCTCGGCGGTCCGAGGCTCGCCCTCACTGGGTGAGAGGTGGAGCCGCCTTGGGGAATCGAACCCCGGACCTGCTCAGTACGAGGAGGCCGTACCACGCCTACTATGTCCTCTACCAGCGACAACAGTTGCGGTCCTGACACCTTCAGGTGGCTACAGCAGCACCGTTCGACCTGATGTCGCACCACGTTTGATTCCACGGCGATCTGCGCGCTGCCCAGGCGGTAGGCGCCGGCGAGCTGACGACCCGTCCGCAGGGTTAACCGACGCTGAACAGTGACCATACTGCGATGTATCCAGTTTGCACTACACTTCGCAGCATGACATCGGCGGTGGCACGGCTGTCGGACCTCGCCGAAGGCCAATGGGGCCTGGTCACCCGCGCTCAGGCGCGTCGGCTTGGTATCGCTTGGTCCACCTTGTCACACCTGGCCGGCCCAAGGGGGGCCGTGGAGCGGATCGCCCACGGGGTGTACAGGCTACGGGGCAGCGCAGATCCAGGTCACCTATCGCTGCGCGCGGCTTGGTTGCAGCTCGACTCGGCCGCACCGGCCTGGGAGAGGCTTGATCGACCCGAGCAAGCGCTGGTCTCGCACTCCAGCGCCGCAGCGCTGTACAACGTCGGCGATCTGCGGGCCGACACCCACGAGTTCACGCTGCCGGTACGTCGCCAAACACGGCGTTCCGACGTTCGGCTTCACCGCGGACGGGTGCCCGACCAAGACTGGCTCATCCTGCATGGCTTGCCGACGACCCGCGCGGGGAGAATGGTCGCCGATCTGCTCGCTGACCATCACGAGCCCGAGACAGTCGCGCAGATTGTTCGGGAGGTCCTCGACCAGGTCTACGACTACCCGCGCGTAGTGGCTGAGAAGCTGGGTCCATTCGCGACACGGTTCGATCTCCCCGGCAACGACGGGATAGGCCTGCTCGATCTGCTCCTGACGATGGCCGGGCACCCGCACCCGGACAGACTCGTGTCGGAAGCTCGCTCGTGAGCCCCGCAGCGCATTGCCCGTATGCGAGTCCACAGGCAATGAACCGGGCACTGACCGACAAGCTAGGCGCCCACGCCCGTGGCCGGCCGGGCGTGACGCTTGACTCGTTGCGCCGGCAATTTGCCTACGACCGGCTACTGACTCGTATCTTCACCGGCCCGGACGCCAAGCGATGGATCCTCAAAGGCGCTACGGCCATCCTGGCTCGGCTCGCTGGCAACGCCCGGCACACCCGCGACATCGACCTCTATCGACAAGACGAAGATCTGCCCGCTGCCGAGAATTCGCTGCGCGCGGCCGCCGCCACTGATGCAGGAGACTTCTTCCGCTTCACTCTCGACCCTGGCCAGCGCATCACCCAGAAAAGGCACACGCTACGGGTACCCGTCATCGCCTACCTGGGGCTGCGGGAATTCGCCCGTTTCCACGTCGACCTCGTTACCGATCTCATCATGACTGCGCCACCCGACGAAGTCACACCCCTGGTGCCGGTCTCCATCGCCGGAATCACCAGCACCACCTACCGCGCCTACCCGATCACGGACCACATCGCCGACAAAGTGTGCGCGATGATCGAAATCCACCACCGTTCCGACGGTCAACCCCAGTCCACCAGCCGCTACCACGACCTGGCCGACCTGGCGACCTTCGCCCGTACCACCGTCGTCGACGCCCACGCACTCACCCGCGCGCTGCGTTGCGAGGCCGATCGCCGGGGCCTGCAACTGCCCGACAGACTCACCATTCCGGATCCCACCTGGGGCCCAGGCTATGCACGAGTGGCACGAGACAACCCACGCCTCGCCGATCGTGACGCCGCCCAAGCGCTCCGAACCGCAGCTGCGCTCCTTGACCCAGCGCTGACTATGACCGCCGCCGGAACCTGGGACCCAGTTCACCGCTCCTGGTCCCAGCGCTGAACCAACTGGCTCAGCATCTGCTAGCAAGATCAAACGTGGTGCGAAGTGCAGCCATCCACAGCGATGGATGTGACAGAAGCGGCAGTTGGTAATGGCCAGCACATGCCTGACGAACGCGTTAACACTGGTCAGGGGTGGAGCCGCCTCGGGGAATCGAACCCCGGACCTGCTCATTACGAGGAGGCCGCACCACGCATGGCTTCTACCGACAGCAACAGTTGCAGATCTCACACCCCAGGCGGTCACAGGGGCACCGGTCGACCTGATTTCGCACCACGTTTGATTCCACGCCGAACCTCTACGACGTCAGTCGGGACGAGCGTTTAGGGACCGACCTCCTCGGTACACCGAACCATGTGGCACAATTGTGGCCATGACTGTGGAGCCGCTGCGCACCGTACGCGATCGCCTGTCCGACTTCGTCGACCGAGCCGAGCGCGAGCACGAGCGCGTCGTTGTCACACGCAACGGCCGACCAGCCGCCGTGCTGATCGGATACGACGACCTTGCCGCCCTCGAAGAGACCCTGGAGATCCTCAGCGACGCCGAAGCGATGACGGACATCCGGGAGGCGCATAACGAGGTAGCTCGCGGCGAGGTGATCGAAGGGGTTGACGCGGTGCGGGCGCTGCGGTCTCGACGGTGATCGAGCCATACCGGCTGCGGGTGGCGGCCAGTGCCGGCCGCGCCATCCAATACAAACTGCCGGAGGGCATCGCCGCAGCCGTCGTCGAGTTCATCACAGGAACACTGCTGGAGAACCCGCACCGCGTCGGCGACGCTCTGCACCACGAACTCACAGGAGTTCACTCCGCCCGGCGAGGCGCCTTCCGCATTCTGTACGAGATCGACGACGAGGTCCGCCTGGTCACTGTGCTCCGCGTCGAGCACCGAGCCGACGTCTATCGCCCGCGTTAAGACTCTATTTGACGTGATCCGCAGCACGTTGGATTCGACGCGAGACGGCAGCGGGGTCCGTCTTACGCGATCAGGTCATCGATAACGTCCACGATGCTTTTCCTCGCTCCGGCGGCGCTGATGACGCAGTGTTCAGCCCTTCACGTATGACAGCTTCTCGGCGACCTTGCCCTCGCGGACGCGGAACGTCGACGCCCCTCACGTGCCCTCGGTTTCCCGCGGCGTCCTCCCAGCGGTGCAGCCACCGGACGGACCGTGGCCCGCTCACCCACCACGATAATCTCCTCGACCTCGAAGTGCCGCTCACCGGCCGAGGCACGGCGAGGCGATGGCCCAGTGGCATCACAGTGAGGCGCTCACCGCATGCGGGCACACTGCCGAGGCGGCGCAGGCCGCCCGCGCGGCACTGTCGGTCGCCGAGCACGTAGGCCATCGTGGCTGGACAACCGCGGCACTCAATGCGCTGGGCACCGTCCATCAGGTCGTGGCAACCTGTGCGCAGCCGAAGACGCTTTCCGCCGGTCCCTGCAGGCCAGCGAGCACTTCCCGTTGGTCGCCTGCTGGGCACACGCTCGGCTTGGACTCGTCCTCGTCTCGACGGGGCGGCTCACCGAGGCCGCCGACCATGTCCGCCGCGCACTCGCGGCCACCTTGTGGTCCGCGAGGACTACACCGAGTCCCGGATCCGGATCGCGTTTCGCCCCCAAGACGCGCGTTTCGAGATCACCAGCGAGTTGCGCAGCCTGGTCGACATGGACCTGCTCCCCCCAGGAACTACCCTGGCCGCTGGCGACGGACCCGGGCAGCAACTCGCTCATGTCCTCCCCGACGGGCGCCTGTATGCCGACGGTGAGACTTACGACAGGCTCCTCGAGCTCTCTGACGCCCTCGACCTCACCGGGAATCCCTGGACACTATGGGCCGCTGAACTGCCCGACGGCCGCGTATCCCTTCACGTCCTCCGCGAAACGCTTGACGTAGACAGGCCACATCCGACTGACCATGCAGCGCCGTCCGCACCGTTACGCCGATCAGCGGCGGGTCGTGCCTGCCCACCGAAGGAACCGCTGGGGACAACCCGCAGCGAGCAGATCGGCGGCCGAGCACGCCCAACGGCTCGCGCACGACGGAATTACGGACAACCCGGCGGCTGCGCAGCTCCTGCCATCGAATCGTTCGGAGACGACTGGCACTCCTCACCGTCCTCCGGGCCGCACTTATCCTTATCTCTTGACGACGTACTCTTGCGGTACCGCTAGGGAATGGGGCACAGTGGCAGAAGACACAGTGGCAGAAGACATTGACAAGCTCATCGCATGGGCCTGTTCCCAAGGCTGGACCGTCACCGTGGACGCCAACCGCCGCTTCCACACTCCCGACGGAACTTACCTGGCCCCCGCCGTCGAAAAAGGAACGACGCTCCCAACGCAGGAAGGAGGACCGACCATGAGCAGCTGGATCGCGCAAGTCACCGTCGCCACCCCGGTCCCACCCAAGGAGCAGGACCTGATCACGCTGGACGAGATCGCCGAGCAGCAAGACGCCACCGTCGCCAACCGCGCCGATGGACCCGGCTTCACGCTCACCATCGAACTAGACGACAGCGACACGATCGCGGCGGCGCGGACCGCCGCACAGTTCATTCACACCGTCCTGGGCAAGGCCGCGACTGGACAGGTTATCGACCTTCGGGTGTGCACCCCGGAACGATTCGACACCGAAGCGCTGCGCCCGGACTTCCCCCCGCTGGCCTCAGCTGCCGACGCAGCCGAGATCCTCGGAGTGTCGCGGCAACGGGTCCACCAGCTAGCCGCCTCCAACACCCGGTTCCCGGCACCCGTGGCACGGGTAGGGACCGGGCCGCTGTGGACAGTTCCGGCGATCGAGCACTTCGCCCGCATCTGGGAGCGACGCCCAGGCCGGCCCACCACAAGAGTCGGCTGACCGCGCAGACCAACCATGGTGCAAGCGCTACTGAGCTGCTCATCTTGGTCGCATACAGAACAAGATCAAACGTGCTGCGAAATGCAGTCGGCCACAGCGGTCAATTGGCAGAAGTGGCGGGGCGGTGATGCCCGGCACATACTGACCAACGCGTTTGCGCTGGTCAAGGGTGGAGCCGCGTCGGGGAATCGAACCCCGGACCTGCTCAGTACGAGGAGGCCGTACCACGCCTACTATGGCCT
Source organism: Pseudonocardiaceae bacterium (assembly GCA_050700255.1). GTDB lineage: Bacteria > Actinomycetota > Actinomycetes > Mycobacteriales > Pseudonocardiaceae. The sequence continues at coordinate 5,154 of JBOHGX010000200.1, forward strand.
CTACCAGCGACAACAGTTGCAGATCTCACATATCAGGCGGACACAGGGGCAT
>JBOHGX010000201.1:0-3403 GCA_050700255.1 Pseudonocardiaceae bacterium
GAGGGGGGCCAAGGTGAGGGGGGCCAAGGTGAGCGGAGCGGGGATGTCCCGGCGAGGCGCAGTGGCGGCTCGCCCGCGTATGATCGCGGCGAGCTCGCGGGGGGAATCCACCGGGATCAGCCACTGCTGGCGTCCGGACACCAGGCGCAGCGCCGGCCCCCGCCAGATGCGCAACCGGGCGCCTGGGAACGGCCAGAACCGCGCCTCGCTGCAGGTGAACTGGCCGGGTTGGGCAAGCGCCAACTCTCCCAGCGCAAGGGCTTGGGGCACCGCCCCACCCGCGCCGCCGCGCACCTTGAGGAGCATCCGGTCGCGCTGCACGAGTAGCGTTTCGCCACCCCGCAGCCGTAGCGGGATCTCCACCCGGGACCCGGCGAGATCGGTGCCGACCGGCCTGATCAGCACCCGGCGCCCGGCCCAGGTGAGCAGCACGCCGACGATCGGCCCGAGCAGGGCCGCCAACCCGAGTCCCTGCACCGCGACGATGATCGCGGTGGCGAGTCCGGACGTCAGCGCCCACACCGGCCAGTAGCGCGGCTGCTGCCACGACCGCAGCCAGGTCCCGGCTGCCAGCGCGGTCCACAGCGCGCAGAACACCAGGCGGTAGCGCTCCAGATCGGTCTCCGGCGGCAGCAGCCCACCGGACAGCAGCAGCCCCACCGGCACGCCGACGATGCCCAGCAGCGCGAGCGGAAATCCGAGCCCCCACCGCATCGCCATCCCCGGACCGGTGCGCGGCGGGTCGACCGGGCCGGTGACCGGGTGCGCCACGGGCCCGGACGGTTCCGGTGCCGGCAGCACTTCTGGAAGGTGCCCCGGCTCGGCAGGTGGCACATCGAGCTCGATGGGCAAGAACCCAACCGGAGCCCCCCGCACCCTGGTTGCCCGGGCCCGGACCACCTCGGCGAACACCGCTGCGTCGTCGATCGGCAGCACCGAAACGGTCTCGCGGCACTGGACCACGACGACGTCACCAGGCACCACGCTCAACCCACGACCGTCGGACAGCGTGATCCACGGGCTGTCCTGGGGCAACACCGGGCGGGCCCCGACAGCGGTGACGTCCGCGAGTGCGATCCGCTCGGTCTTCGGGTTCCAGGTCGCCCGGCCGGAGCCGGAGCGGACGCTGATGAGGATCTCCCGGTCGGTCAGCGCGACACTGTCACTGTAAAACCAGGACCGTTGACCGGTGCGCGGCTCGACGAGCACCTCGAAGTCACCCGCGCCCAGCTCCGCCACCAGCGGCCGTAGCAGCGACCGGCGGGCCAATTCTGCGCTGGCAGCTGGGATCAACGCGACGACGAGGACGAGCAGGATCCGTTGCGGCGGCGCCAGCGCGTCCTCGTCCAGCACTGCGTTCACCGCGAACCCCAGCGCCATGGCTTGCGGGACCGCCACAGCCAGCGCCCGCCACGGCCACTGGTGCGGCTTGTGCGCGCTCGGGCGGCGCCGCTGCAGCCAGAGCATCCCCGCCAGCGACCCCGCGGCGAGCGCTAGGATGATCACCAGGGAATCGATCTGCTCGATACTCCCCAGTGGGAGCAGCGCGACGGTGAGCGCGAGCGTCGACACGTGCAGCGCGACGGTGACCGCTAACCACGCCCGGGCCCGCCGGCGTCGACGCGCCAGCACGTCCGAGCTCGTCCGTTCCTGATCTACGAGCACCGCGAACCCCTACCGTTGGCTGCGCGGAGCCTCTCACAGCGACGCCGGACGCGTATCGTGTGCTAGTGCGGATGTCTGACCTCCCTTGCATCGAGGTCTCCCTCACGGTGGCTGCCCCGCCGGAACGGGTCTGGTCACTCGTCAGCGACGTCACCCGGGTCGGCGAATGGACTGGCGAGTGCGTGGCCGCCCAGTGGGAACAAGAACAAAGCGCTGGTGGACCGGCGGTCGGTGCCCGCTTCCGCGGCAAGCAGGTGCGCGGCGACCGCACCTGGGAGACCTCCTCGGTGGTGACCGAAGCGCAGCCCGGCGTCAGCTTCGGGTGGGCGGTGGAAGATCCGGCGAACCCCGCAGCCACCTGGCGCTACGAGTTGACCCCGGACGGGACGGGCGGCACCGTCGTGCGCTACCGGGCCGTGATGGGTCCAGGCCCCTCCGGCCTGACCGCGGTGATCGCCAGGAGGCCTGAGCTCGAGGAGCGCTTCATCGCCGACCGCCTGAAGGAGCATGAACGGAACATGACGGCGACCCTGGAGGCGATCAAGCGGGTCGCGGAGCAGGGCTGACCCGCAGCCATCAAGGGCGCCTCGCAGCACCTCAGGCAGATCCGGTCTGCCCCACCGACACCGCGTCGGCATCGCAACGATATTCATTCGTTAAGCGCACCCTGTGACGGTCGGAGTAAAAACATACTGAGGGGTCGCATCCGCGCTCCCTCCAGAACCGTCGAAGGGGGACAAACCTGATGCACAAGCCGTTGAATGCCCGTCTGGCCATACTTCTCACAGGTGCCGCGCTGCTCCTGCCCACCGCCGCGGCCTGTGCCGGTGAGCAGCCTCCTGCCGGTGAGCAGCCTCCCGCCGGCGGCGCTCCGGCTGGTGAGGAGGCCGCTCCTACCGGTGCGCAGCAGCCCCCCGCTGGCCAGCCGGGCGGCGAAGGCGGCCAAGCCCCGGTCAACATCGTCGGGCTGACCGACGACAACAAGCTCGTCGAATTCTCCTCGGATAACCCCAGCCCTCGCGAAACAGGCACGATCAGCGGTCTCGGCGAGGGCGACACCAAGCTGATCGGCATCGATTACCGGGCCAAGGACAGCAAGCTGTACGGCGTCGGTGACAGGGGCGGCATCTACACGATCGAGCCGAGCGGCCAGGCGACCAGCGTGGGACGGCTGACGATCGCCCCGGAGGGCACGAACTTCGGCGTCGACTTCAACCCCGCCGCCGACGCGCTGCGGGTGGTCAGCGACACCGGCCAGAACCTGCGGCAGCCGATGGCCACGACTCCGCTGCCGGCGACTGTCGCCGACACCCAGCTGAGCTACCCGCCGGCACCAGGCACCGCCCAGCAGACCCCGGGAGTCACCGGCGCCGCGTACACGAACAACGACAACGACCCGAACACCGCCACCACGCTGTACGGCCTGGATGCCACGACGGACCAGATCGTGCTCCAGTCACCGGCCAACTCCGGCCAGCTTGCCGCCACCGGCAAGCTCACCGTCGACGCTGGTCCCATCGCCGGGTTCGACATCTACAGCACGAGCACCGGCGGCTCGATCACCGGCCAGCAGGCCTTCGCCACGCTGGACGTCAACGGCCAGTACGGGCTCTACCGGATCACCCTGTTCTCCGGTAAGGCCGAGCCGGTCGGCAGCGGCCTCGACCGCAACATGGTGGACATCGCGATCCCACTGACCCAGTAGTGCCCGCGGCTGCCGCGGCTCCCGGATCTGGGA
>JBOHGX010000202.1:0-16396 GCA_050700255.1 Pseudonocardiaceae bacterium
GCGCTTGGCGGCGGTGCGGGACCAACCGGTCAAACGCCCCGGCGGTAGCCAGCGCCTCGGCCTGGGCGGTGGTCAGGCCTACCCGATGCGCGACGTCAGCGATGCCGCGGTAGTTACCGTGGGCTTGGCGCTGCTCGACCAGCCGGGTGGCCAGCGGCTTGCCCACCCTGCGCACCGTGGCCAGTCCCAGCCGCACCGCCTGCTCCGGCGCACCTTCCGCGGCCGGTTCCAGCCCGGCGTGCACCCCGCTGGCGTTGACGTCGGGACCGCGAACGGTGACGCCGTGCCGCCTGGCGTCGGCGATCAATGATTGCGGGGAGTAAAAGCCCATCGGCTGGGCTTGCAGTAGGGCGGCGCAGAAGGCGGCGGGATAGTAATGCTTAAACCAGGCGCTGTAGTAAACCAGCGAGGCGAAGCTGATCGAGTGGCTTTCCGGGAAGCCGTAGTTAGCGAAGGCCAGTAGCTTGGCGTAGATCTTCTCGGCGAGCTCGCCGGTGATGCCGTGGCGGGCCATCCCGTTGAACAGCCGCTCGCGCAGCCGCTCCATCCGTTCGGTGGACCGTTTGGCGCCCATCGCGCGGCGCAACTCGTCGGCTGCGGCGGGGGAGAAGTCGGCGACGTCGATGGCCATCTGCATCAGCTGCTCCTGAAACAGCGGCACACCCAGCGTCTTGCGCAACGCGTTCGCCAGCAGTGGGTGGTCGTAGTCCCAGGTCTCCTGGCCGTTGCGGCGGCGGATGTAGGGGTGCACCGAGCCGCCCTGGATCGGGCCGGGGCGGATCAGCGCCACCTCGACCACCAGGTCATAGAAGCAGCGCGGTTTCAGCCGCGGGAGGGTGGCCATCTGCGCGCGGGACTCCACCTGGAACACCCCGACCGAATCGGCCCTGGCCAGCATCTCGTAGACGGCCGGATCGGTGGGCTGCAAATCCGCGAGCTGCACCCGGTGCCGGTAATGGCGGGCGACCAGATCGACCGCGTAGTGCAGCGCGGAGAGCATTCCGAGTCCGAGCAGGTCGAACTTGACCAGTCCGGCGGCTGCGCAGTCATCTTTGTCCCACTGCACTACCGAGCGGTTCTCTCTACGCGCCCATTCCACCGGGCAGACCTCAGCCACCGGACGGGAACAGATCACCATTCCGCCGGAATGAATGCCCAGGTGCCGGGGGAACCCCTCCAGCTCGGCGGCCAGCGCCCGCACCGGTTCGGGGATGTCGGTCTCCTGGTCCCCCAGCGGCCCCCACCGGTCGATCTGCTTGCTCCAGGCGTCCTGGGTGCCGGTCGAGTAGCCCAGCGCCTTGGCCACGTCCCGCACCGCCGAACGGGCCCGGTAGGTGATCACGTTGGCGACCTGGGCCGCGCAGTCGCGGCCGTGTCGCTGGTAGACGTACTGGATGGCTTCCTCGCGGCGATCGGACTCGATGTCCAGGTCGATGTCGGGGTAGCCGTCGCGGTCCGGGGCGAGGAACCGTTCGAAGAGCAGATCCATCCCTACCGCGTCGACGTTCGTGATACCCAGCGCGTAACAGACCGCGGAGTTGGCCGCCGAGCCGCGGCCCTGGCAGAGGATGCCGGCCCGCCGGCAGAACGCCACGATGTCGTGGACGATGAGGAAGTAGCCCGGAAAGTTCTTCTCTTCGATGACGACCAGCTCGTGTTCGATCTGGTGATAGGCGCCGGGACACTCGTCGTAGCTGCCGTAGCGAGTGGCCGCGCCGAGCCAGGTGAGCTCGCGCAGCCAGCTGGCCTCGGTGTGGCGGGTGGGGACATCGAACAGCGGCAGGTCTGGCGCCACCAGATGCAGGTCGAAAGCGCACTCCCGGCCTAGCGCGGCAGCCCGCTCGACAGCCCCGGGCCAGCGAGCGAACCGGTCGGCCATCTCTGCACCGGAGCGCAGGTGCGCCGTAGCGGCGGCAGGCAGCCAGCCGTCCATCTCGTCCAGGCTGCGCCGCGCCCGGACCGCGGCCATTGCGGTAGCCAGCCGGTGCCGGGAGGGTGTGGCGTAGTGCGCGGCGGTGGTGGCGACGGTGTCCACGCCGTGCGCTGCGGCCAGTGCGGCGAGGGCGTCGTTGCGCTCGGTGTCGTCAGCCAAGCTGTGGGCGGTGAGCTCGACGACGACGTGGTCCGGGCCGAATAGCTCGATCAGGCGGCATAGCTGCGCGGCCGCGGCGGGCGGACCTTCGCGCTCCAGTGCGCGGCGCACCGCCCCCTTGCGGCACCCGGTGAGCACCACCCAATGCCCGCCCGCGGCGGCTGCCACCACGTCTGGGTCATAAACCGGCTTGCCCTTTTCGCGACCGCGGATCTGGGCATCGCTGATCACCCGGGACAGCCTGCGGTAGCCCTCGGGATCGCGGGCCAGCACAAGCAGGTGTTCACCCTCCGGGTCGGGTATCCCGTTCTGTGGTGCGGTGAGACCGAGGCTGAGCTCGGCCCCGAAGATGGTTTTGACGCCAAGCTCGCGTGCCGCCTCGGCGAAGCGCACCACTCCGTACATCCCGTCGTGGTCAGTGATCGCAATTGCGTCCAGGCCCAGCCGGACGGCCTCCTCGACCAGCTCCTCGGGGTGGCTGGCCCCGTCCAGAAAGCTGAAGTTGGAATGGCAGTGCAGCTCGGCGTAGGGAATGCGCTGGGTCTCTGCGAGCTGGTTCTCCACGACTTGGGCCGACGTGAGCAACGGCGGCGGCTCGTAGCGATCCCGGTGACGTGTCCACGCCGGACTGTCCCCACCGTCACCGGGATGTTCCTCGTCACGGTGCCCTGATCTGGACTGCCCCAACGGGAACCCGCCGGGTCGCCCGGACAGTGCCCGTTCCAGGTCCGCCCACCGCACCGGCGGGTTGTTCCAGTCCATGATGTGGATCTAGAAGGGCGGCGGATCGTCGCCGGGCGGCGGGGGATGGGAGTCGGGTCGGTAGTCGTGGGGGTGGCTGGTGTAGGTGTGGTCGGTGGGAGTGGTGAAGGTGATCGTGCCATCGGGGTGTTGGTCAACTGCCCAGCCGGGGGCGAAGGTCTTGAGTCGGTGGTCGTGGCGCCGGTCGAGACCGAGCCCGAACGCGCCGGTGGTGAACCGGCAGGTCAGACGGGTGCGGCGGCCCTTGAACCGGGGAAACGCCACCCGGCGACCAGCGCGGCGGCCGAACTTCGAGGACGACCAGTTGCGCAGCGCGGTAGCGAGGTTGGCCAGCCCCGAGGAGTACGCCTCCTTGCTGTTCTCCGCCCACCACGGCGCCCGCTCGTTCTTCGCGTCGTTCCATGCGCGCCGCAGGCTGAACGCCGACCACGACACGGGCTCGGTGAGCTGATCGTCGGGAATGCCGTAGGTGCGCTCGGCGGCCCGCTGGTCGAGGTTGGCACGGATCAGCGCGAGCCCGAAGTTGTAGGCGTAACGCTGCCCACCGCAATGCGAGCGGAACTGCTCGGCCTGCCCCTCGGTCGGATCGAGCGCGAACAGGTAAGCGCGGATCACGACGCCTCCCGCGGTGCATGTTCGGGCTCGTTGTCGATCGCCACAACGGCGGCCGCCGCCCTGCGAGCAGCACACCGAGACATCGGTAGCTGCCCGGTGTCCTCGGGTTCCAGTGCGATGTCTGGCCAGGGCACGTCGTCGAGCTGGTCGTCTTCGAGCACGATATCGAACACACGTTCGATTCTAGTCCAGGCCGTGCCCGACCGGCAAGCACCGCACCGGCCGGCGTGTCCTAGCTCCATCGCCCCTCGAAGGCCACCAGCCACACCTCGCGCAGCTCAGCTGAGATCGGCAGCTGCTCGGTGACCTCCTGCTCGACCGTCATGGCGGTCTCCTCTGACGCGCATGGCGACGGTCACGTGCGGCTCGACATCCCCGTAGACCCCCTCGTAAGGCACCATATCCGGCCACCGGTCACGGGTTTTCCTCGTCAGCTCGGTCAGCCCCTCGATCGGGTCAGGACGCAAGGCCACGAACCCGCCGGGCGATAGCAGTCCACGAACTCAACTGGCATCCGCTCGTGCTCGGTGAACAGCTCACTCAACGCACGGGTCACCCGGTCGTCGAGTTCAGCTGCGCCAACGAAGGGATACAACAGCGACACGTGCGCGGGCACGCCCTTGCGCACAGTCCCAGGGTGCCGGGTCTCCACCAACGTCAGCAGTGGATCAGCCGTTGGCACCGGGATCACCAGACCGGTCTGGCCGTTGGTCGGCATGGCTCCCTCACAGCAGGTCGATCGGAAGGTCGGGGTCTACGCGGCGCAGCCGACCGGGGTCGGCTCTCAGCGCGGGCCAGCCTCGTTTTCTCTGGGGGTCGCCTCCTGTGCGTGACGCCATGTTGGCGCATCCTCGCAGCTCATCAGTATAAATGTGGATCCTGCCGGTCTGAACAGGTGTTGCGCAGGTCGAAGCGGAAGATCACTCGGGAAGAGCTGGCGTTCCGTTTCAACGGGTGGACGTGGTGTTGAGGTGGGTCATGAGCTCGCGGTTGCTGGCGCGGGCGGCCTGGAGTTCCTGGGTGCGTTCGTCGAGCTCGGCGGTGAGCTCGATGGTGCGTTGCTCGAGGGTGGTGATGCGATGTTTGAGCTGTTCGACGTTGTCGTGGGCGCCGAGCCCGGACTCGGCCCAGACCTGCTCGCCGAGCAGTTCGGTGAGCTTGTGTTCGAGTTGGCGGATGCGGGTGTCCTGACGCGCTGCGCGGCCTTGGGCGTTGGCTAGGTCGGCCTGCAGGGACGCCCGGGTGACGGCGGCGCCGGAGGCGGGGTGGGCAGGGGTGATTTCAGCGGTGTGGACTTGTTCGAGCAGCTCGGGGTGGCGGTAGAGGAAGGTGCGATCGACGCCCGCGGCGCGGGCGATCGCTGAGACGCTGATCGCCTCACCGGCCTGGACCGCGTCATGGAGCGCCTTGACGACCCGGTGGCGTCGTCGGGCGGAGTCGGCCCGCCGGCCCTCGATCATCTGATGGGTCATGCGGTGCGCTCCGAGCCGATGTCGGGCAGGGCTGAGCGGGTGCGGGGCAGGCCAAGGCCAACGACGCCGTTGCGGGCGCGGCGCACGGTGGCCACGGCCTGCTGGATCTGCGCGTGTTCCTGTTCGTCGAGCTGGTCAAGGTCGGTCTTGACCCGGGCGATGAGGGTCTGGACACGGCGGATCTCCTCATCGGAGGGCATGGCCTCGGCCTTGGCCCAGTCGTCGGCGTCGATACTGGCCAGCAGCCGCTCTCGGGTGCGTAGCAGGTCTGCGAGGTAGGCCTCCAAGTCGGGGAGGTAGGAGATGTCGGTGCGGAAGTGGCCGCAGCCAACGCAGCGGAACCGGACGGGGCAGTCCTGTCCACCGGCGGCGACGTTGCTGGGTTCGGTGCACACGCCGTAGGGGACCGCGACCTCACCGATGGCTCGACGGGCCCGTTCAGAGTCCAGCAAGCTGGCGGCGTGCCGCCAGATGCGGTTGCCGTGGCGGTCGAACTGCATTGTGGTGACCCGGTCGGTGGCCTCACGGCGGCGCTGCTCACCGACGCGGTAGTACCCCTGGGTGGTGGTGAGTTCCTTGTGATCCATCAGGTCGCACAGGACATCGACGGGAACCCCGGCGTCGGCGTGGCGTTGGGCGTAGGTGTGCCGGTAGGCGTAGGGAAAGATCCGGGTCTTGTCGAAAAGCAGGGTCTGGGTAACGGTAGGGCCGTCGACCTCGACCACGCTGGGGGCGACAAGATCGGGGAGACCATCCACCCACCGTCGGTGCTGCGTGGTTAACCACCGCTCGCTCATCGGTCGGCGGCCGTCGGTGTTTCGTGTCGCTGCGGGCAGCAGCGCAAGCCCCTCCTCGGGTGTGTCAGGGAATCGAGCTCGGACTCGTTGCTGCTGAGTCTGAATGACCCCGGCCGTCGCCTCAGAGATCGGTAAGCGACGGCCAAGGCGGAACGCTTTACGGTTGTCGTAGATCAGGACGGGTTTGCCGTCCTGATCACGGGTGAGGCAGTCGAGCTTGAGCGAGCAGATCTCGTTCGGCCGGCGGCCGGTGTCAATGAGCAGCTCAACCGCCGTGCGCACCTCCGTGCATCTCCGGGCTTCCAGGCTAGCCAGCCGGGAGCAGAGCAGCGCGATCACTTCGGTGGGGAGGTCTCGGCCGGCTTCGGGCGCTTCGGGTTCATCGGGTATGTCCTCGCGTCCCAGGGTGAACTCGTCGGCCAGCCCGTGCAGCGGCTGACCAGCCCGGGTCAACCCCAAAGAGCGCATCCTCTCCAGGACGCGTTTGACCCGGACGCAGGATCGCCGCCACGTGTAGGAGCTGATGGCGCCCTGGTCATGCAGGTAGGCCACCCGGTTGCAGAACGCGGTGATGTCCTCGCGTCCCAGGACTTTCGGGTCGGTGCCGTGATCGCTGCGTTGCAGGTGCAGGCTCCGGGACAGCTGGGCGATGCCGTTGATCGGCGACTGGACAGTGTTATTAGCGCGGTTACCCCGAACCTTGGGCAGGGCGTCGAACGCCCACGCCTTGGTCGCCTCCCGCAGCCACGCCTGGCTGATCTCCCCGAACTGCAGGCTGCCTCGATGGCCGAACGCCGCAAGGTTCCACCGGTCCTTGACGCGCTCTGTCTCGGGGTCGGTCTCGAACCGCTCGATCAGCTTCACCAGCTCATTGCGCAGCGCACGAGCCGGCACGCTCATCCCCTCAACGGACAGCTCCCGCAGCGACTCGACCTGCAACAACCGAGCCCGGTCCAGCAGCGGGCGGACCGCGTGCAGTGCCGTCTTGCTCCCCGCAGCACAGCGCTGCTGCAACCCATAAACGAACTCCAGGACCACCCGTTGCCCCAGCCCCCGCAGGCTGACCATGTTGCGCTCAGCGATCGCCGAGGCGGTCCGTCGGAACCACCGCTCGTCAAGATCAGGGTCAGCGTTGCGGGCCCTCTTCCACCGGTTGGAGTGCCCCAGGCAATACCAACCCCCGGCCCGGTCCCGCGTACAGGCCACTACCAGACACGGGCCCAGACCCGCGCGGGCCACCACCTCGGGGTGGCGGCGGAACTCCTCAAGCGACACGCCCAGTTTGCGGTGTTGTCCCTCGTGAGCCATGCACAACGTGACCGTCGCGCTGCACCACGGCCGCTGACAGCCCGGCACCGTGCACAGCCCGGTTCCCACCGACCGGCCCGTCCTCGTGGTGTTCACGATGAACTCCTCGATCGGCGGCTTGTCCAGCCGCTTCCAGGCCCGATTGCACGCCGGGCACAGGCCGTTGCTGGACTGGACCGTGCAGCATCCGCTGATCGAACACACCTTCCAGCCCAAGGTTGGATGGTTGCTGGGAAAGCTCACCACCCCAACCTCCGGGGTCCACCCGATCACCGTGGCGAACTCCGGGATGATCACCGCGGCCAGTGCCGCGATCCGCCGTTCCTCGATGCTCCCGGTGACCGGGAGCTCCACCGCATGAAGTGCCGCGTTCACCGATGAACCTGCTCAACGCGCATCCGCGGCGAGGAGACCCGCTCGACGGCCTCACGCAGCCGAGCGGGGTCGGGGTGCAAGTAGCGCTGCGACGAGGACGGCGAGCTGTGCCCGAGCAGGACCTGCACCTCATCAAGGCCGCCACCAGCGTCCACCACGTTGCTCGCGAAGGCGTGCCGAGCCATGTGGGGGGTCAGCCCCCGCGGGATCTGTGCCCGGTCGGTCAGCGCACGGACCAGTTCGTTGATCGCATCGGGACGGATCGGCGCGCCCAGCGGCGAGCGGAACAGGTTGACCAGCAAGAAGTCGGACTCGGCGCCGGCCCGGCACTGCTGGCGCTCGGCCACGTACTGATCCACCGCCTGCACCAGGACGAAGTCGACCGGAACCATCCGCGGGCGTCGTGACTTCGCCCACGCCCCGTTCGCGTTGTCCCGGCGCTCAACATGCAGGTGCGCACCCTCGACGGTGCAGCCCAACACGGCGTTATCAACTAACAGGTGCACATCACTGCGGCGCAGGCCCGCTACCTCGCTGCGACGCAGCCCGGCCCGGGCCATCAGCAACACGATCAACCGATCGCGAGCTGACCGACAGGCCCGTAGGAGCGCCACGACCCTGCGCCTCGGCTGGCAGATCCCGGGAGTCGGCCAGCTGGTAGAGCTGACCGAGCACCCATCGCGGGGCCTCGTCGCGGGCCACCGCGAAGGCCAGGAACCCACGAACCGCGGTGAGGACCTGATTGATGCGCCGCTCACCGCGAACCGGCACCGTCCCGGGCCCTCTGACCACGCCCGCGTCGTCACCACCATCACCGGGGGTGTACTTCAACCACACGATAAACAGGCCCAGATCAGCGGCGGCTATCCGCCAGTCCCGGCCGGTGCGCTGACACCACCGCAGGAACAACGCCACCGCACCGGCGTATGCCTTCGTGGTCGACTCCGCCTGATCACGCCCGAACCGCGCATTACGCAAGAAGCCATCGGCCGCCGAAACCACCTCCAGCTGATCATCCAATACCGTCCAGTACCGGGCACCCGACGGCAGCTTGACCGGAAACGCGCGCATCAGCCTCTTCTGCCCCCCGCTCAGACCAACGAAGAGCCACAGAACTACACCCCCAGAAAACCCGCGCCCTCTACCCCACGCCGCCAGCCCGCACAACATCACCCAACAGAGGAACTACCCCACGAGAACCCGCGAACGCGCGATGTGCACGACATGTCCCGCGCAGCCATCGAAGACGTCAGCGGCGAGGAGCAGCTGGTCAACGTGGCTGGCCGCGCTGGCGTCGAGCTCACCGAGCACCACGGAGGGATGACCCAGCACCTCAGCGAGTTGTGGCCCGGCGTCCGGCCGGACCGGGCGTACTTCGTTCAACGCCAGCGAGGGTAGGTACAGCGTCAGACCCGTGGTCTCCGCGGTGGCGAACCAGGCGGTGGCGAACCAGGCGATAGCGGACAGTCGCCCGCGGACCAGTGCGGCGAGTGCTGAGGCGTCGAGGACCTTGCCGCCGATCACGCCGCAGAAGCGACGGGATGCCGGCGGCGGATTTCCTCGTCTCCGGGCCAGGGCACCCCGGACTGCTCATAGACCCGCTGATAGTCCTCGATCGTGGGTGCGCCGTGGCGGGCGACCATCCGCGCCACGATCGCCTGCGCACGCTCATCGTCGCTGGCGCCGGGGGCGGCCAGCGGCGGCAGACCGGTGATGTCGTCGACCTGATGCGGTGTCACGCGCGCAACCGTAGCCGATAGCGCCGGACAGCGGCATCGACGGCGATGCGGACCAGTCGAACTAGCTCGGCGGTCGCGGCGTGTCGGAGCGATTTTTCGCTAAAGCTGTCCCACCCAGCGCCGCGAAGTCGCCCTGCGCGGCGCCTCCGACCCCCTCCGAGTCCTCGGATGCTGCTCCGCCCATGGCTCGGCCAGCTCCACTGACGCCCGGAACTGGCCGGCGGCGCCACGGCGGCTACCAGTCCCAACAGGCGCCCGAGTGGCCGAAGGCAGCGCCGCCGCCGATTGCAACCGTGTCCAGCGCGCCGTTCAGCGAGACCGGGCGCTGTCCACTGCGGCAGCCCGGGGGCTCGCGCGGAGCTGGCGGCCCTGCTCGCCGACCGTGCCCTCGCGAGGCTGCCGAGCGGCCTCACTGGCTCCGTCACTCGGCCCGGTCGCGTTACGCGTGGCTCATTCCCTGGACCGGATCCCGGTGCCGATCTCCGACTTTGCGTGACCCTCAGCGGCGGGGGTCCCGCGTGGGTGGTGGTCGCGTGACTCTGGACCACCGCGGCGGCTGCGCCCGATGCCCCGCCAGCCCGGCCCGACTCGGGTGATCCGGTCACCGTCACCGCTGCTTTGGGTGGGAAATCCTCGCGACCGGATCACGCCGGTCGGGCGAGCGCGGTGCCCCGGCCGATCCGCTCTCGGTGGTCCGGCCGAGTCGCGCCCCACCCACGGTGGGGCCACCCGCCACCCCGAGGGGCCTCAACGCCCGGCGGGCGCGTTGATCAGTGCGCGTCTGCGACGTTTCCGCTCGGAGTCTGGGTGCGTCACGACTTCGAAGGAGAACCACCGCGATGACCGCACTGGAATCGGTGTTGACCAGCCGCAACGCCAGCCTGAGCGACATGGTGGCGCTGCTACAGCGCCAGCACGACGCCAAACTCGACGTCGTCGTCCCCGCCCGCGATATGTGCATGAGCGGCGGTGATCTGCACATCGAGGGGATCGGCGAGCCCACCATCACCCCGGAGGGGTGTGACCCCGACCCGCGGGGTGTTCCGCCCGACCCCGATCTGCGACGGGGGCATCGCCGACAAGCTCGGCATCCCCTCGCAGTACCTGCGCCTGATCCGCGAGCAGCAGCTGGAGCTGCTCGACCACAACGTCAACACCTGGCTGGCCGACGACCCAGCCAAGCGCTATCTGATCCGCACCCTGCGCGGCGAGGGTGACCAGCCGGGTATCGCCCGGGCGATGCTCTCGGAGAAGTACAAGATCACCGACAATCTGGATGTGCTGATAGCCGTGCTGTATGGCATCCGCCGCACCGGAGTGCACACCGAGATCTCCCGCTGCGACCTGACCGAGCGGCGCATGTATGTCAAGGTCCGCTCCCCCGCCGTCGCCGCCTGCGCCCCGGCGCTGCTCGCTGACTACCGCAGCCCGTTCTCCGGACTGCGCGGTGCGGACAACCCGCTGGTCTTCGCCGGGTTCGTGATCAGCAACAGCGAGACCGGGCACGGCAGTTTCTCGATCACCCCGCAGGTCACCATGCAGGTCTGCGACAACAGCATGACCTTCACCAAAGACGCCATGCGGGAGGTCCACCTCGGTGGACGCCTGGCCGAGGGGGTGATCCGCTGGAGCGCCGACACCCACGACGCCGCCCTGGACCTGGTGGTCAAGCAGGCCCGCGACGCCGTGAGTGCCTTCCTCACCCGCGACTACGTGGACGCCAAGATCGCCGAGGTAGAGGCCGAGGCGGGCATCCCGGTGCGCGATGTCGAGGCCACCTGGAAGTTCGTCGGCAAGCAGCTGCGGTTCACCGAGGATGAGCAGGCCACGATCCTGAACCACTTCATCGACGGTGGCGACCGCAGCTGCGGTGGCGTGCTGCACGCGGTCACCAGCACCGCGCAGACCCTCACCGACGCCGACGACGCCTACGACATGGAACGCCAAGGCTTGGCGGCGATGACCCTGGCCGCCTCCTTCCAACGCTGAGTTCCCGCTGCAGCCGGCCGGGCGCACGGCCGGCCGGCACCCCTGTTCGCCCCGCCGCTGGGGGAACCCGAGCGCTACCGCGGGTGTCGGGCACCGGTCCCGGCACCCGCAAGGCGCTGCGGCGCCTGGGCCCAGCTGCTGGTGCTTGCCTCGGAGCGGTATGACACCCGCCGGCAACGCCGGGCCCACCCGTAGGGGTGACTGCGTTCAGATGGCGCTAGCCGACCACGAGGAGCGCGCTCCTGCCACCACCGAGGGCATGGCAGGGATGCAACCCGAGCACGCTCTGGTGCCGGGGATGATGAGCGATCAGCAGATGCGGCAGTTCACCGCCACCGGCGGCACCGGGTTCGACCGGATGTTCCTGCAGATGATGATCGCCCACCACCAAGGTGCGGTGACGATATCCCAGACCGAGCTGGCCCAGGGCAGCAACCCCGTGGTGGTGGGGTCGCCGCGGTCTTCGGGGCGGGTGACGACGGGCACCATGAAGGTGAAGTTGCCGAACACCTCATACCAGCGTGACTTGTGCCGCAGGTTGACCGGCATGAGCACGTTGAGTCGGCCGGGCGTGCCGCCGTGCTCGGAGTTCCAGCTGTCCAGGGCCAGATGCAGGGCAGCCAGCAGGAGGTCGTTGACGGTGGTCCCCGGATCAGCCCTGGAGGTGAGGGTTGCGGTCGGCGCGGTGTCGAGGAGGAGGTGATGGAGCCCGTAACCGGGGCGGTCCTCGCCCCCGCTGGGGACTAGGTGCACTGGGCGGGGAGCAGCTTGGCGGAGCTCGCCCACCAGTGCCCGGAGCTGAGACCACCGGGCGCTCGGTGCCGTGATCTCCATCTTCTCGGGCGGTGTTTGGGGCACAGGGTCGGGTCTTGCGGGGTAGGCCCGGGCGATGGAGCGAAGCAGGCCCAGCGCGGCGATGCCGTCACCGGCCGCGTGGTGGAGGTTGAGCATTGTTCCGATGACGGGCCAGGCGGATGCGTAGCGGTGGTGACGTCAGAAGCGGCACTGCCAGGCTCTGCAGGTCGGCCCGGGCGGTCTGCAGAGCGTCGTCGTCGGAACAGACGACCACGTCCAGGGGGTCGACCTCAGGCGCGGGGGTGATCTCCCACTCACGCCCCGACCGCCGCTGGCGGGCAGTGATCGCTCGCGCGCGAGCTCGGGGTTCTTTGGCGAGCGCCACTCCCACGGCCTGTTGCGCAGATCTCCGCGATCGCCGCGCTCGACGAGCCGACCCGTCGCGATGGACCACGAGGTGATCCCACTGCTGGGCCACCTCGAACGGCATGGGCCCCGACGTGAACCGGCTACGCGACAGTGTCTCCCAGTTCAGCCACATGGCCAGCCGCCTGCCCACGGCTTTCCGGCGGTGCAACCACCCAGGCCGCTGACCGGGAAGGGGTGATGCTCGTTGCCCCGCCGGCGCAGCGGTTCATCGAGCGCGGCAACGCCCTAGGACGGCCGCATTCTAAAACTAGTCTCGTTTGACGAAACAAGTCCAAGCGTCTAGGGTTTCTAGTAAGAGAAAATATTGTCGTTAGAAGGAGGTTCCCGATGGCTACTGATGTGTCGACATCGAGCATCGCCCGACCGGCCGCCCGGTCCGACCCGGCGTATCAGGCCTTCCTGCTGCTGCGCACAGTGTTCACGGTGGCTCCGATCCTGTTCGGGCTCGACAAGTTCGCCAACCTGCTCGTGGACTGGCCGACCTACCTGGCCCCGTGGATCAATGACATCGTGCCCGGCACCGCGCAGCAGGCGATGTACGCGGTGGGCGTGATCGAGATCGTGGCAGGGATCGCGGTCGCGATAGCGCCCCGGTTCGGTGCCTGGCTGGTGGCCGCCTGGCTGGCCGGCATCATCGTCAACCTGCTGACCTTCCCGGGCTACTTCGACATCGCGCTGCGTGACTTCGGGCTGCTCGTCGGCGCGGTAGCGCTGGCCCGGCTGGCCACCCGCTACGTGCCCGGACGGCGCACGTCCTAGAACGGCGTGATCGCGCCGTGATCGGTCTGCGTTCCCTGGCCATCGCGAAACGCAGACCCCCGGGAGGGCTTGGGGTCGCGTCACCGCCCCAAGCCCTCCCAGAATCCCCAGAGTCCCGCGAAGGACCAGCCTGATGAGCATCGTTAAGCCAACGGGATCGCTTCCCGAGCGACCAGCACCTGTGCGCTACCCCAGCCTTCGGGTGGTCCCGCCCCGCAAGGAGGTGGACCTGCCCGCGGCGGAGCGAGCGGTGGCCGATCTGCTGGTCGCCCTGGGCAAGGACCCGACGTCTGAACGCTTGTCAGATACGCCGCGACGAGTCGCCCGCTCCTTCGCCGAGCTGTTCACCCCGCGGGAGTTCGACCTGACCACCTTCCCCAACGACGAGGGCTATGACGAGCTGGTGCTGGCCAAGAGCATCCCTGTGCAATCGTTGTGCGAGCACCACCTGCTGCCCTTTCATGGACTCGCCCATGTCGGTTACCTGCCCGGTGAGCGCATCCTCGGATTGTCGAAGCTGGCTCGGGTTGTTGAGCTGTTCGCCCGGGACCTGCAGGTCCAGGAGCGACTGACCCAGCAGGTCGCCGACGCGCTGCAGGAGCACCTGGCGCCCAAGGGGGTCGGCGTGGTGATCGAGGCGGAGCATTTGTGCATGTCGCTGCGCGGGGTGCGAGCCACCGGATCGCGCACCGTGACCTCCGCATTGCATGGGCTATTGCGTGCCGACGCTCGCTCCCGGCAGGAGTTCTTCGCGCTGACCGGAACCAGATAAGGAGAAGTTCTGATGGCCATCGAGCAGACATACGTCATCGTCGGCGCCAGCCTCGCCGGAGCGAAGGCGGCCCAGACCCTGCGCGAGGAGGGATTCACCGGCCGGGTGGTGCTCATCGGCGACGAGGCCGAACGACCCTACGAGCGGCCCCCCCTGTCGAAGGGCTACCTGCTGGGCACGCAGGACAAGGCCAAGCTCTACGTCCACGATGAGGGCTGGTACGGCGAAAATTCCGTGGAGTTGCAGCTGGGTCGCCGGGTGACCAGCCTGGACCGCGCTGGGCGTCAGGTGGAGCTTGCAGGTGGCGAACGGCTCGGGTACAGCAAGCTGTTGCTGGCGACCGGCGCGTCCCCGCGCCGGCTGGGTCTACCAGGTGCGGACCTGGAAGGGGTCTTTTACCTGCGCCGGATTGATGACTCGGAGCGGCTGCGGGAGGCCATCCGTGGCGGGGGCCGGGTTGTCGTGGTGGGTGGCGGCTGGATCGGGTTGGAGACCGCGGCCGCCGCCCGGGAGTACGGCTGCGAGGTCACCATGGTCGAGCCGCAACCGACACCGCTGCAGGCGACGCTGGGCCCCGGTGCGGGAGCTTCGGTGATCGGTGGGTTCTTCGCTCAGGTGCACCGCGAGCACGGCGTCGATGTTCGACTCGGCACGGCGGTGACCGAGTTCCGTGGTGCCGGGCACGTCGCGACGGTGATCACCGACGACGGCAACGAGATCCTCGCGGACGTGGTCATCGTCGGTGTGGGAGCCCGGCCCAACACCGAACTCGCCGAGCAGGCCGGTCTGGCCGTCGACAATGGTGTTCTCGTCGACGCTGCGCTGCGCACCGACGATTCCGACGTCTACGTCGCTGGCGACGTTGCCAATGCGGTCAACCCGCTGTATCAGGCGCGGATCCGCGTGGAGCACTGGGCCAACGCGCTGCACGGGGGACCCGCCGCGGCCCGCTCCATGCTCGGCCAGCAGGTGAGCTACGACCGTCTGCCGTACTTCTTCACCGACCAGTATGACGTCGGCATGGAATTCGCCGGGTGGTTTCCGCACGGCGGGTATGACGCTCTCATCACCCGTGGGGATCTCGGAGCGCGGGCGTTTTATGCATTCTGGCTCGCCGACGACCGTGTCGTGGCTGGGATGCACGTCAACCAGTGGGACCAGGGCATCGCACCCGTGCAGGACCTCATCCGCAGCGCGGTGCCCGTCGACCGCCACCGGCTTGCCGACCCAGCAGTGCCACTGGCCGACACCACCAAGAGCGCCGATGCGCACATGGGAAGGAGGGTTCAGGGTGATGGTTGACCGACTGACTGCGCTGAGCGAGGCGGGGGTGTCGATCTGGCTGGATGACCTGAGCCGGGAACGGCTGGTGTCTGGTGGCTTGGCCGGTCTGGTCCGCGACGAGCACGTGGTCGGGGTGACCACGAATCCCACGATCTTCACCAGAGCGATCGGCAGCGGCCACGCCTACGACGCCCAGGTCGCCGACCTGGCGCTGCGCGGGGTGGAGGTGGGTGAGGCGCTGCGGGCGCTGACCACGTTCGACGTGCGCTGGGCCTGTGACGTGTTGCGACCGGTGTATGACGCCACCGGCGGAGTCGATGGCCGGGTGTCGATCGAGGTCGATCCTCGGCTGGCGCACGACACCGAGGCCACCATCGCCGAGGCGCGGGCGCTGTGGTGGCTGGTCGACCGGCCGAACCTGTTCGTCAAGATCCCTGCAGTGCGCCAAGGGGTGCCGGCGATCGCGGTGTGCTTGGCCGAGGGCATCAGCATCAACGTCACCCTGATCTTCTCCCTGGTCCGCTACGACGAGGTGACCGGCGCCTTCCTCGACGGCCTGGAGCGCGCCGCGCGGGCCGGGCGGGACCTGTCACGGATCGATTCGGTGGCCTCGTTTTTCGTCAGCCGGGTGGATACCGAGGTGGACCGACGCTTGGACCACGTCGGAACCGCCCAGGCCGCTGAGCTTCGCGGCCGGGCGGCGATCGCGAACGCCCGCCTGGCCTACGCCCACTACGAGCGGGTGTTCTCTTCGAAACGGTGGTCGGCGTTGGCTGCGGCCGGGGCCCGGCCCCAACGGCCGCTGTGGGCCTCGACCGGGGTCAAGGACCCGGCCTATCCCGACACCCGCTATGTAGTCGACCTGATCGCTCCCGGCGTGGTCAACACCATGCCAGAGGACACCCTGCGCGCGGTCGCCGACCACGCGCTGGTCGGCGCCGACACGGTCCGCGGGCACTATCGCGATGCACAAGAGGTGCTCGACCGCGTGCAGGCGCTAGGCATCGACTATGACGACGTGGTGCGCACCCTCGAAGACGACGGGGTGGCCAAGTTCGACGCCAGCTGGGAGCACCTCGGCAAGCAACTGACCGCCACCCTGCGGGCACAGGTTCGGGCCCTCACTCCCCAAGCTAGGCTCGGGGGGTGAGGGCCTATGAGCATCGCGCCATCGGCGATGCCGCCACCGGTGCCGCCCTGGTCAACGT
>JBOHGX010000203.1:0-26321 GCA_050700255.1 Pseudonocardiaceae bacterium
CTGATCTTCGGGATCGCGCTGGGGATGGCCGCTTTCGGCTGGTTGTGGGCCACCACCAACCTGCTCTCGGCGCTGCTGGCAGTCGCGACGATCCTGTTCTACGTCTTCGTTTACACGCTATTGCTCAAGCGCCGCACTGCGCAGAACATCATCTGGGGTGGTGCCGCGGGGTGCATGCCGGTGGTGATCGGCTGGTCAGCGGTCACCGGCACGGTGGGTTGGCCGGCGCTGGTGATGTTCGGGGTGATCTTCTTCTGGACCCCGCCGCACACCTGGGCGCTGGCGATGAAGTTCCGCGAGGACTACCAGCGGGTGGGCGTGCCGATGTTGCCGGCGGTGGCCTCCCCAGTGTCTGTGGCCCGGCGCATCGTCGTGTTCAGCTGGTTGATGGTGGGCTGGAGCCTGCTGCTGCTCCCGGTCACGAGTTGGGTCTATGCAGCGGTGGCGGTGCTGGCCGGCGGTTGGTTCGTGGCGATGGCCCACCGGCTGCACGCCGCCGTGCGCCGGGGTGCGGCCGTCAACCCCATGCGGCTGTTCCACCTGTCGAACACCTACCTGGCGCTGGTGTTCGTGGCGATCGCGGTGGATTCGGTGCTGGGCTGGGCTCCGCTGGTCTGATATCTACTGGTCCTGTGCTGCGAGGCGTGCTGGTGCTGGTGGCCGTGGTGCTCGCGGTGCTGACCCTGGCGTGGATCTTCCAGCGGCGCCTGATCTACCTGCCGGATCGCGCCGCGGTGCCGTTGGCTGCCGAGGTAGCGCCCGGTGCCCGCGACGTCACCTTGCACACCGAGGACGGGCTGGCGCTTGGCGCCTACTTCGTGCCGCCCAGCGGTCCTGATCGGGGCATGACCGTGCTGGTGGCGCCGGGCAACGCCGGATCGCGGGTGCTCCGCATCCCGCTCGCGCAGCGGCTGGCGGCGCAGGGGTTCGGCGTGCTGCTGATCGACTACCGCGGGTACGGCGGCAATCCGGGCCGCCCCTCGGAGCGCGGGCTGGTCGCAGATGTACGTGCGGCGTACCGGTACCTGGTGCAGCAGGCCGGGTTGCCTCCGCAGCGGCTGGTGTACTTCGGAGAGAGCCTGGGGGCGGCGGTGGTGACCCGGCTGGCCGTGGAGCACCCGCCCGCCGCTCTGGTGCTGCGCTCTCCGTTCACCGATCTCTCCTCCGTGGCAGCGGTGCACTACCCGCTGCTGCCGGTCCGGCAGCTGCTGCGCGACCGGTTCCCGGTCACGGAGCTGATCGCGCGGGTGCGGGTGCCCACCGTCATTGTCTACGGTGCGCAGGACACCATCGTGCCGCCGGAGCAGAGCCGAGCCGTGGCCGCGGCAGCGGGCGGTCCGGCCCAGACGGTCGCGGTTGCCGGTGCCGATCACAACGATCCCGCGCTGCTGACCGGGGACGAGCTCATCGACGCGATCACCGCGGTGCTCTGACCCGGCGGGCGGGACCGCTGTCGAGCCGTCGCTGCCAGGCCTCGTAAGTGGCGGGGCTGACCCCGTGATAAGCGGGCCCCCGATCGGTCGGCAGCAGCGGCGGCCACGGCCAGAACCGTGCCACGCCGCGCGAGTGCCAGAAGCCCAGGCCGAGCACGAGGCCGAAGATCAGGTGCCCGATCAGGGAAAGCGACACCGTGGTGGCAGTGAGGGGGAACATCAACTGCTCGCCGCGTGGGGCCAGCGCGACAGTCGCGATCAGGCCGACCCAGACCGGGCAGACGGCGAAGGCCACCGCCGCGAGCACGACGTCGCGCCGGGACCGCCGGTGCAGGCCCACCGCCAGCGCGACGACGAAGAACGCGATGCCGATCCCGCCGCCGTCGCCGACGTAGCGCCACAGGTAGCCGACCACGGCGCCGGCCCGGGTCTCGGCACCGTCGGTGATCCATGTGCCCATCGTCGGGATGAAATCGTCCCACCATCCGAGCAGGTAGACGGTGTCGAGCCGGAAGATGTCGTACACCACGCAGGCGACCATCCCCCAGACCAGCCCGCGCCCGACGATCCGGTCGGTGGGGTCCGGTGCGAACACAGCCAGTACCGCGACCGTGGCCGCCAGCGGGATCACTACCAGCGCTGCGGTGGTGTTCATCGAGACGAGACCGAAAACCTGCGCGGAGATCGCGAGCAACGGTAGCCCGGCCAGCAGGAGGTGCAGTCCTATCCGCGCGGCGATCCGAGTCCGGTCGTCGGACCGTTCTCCGACGCTGGCGCGGGGTGCAAGTACCGCGCTGGTGGTGACGGTGCGCGGCGCGAACGAGGGGGCGGACACGCGCGGCGACATTAGGGACGGCGGCACCGACGGAAAACGATTGTGAGAACCTCGGCGTCCACCAGTCGGTCCATCCGTGCGGGCCGGGCGACGAACGGCTCGCGATTAGGCCGCCTGGCCCAGTCGTTGCGGCCGAACGCACGGGTTAGCTCTCAGGACACCCGGGGACCTGCCTGGCCAAAGTACGGTGCCCGCGACAAGCGGTCGGTGCTACGCGGCGAAGAATCCGTTTGGTCGGCGGGTTGTGGCTCTGCCCATCCCAGCCACACCGGGTGTCGTTGACAGCCTGACCGCCCCCCGGGTACACCTCGTGATCTGCGACCGCACGCTGTCGGTGCAGCAAACCAGGGGTAGCCCTCCGGCAGGGGATCGGAGACCCACGTGGACCCACTCGACGAGCTCACGCGTGGCCGCGCCTGCTATCGGCAGCGGGCTTGGCTCGACGCCCACCAGGCGCTGTCGCTTGCCGACGAGGGGGTCGGGTTGGCAGCCCTGGATCTCGAGTTGCTGGCGACGGCGGCGTTTCTCGTCGGCCGGGACCACGATGGCGTCCGCACGATGGAGCGGGCTCATCATGTCCATCTGCAGGCTTCGGACCCGGTCGGTGCCGCACGGTGCGCCATCTGGGCCGGGTTCGGTCTTCTCGACATGGGCGAGCCGGCCCAGGCGATCGGGTGGTTCGGCCGGGCGGGCAGGCTCCTCGACCGCGCCGGCCGGGATTGCCCCGAGCGGGGATACCTGCTCGTGCCCGACGTTCTCCAGCACCTCGACGGTGACGCCGAGGCGGCGTACCACACCGCGGCTGCCGTTGCGGAGATCGGTGACCGGTTCGACGACGCTGACCTGGCCGCCTTCGCGCTGCACGCGCAGGGCCGGGCCCGGATCAGGCAGGTGCGCGTCACAGAGGGCACGGCGCTGCTGGACGAGGCCATGGTCGCAGTGGTCGCGGGCGAGCTGGCCTCGCCGCTGTTCACCGGCCTGATCTACTGCAGCGTGATCGATGCCTGCCGGGAGGTCTACGAACTCGGCCGCGCCCGTGAATGGACCGCCGCGCTGACCCAGTGGTGCGACGCTCAACCCGGTCTGGTCAACTTCACCGGCCAGTGCCTGGTGCATCGCGCCGAGATTATGCAGCTGCGCGGCGAATGGTTGGACTCCCTGGAGGAGGCCCGTCGCGCGTGTGAACGTTTCTCGCGCAAGGCCCGCGAGATGGCCACCGCGACCGGCCACTACCAGCAGGCGGAGGTGCTCCGGCTGCTGGGGGAGTTCGTCTCGGCCGAGGAGGCCTACCGGGCCGCCAACGCCTGGGGGTGGCAGCCGCAGCCGGGTCTGTCCCTGTTGCGACTGGCCCAGGGCCGCGTCGACGTTGCGGCGGCGGCGATCCAGCGGGTACTTGGCGAAACCACGCAACGGCTGGAACGTGCCCGGTTGCTGCCGGCATACGTGGAGATCATGCTGGCCGCCGGTGACGGCGCGAGCGCGCGCAAAGCCAGCGACGAGCTGGCGGAGATCGCAGACGACTACGGCAGCGCGGTGCTGGTCGCGTTGGCCGCGCAGGCCAGGGGCGCGGTCGAGCTGGCTGAGGGGACACCCGGCTCAGCGCTGCGTGCCCTGCGCCGAGCGTGCCAGCTCTGGCAGGATGTGCAGGCGCCGTACGAGGTCGCCAGAGTGCAGGTGCTGATGGGGCTGGCCTGCCGCGCGCTGGGCGACGAGGACTCCGCCGCGCTGGAGCTGGGGGCGGCCCGGGCAGTCTTCGCGCAGCTCGGGGCCGCCCCCGACCTGGCCCGGCTCGACGCTCTCACTCGGAGCCCCGCGACGGCGGGCTCTACCGGACTGACTCCTCGCGAGCTGGAGGTGCTCCGGCTGGTGGCGGCCGGCAAGTCGAACCGGTCGATCGCCGCTGATCTGGTGCTCAGCGAGAAAACGGTGGCCCGGCACGTGAGCAACATCCTCACGAAGCTGGGCCTGCCGTCCCGCTCGGCCGCCACCGCGCACGCCTACCAGCACGGCCTGCTGTAGCCCCGTCTACACATATCTTCCCAACGGGCACCCGCGCGAGAAGCACATGTTTCTCCCGACGCGAGGAGGCTTCGGCCCCTGTAGCTTCCTGGTAGCCAGGTCTGCATAACGCTAGGGAGACGACGATGACCAGCCGGTCCGACGTCACGGAGTATCCCCGCCCCACCGCCGGCGACGAGGCACGGGAGCGGCTGCTGGCCACAATGCCCGTCACGCAACGGCGACTACCAATGGCCGGTGTCTCGGCGGCTGTGCTGGAGGGCGGTGCCGGGCCTGCGGTCGTGCTGCTGCACGGCCCGGGCGGGAACGCGACCCACTGGCTGCGGGTGGTCCCGGAGCTGGTGTCGAGCCATCACGTGATCGTTCCCGACCTGCCGGGACAGGGGGCCTCCGAGCTGACCGATGGCCCACTGGACGCCGATCGCGTACTCTCCTGGCTCGGGGACCTGATCGATCGCACCTGCGCGGCGCCTCCGATGCTGGTGGGCTACGCGCTCGGCGGTGGCATCGCGGCCCGCTTCGCCGCCGACCACGGTGACCGGCTCAGCTGGCTGGTGCTGGTGGACGCGTTCGGCCTGAGCCCATTCGAGCCGGCACCGGACTTCGGTCTTGCGCTCAACGACTTCCTCACCGACCCGAGCGAGCACACTCACGACCAGCTCTGGCGGTTCTGCGCCGCGGATCTGGACCGCCTGCGCCGCCGGATGGGCGGGCTCTGGGAGCCGTTCCGCGGCTACAACGTCGACCGCGCCCGCACGCCCACCGTGCGGGAAGCCCTCGGCGTCCTGATGGGACAGTTCGGCGGACCGCCGATCCCGCCGGCTCACCTGGCGCGGATTTCCGTTCCGACCACCCTGGTCTGGGGGCGCCACGACTTGGCGACGCCAGTACGGATCGCCGAGGCGGCGAGCGCCCGCTACGGGTGGTCGCTGCAGGTGATCGAGGACTGTGCCGACGACCCACCCGTCGAAGCGCCCCAGGCCCTCGTCCGCGCGCTGCACGCCGCGCTCGCCATCGGGGAGCAGCGATGACTTCCACGACGCCGGGAGGGCGATCAGGATCGAGCATCGTTGCTCTTGCCCCTGTGGTGTTGCTGGCCGCGGTCGTCTACCACCCGCATATCCACGACCTAACCGACAAGGCAGCGGTAGCCGCGGCCCTTACCCACGACACGGCTCGCTGGGGTTTTGCGCATCTCGCTGTCGGCGTGGGATCAGGGCTCGTGGTGCTCGCCTTCCTCGCCATTCACAGCTACCTCCGCGAGGCGGGCCCGGACCGCTGGAGCGCCCTTGGTGTCCCGTTCATCGTGCTGGGCAGCACCTTGTTCGCCTTCCTGCCGGCGATGGAGATCGCCATGCTGGGAGCTGCCGGAGCGGGTGCTGACGTTGCGGCGGTGTTGATCGCGATGGATCCGTGGTTCTTCCCCATCCTCTTGGCAGGCGCCATACTTTTCGCGCTCGGAGTCCTCGGTTTCGCGGTGGGAATCGTCCGCAGCGGCGTTCTGGGACCGGGGCTGACCTGGCTCGTCGTCGCGGCGCTCGTCGTGACGGCCGCGGCGCGCTTCGTTCCGCTGGGCCCGGCACTCTATGTGGGCGGGGCGGCATTCATCGTGGCGCTGTGGCCGTTGGCGCACGAGATGAGGGAGCGACCGCGGGCGGCGCGTCCGGTAGGGCATCCGCGACAGACGCTGGCGAGCTGACTCGTTGCGGTCCGCGGGGACCGCGCACTCCAGAACGGAGCCACCATGACCGCATACCTGCTCGCCACCCGGGACGGCACGGCGACCACGCTGACCGATGAGATCGTCGAGGGTTCTCGACTGCGGCTGTGGGGGCACGCTGCGCACTCCGCGAGACGCGGGATTCGCCGACGCGACGCAGCTCTGGAACGGCATGATCACGGCGAAGCCGGCATTGGTCGTCACCGCGGGCGGCGCCGCCGATGTCGTCGAGGCGGTGGGCTTCGCCCGCGAGCACGACCTCGCGCTGTCGGTGCGGGGTGGCGGCCATGACATCGCCGGCCACCGCGCTGGCCGACGGTGGCCTGACCATGGACATGTCCGGGCTGGTTCTGATCCGGGCAGTTGCGCAAGATCGCATATCAACGTCTTGAGGGCCAACCGGCTAGCCGGTTCCGTCACACCATGTCGGCGGGTGTGAACACGCTAACGCCGCGCTGCCGCGACACCTCGACCGCCGCGCCACCGCGACTCCAGAACGCCAGTTCCAACTCGTGATCGGGCTCCGGCAGATGGGCAATCTTCTCGGTCAACGTGCGCACGTCGCGTTCACCGAGCTGCGTGGCCTGCCACCTTGCCTCTCCGACCAGCCTGGTGCGGTCTTGCAGGAGACCGAGCACGTCGACCTCCGCGACCTCGTTGCGCCACCAGCGGCCCACGATCATTCCCGCCGGTAGATCGCCGGACCCGACGAGACGGACGGCATGATCGCGGGCCGCGTGCTCGAAGACCCTTCCCAGGTGCGCTTGCCAGCGCTGTTTGACCCGCTGCTGAACCGCCTGACCCTGGCCCCCTTCGATCAGTTCGGCGTCCTCACGCAGGACCGCGAACCAGAACGCCAGGTAGGGGTCGGCGATCTCGTACATTGGGTCCGCGCTCGAAGGCGCTCCGAGCGGGCGTACGGCGCGTACGTAACCCGCTCGACGCAGCCGGTCCAGGGTGTAGTCGATGCGCTGCTGGGCGCGGCTGGCGATCCGCGACCGGCGGCGGTTGCCGGCGCCCAGCGCACCCAGTACGCGCTCGTAGCCGCCTCGCCAGTCGAGGTCCTCGCTGAGGATGTCCATAGCGTCACGGACCAGCAGCGAGCCAGGTGTGTACGCGTTGTTTTGTAAGTTTTCGGCGGTGGAGCTGCCGGTATCCCACCGTCGCAGGTGCAGCGGGTACCCACCGCAGGCTGCGTAGGCCTCGACGTAGTCGGTGGCGGGCAGCCGGGGCAGGAAGGCGCGCGCCTCGGCGAAGGAGAACGGGTCGAGCCGCTGTTCCAGGGTCGCCCGGCGGTGCAGCCCGCCCTGGGGGCCGAGCATCTGTTCCATCACGGACACCGCGGACCCGCTGAGGGCGAGCATCAGCCGGGTGTTGAGCGATCGAGACTCCCACACCGCCGACAGCAGGTCGGCGAAGTCACGCCGTCCGGCGAGCAGCCGGGGTGCTTCGTCGAGCACGACCAGCAACGGTCGGTCCGTGGCGATCCTCAGGGTGAATCGCAGGGCGGCCTCCCAGTCGGCGAAGCCGCCGCCGACGAGATCAGCGGCGTCCTCCCCGAGTTGCTCGCTAACGGCTGAGGCGTACCGGTCGACCTGCCGCCGCTCGCTGTCCTGCCTCGTCGCGGTGAAGTAGACGGCCCGTTTGCCCTCCGCGAAGTGACTGAGCAGGAAGGTCTTACCCACCCGGCGCCGACCCCAGATGGCCACGAGCTGGGGATCGCCCTGTTGTGCTCGTTGCCACGCGTGCTCGAGGTCACGCATCTCCTCGCTGCGGCCTATCAGCGTCACCAGTCACCATCCTGTACAAGCTTTTTGTAGTACGAGCTGTTTGTACCACGTCTTGTACGCAGCTGTGTCGCCATACGGGGTTGCCGGGGATCTGGGGCGCCGGGTACATGTGGTGATTCCGCGACGAGTTCCTCGACCTCACCCAGGAGCTGTGCGCCGCCTGACCGCCGACGAGGACGAGGCACGCGTGCAGGCAAGCTACGGAGCCAACCTCGACTGCCTGATCGAGACCAAGAAGACCTACGACCCGGACAACCTGTCCGCTCGAACCACAACATTCGTGCCTGACCCTCATCCAGCGCGCGCAGTTCGCTGCAGGCTCAGTTCGGCTGTGTTGCCGTGACCGGGTCGTGAACTCGACGCCGTCGACGTTCCTGTCCGTTCCAGACGTCGGCCCCGTCGCTTCACGGCACGCACGATCACGTTCTGCAGGCTGATCAGACCGACCCAGCCGGGGTGCGGTATCGCGGCCCTCAACGAACTCGCCGCGCAGGCCGGCCGGTCCGCAAACGCGCGGGGGGTCCTGGAATTCGTCATTCAGTGTCTCGACTCGACCGCGCCCGGCCTACTGTCCGCGTTCTTGCTCTCGCCGACTGTCGGCATCGCGGCAGCCACCTGGCGCTGCGAACTCGCGTGAGACCGAGCTGAGAGCGTTCTGCCAGCGGGCAGGGTGATTCTTGACCTCCAGCGGCACTACCGAAGTGGAGGAGATGCCCGTGAACACCACCGATATCGGCAACAGCGAGCAGCGCGAGGCGTTCGCGCAACGGCTGGTGACCGACCTGATGACCTCGATGGAGACGCTCGGTGTCTGGCTGGGTCTGCGGCTGGGCCTCTATGCCGCGCTGGACCGGGCCGGGACGAGCACCGCCGCCGAGCTAGCGTCGAATGCGGGGATCGACGCCCGGTACGCGCGGGAATGGCTGGAGCAGCAGGCCGTCGCTGGCGTGCTGGTGACCACCGACGCCGGGCGGGATGCCGAGGACCGCCGCTACGAGCTGCCGCGGCCGCACCGGGAGGTGCTGCTCGACGAGGTCAGCCCGTACTTCGTCGCGCCGACGAGCTACGCGCTGGCCGGCGTCGCCCGGGTGTTGCCCGAGCTGCTCACGGCATACCGCACCGGTGCCGGGGTGCCGTACGCGGCCTACGGCGACGAGATCCGCGACCACATCGAGCAGCTCAACCGGCCGATGTTCGTCAACGACCTCGCCGCGAACTGGCTGCCCGCCGTGCCCGATCTGCACGCCCGGTTGCAGGCGGACCCGCCGGCTCGGGTCGCCGACATCGCCTGCGGCGCGGGCTGGGCATCGATCGCGCTGGCCCAGGGCTACCCGAAGGTCATAGTCGACGGGTTCGACCTCGACGAGGAGTCGATCCGGCGCGCCAAGCGCAACGCCACCGAAGCCGGCGTCGACGACCGGGTCAGCTTCGCCGTACGGGATGCCGCCGACCCCGGGCTGGCCGGCCGCTACGACGCCGCGCTGCTGTTCGAGGCGCTGCACGACATGGCCCGTCCGGTCGAGGCGCTGACCGCGATTCGCGAGTTGCTCGCCAGCGGCGGCTGCCTCGTCGTCGGCGACGAGAAGGTCGCCGAGACTTTCACCGCCCCAGGCGACGAGGCGGAACGGCTGATGTACGGGTTCAGCGTCCTGCACTGCCTGCCGGCGAGCCGGGCCGAGACCCCGTCGGCGGCCACCGGCACCGTTCTGCGCGAAGGCACCCTGCGCGGTTACGCCGGCGACGCGGGCTTCGGGAAGGTGACAGTGTTGCCCGTCGAGAACGACATGTGGCGTTTTTACCGGCTGGAGCCCTGACATGAGTACCTCGTTCCGGTTGGAGGACGGTTAGGGCACCGACACCCCGGTCGGTGACACCCTGCTGCGCGGCTACGTGCTCAACCTGGCCGCCTTTCACGAGGCGGTGGCGACCGCCCTGGGTGGTCGCACGCTGCGTCGCGACGACATCGTCGCCGCGGATCTCGGCCATCCGTCGGGGTACTTCAACTCCGCAGTGCTGCTGCGGCCGCCTGAGCGCATCGAGGAGGTCGTCGCAGACATCGAGGCCTTCTATGACGGTCACGGCTCCGGTGACGTGGAGCTCTGGAGCCTGTGGCCATCCCCGGATCTGACCGGCCGCGGCTGGGAGCTGGAAGGGCACCCGCCGCTGCTCATCCGCCCGGCGGGACCGGCGCCGAGCGTCCCCGACCCGGCTGAGCTGCGGATCGAGGAGGTGTCCGACGCGGCCGGCGTTCGGGACTGGGAAAGGGTCGCGGTCGACGGCTTCCCGTTCCCGGATGTGCAGCCTGGGCTGCCCGGCGCGATCGCCGACGGCCGGGTCCTGGCCGATCCCCGATACCGGCTGTGGGTCGGATACGTCGAGCACCGGCCGGTGGTCATCGGGTCGATGTTCGTCGATGCCGGGGTTGGCAACTTCACCCTCGGCGTGACGCTGCCTGACGCGCGGCGGCGTGGCTACTGGGCTGCGATGGCGCGCCAGCGGCTCGCGGCCCTGCCCGGACTTCCGGCCGCCGCGCTGTTCAGCGATATGAGCCGGCCGGGCGCGGAGGCACTCGGGTTCCTGCCGATCGTCCGATTCACGCTGTGGCGCCGCGCTCGGGGGTAAGCCCGCTACCGTGGTGCCGGAGGGTGGCGTGGAACCGGTGCGCGTTCGGGTGCTCGGGCCGCTGCAGCTAGGCGGCGAGGGGTCGTTGCTGCGCTCGGGGCGGCTGCGCCGGTTGCTCGCCGTCCTGCTCGTCCACCACGGCAGGGTGGTCTCCGTCGATCGGCTTGCGCACCTGCTGTGGAGAGACCAACTGCCGGCCGAACCGGCGAACGCGCTGCAGACCCTGGTGTGGCGGCTCCGGGACGCCCTGCGCGCGGCGGGTTGTGGCGCAGCGGCGCGGTTGCTCACCAGAGCGCCAGGTTACGTCCTGGAGGTCGACGGCGAGCAGTTGGACGCCGTCCGGTTCGAGCAGCTGGTGCACGCCGCCGGACTACAACCGCCTGAGCATGCCGCAATGATCCTCGAGGAGGCGCTGTCCCTCTGGCACGGCCCGGCCTACGCCGAGTTCGCCAATGCCGAGTTCGCTCAGGTGGAGGTGGTTCGCCTGGAAGAGCTCCGGCTCACGGCCATGTCGGACTGGATCGACGCGGCCATCGCGCTCGGCCGGTCCGGGCAGGCACTCGGCCGGCTCGGGGCACTCGTCGTCGCGGAACCGCTCCGGGAACGGCCCCGCGCGCAGCTCATGCGGGTGCTGGACGGCCTCGGCCGGTCGGGCGAGGCGCTGCAGGCCTTCCGCGACTACCGCGACCTGCTCGCCGACGAGCTCGGCCTCGATCCGTCACGGCAGCTGCTCGACCTGCAGGCGGCGATCCTCCGGCAGGACCTGGAGCCACCACAGACCGCACCGACCACCGCGCCACAGCCGCGGCCGGTCGGCAATCTGCGCCTGGAGCTCACCGAGCTGGTCGGCCGGGAGGGCGACACGGTAACCGCGCTGGCGGCGCTCGATGGGGCCCGCGTGGTCACGTTGACCGGGATGGGCGGCGTGGGCAAGACCCGCCTCGCAGTGCGGGTGGCGGCCGACGCGCAACCGCGCCATCCCGATGGGAGCTGGATCTGTGAGCTGGCCGGCGTGCGGGATGGGGCCGCGGTTCCCGATGTGATCGCTGCCACGCTCGGGGTACAGCAGCGGCAAGGCAGCACCATCACAGATCGGCTCGTCGAGTACCTGTGGGCGAAGGACCTGCTCCTGGTGCTCGACAACTGCGAACACGTGCTCGACGCCGCGGTCAGTGTCGCCGACGCCCTGGTGCGGGGCTGTCCTGGCCTGACAGTGCTGGCAACGAGCCGTGAGCCGCTCGGTGTCGACGGGGAACGGGTGCTGCCGGTGCAACCCTTGCCCGTGCCCCCGGCGTCGATACCCCGCGACGTCGTGGCCGTCGCCGCGGTGCCATCGGTCGCGCTGTTCTGCCAACGGGCGGAGTCCGCCTCACCGACGTTCACCCTCACCGGCGACAACGTCGCCGCGATAGCGGAAATCTGCCGCCGGCTGGATGGCCTCCCGCTGGCGTTGGAGCTCGCCGCTACCCGGGTCCGGTCGCTGTCGGCCCAGGAGATCGCCGACCGGCTGGCGCGCCGGCTGCAGTTCCTGCGTAGCGCCCGGCGAATCCGGGAGGAACGGCACCGCACGCTGGCCTCCGTCGTGGACTGGTCCTACCGCCTGCTCACCCAGCTGGAGCAACGGGTGTTCCAGCGGTGCAGCGTGTTCCTCGGGGCCATCTGTCTCGATGCGGCGGTGGCGGTCACCGGTGGCGAGGAGCTGGAGATCACCGACGCGGTCGCCGGGCTGGTGGAGAAGTCCATGCTGGTCGCGCATCCCGGCACCACGCCGACCCGGTTCACGATGCTGGAGACGCTGCGGGCCTACGGGCGGGAGCGTCTCGCCGAACGAGGCGAGGAAATCGCAGCTTGCCGGGCTCACGCGACGTATCACGTCGAGCTGGCCGAAGCTGCGACGATCGGGCTGTGCGGGCCCGAGGAGGCCACCTGGGCGGAGGCGCTCGCCACCGCGCTCGACGACCTGCGCGGCGCACACCAGTGGGCGCTGGCCTACGAGCCGGCGCTGGCGATCCGGCTGTCAGCCGCGCTGTTCTGGTACGGCGAGACCGGCGCCCCCTCGGAGGTCCCCGCCTGGGCCGCCCGGGCCGCCGACGTTGCCGGGCCGGACCCGCTGCTGCCCGTCGTGCTCGCGGCCGCTGCCGGTGTCCGGTTCCGCGGCGACTTCGCCGGGGCGATCGGCTTCGCGCAGCGCGCGCTGGACACTGTCGCCAGGGACGACCCGGTGCGGCGGTATGCCATGCACCCGCTGGGCGAGGTGGCGCTGTACGAGGGCCGTCTTGACGAGGCGGTCGAGCTGTTCACCGAGGTCGCCGACCTCGCCGAGGAGGCCGGAGACACCTACTTCGCCGCGTACGCCGCCGTCACCCGTTCGCTGTCGCACGCCTACCAGGGCAACACCGGAGCCGCGGTCGAGCTCGCACACCGGGCCAAGCGGCTGGCGATCGCCAACCCCACCATGCTCGCGTGGGCCGAGTACGCCCTCGGTGAGGCGCTGCTCGATCAGGAACCCGACCTGGCGCGGGAGGCACTGGATCGCGCTGTGGTGGGCGCCCGGGCCGCGGGGAACCCCTTCGTCCTCGGAGTCGCCCAGGTCTCCGCCGCATCGCTGCACGCCCGGCACGGCGACCCGCGGCGGGCGTTTCGCCTGTTCGACGAGGCCGTCGACTACTGGAGCCAGGCCGGCAACTGGACCCAGCAGTGGATCACCCTGCGCAACGTCATCGACCTGCTGACCCGGCTGGAGGCCGACGAGCCGGCCGCGGTGATCTACGGGGCACTCAGTACCAGCAGCACCGCGACTCCCGCCTACGGTGCCGACGCGGAGCGGCTGGCGGCGCACGCCGCCGCGTTGCGGGCACGCCTGGGCGCCGTCGGGTTCTCCGCGGCACTTGCGCGCGGCGAGGCATTGGGTGACGCCGAGGTGGTTCCCTTCACCCGCGCGGCGCTCTCCCGCCTCGCGCCACCCGGCCCGGATCGGTCGGTCGTCGAGCCGACCTCGCCGGCGTGGAGCCGCAGTCCACTAAATCAGCGGCCAAAGCCGGGGATGGGCTGACCATACGAGTGGCAGGTGTTCGTTCCCGTCGGCGACGCGTACCGCCAGGGTGTCGCTGACAACGGCTGACGGTGTCGAACTCGGCGACGACAGGGTTGGCAGCGGGCTCGCGACACTTAGGCGGGTTGCGGCCAGCGCGGTGGGGTCTGACCGACCGCCCACAGGGCGCTATCGGCATGGCGCGCAGCCGTCGACCGAAGGGAAGTGTCTGGTTGCCGGTGTAGAGCACAAGGCCGACGACGAGGTCATCGCCGAGCCGGTCGGCGAGGTGCCGTAGGCCCCGGAAGTCCTCCTCGCGGACCGTGGAGCCGGCCTTGACCTCACACACCGACGACCTGCCCCTGCCGGTTCTCCAGGACTGCATCCACTTCGACCTTGTCCTTGGTGCGGTAGTGATAGAGCTCCGCCCGCTGATCCGACCAGGTCAGCTGCCGAGCCAACTCCATCAGCACGAAGCCCTCGAGGAGCGGACCCAAGGCCCCGCCAGCATCAGGCTATCGCCTGGACGATTGGTCGCTCCTTACTTGCACGTATGGTCGCCCACCTCCCGGACGTTTGGTCGCACCACATGCCTTGCGGCCCTCGCGGCGACAAGAAGTTGTCCATGCCGCGGTGAGCACGTGCCGCTGCCGGCTGTAGAGGTGGATCTCCAGGCCGTCGGGATCGTGGAACACCTCGACCCAACCGATGGTCCCGAGTTCGACCTGGTGCGTTGGCCCGTACCCAACCCGCCGGTGCGGCCGGTGATCTGCACGGCCAGCGTGCTCTTGCCCGCGGTGCGCGCTCCGGTGACCGTAACGACCGGGCTCACTGCCATGGCAGCGTCCAGCGCCGCCGCGATCCGTCGAGGAACGAGTGGATCGGGAGCGACATCGCATGACGGTTGCAGCCGACAACTCGGCAACAAATGACCCGACAACACCCGAGACCAGCGTGCGGTCCGCGAAGAGCTGTACCGGCGGGAACTCGAGGCAGCCACCGACGCCTACCTCGCTGAGTTGATCGAGGAAGTCGGCGAACCGAGCGCCGCAGATGTCGAGTACGCGAAACGGTTCGTTCATAACCTCACCGAAGCGACGATCGCCGAGCCGGATGAGGGTTGTCCTCGACTCCGGCGGCGTCAGCTGGCTCGCCCAGCGATCACCCCGCGCCGCTGCCGTCATCGGCGAGATGCGGACCGCCGGGCTCTGGCCGGCACTGGTGCCTGCGCCGGTACTCGTCGAATGCCTCACTGGCCAGGCCGGACGGGATGCATCGGCCAACCGGTTGCTCACCGCGGTGAACAGCTCGACCGCCTCGTCCAGGCGGCCCTCGAACAACGCCACTTCGCCCAGCGGTTGCAAGGCGTAGCGCCGCACCGGGTCGTCCTTGGCGACAGCGTCCAGTGCGCGCTGCGCGAATCCGCTCGCCCCGGCGAAGTCGCCGCGGTCGACGAGCAACGCCGCGGTGCGTGGCGACCGAGTTCGAAGCAATGGTGGAGCGGCACAACCGCGCCAACGACGGCACCCTCGTTCTCGGCGCCGACTAGTGGAGATCGTGGCTGGCACTAGGTGAGTCGGCTGAGGAACCGGCCGACCCTGGCCGCGGTGCTGGGGTTCTCGGTCAGTGCGTAGTCGTAGAGCGCGATCGGGATCGCGAACGAGTAGGTCGGGTAGGCGTGGATCGAGCCGATGATCGCGTCGACGGTGAGGTCGTTGTTCATGGCCAGAGTGAGCTCATTGATCATCTCGCCGGCGCACTGCCCGGCGATGTGGGCTCCGATGAGCCGCCGTTTGCCGTCGATGAGGAACTACATCAGACCGACGGGTTCGGCATCGGTCACGGCGCGCTCGTTGTGGCTGTAGGGGAAGCGGATGACCTCGAAGATGTCCCCGGCTGCGCGTGCCTGCTCTTCGGTGTGGCCGACGTGCGCGATCTCCGGATCGGTGAAGGTCACCCACGGCAGATGTCCAGGCGCGAACTTGGCCTTGATCGGGACGAAGATGTTGCGTACCGCGTGCGCCGCCTGGTGCCCGGCGTAGTGGGTGAACACCGGCCCGCCGATCACGTCGCCGACGGCGTAGATATGTGACTGGTTGGTCTGGAGTAGCTCGTTGACCGCGATTCCCCGCTCGTTGGTGGTGACCCCGGCGGCCTCGAGTCGCAGCGATTCCACATTGGGTAACCGCCCGACCGCGCACAGGATCTTGTCCACCCGCAGCTGGCCGCCGTCCAGGGTGAGTACCGTATCGGCGCCGTCGCGGCGCACTGCGTGCAGCCGGGTATGCAGCCGAAGGTCGATGCCCTCCTCGGCGAACTGGCGCTCCAGCACGTCGATCATCTCGGCGTCGTCGCGCGGGATCAGATGCGGCCCGCGCTGCAGCACGGTCACCGTGGAACCGAGCCGGTGAAATGCCTGCGCGAGCTCCACACCGATCGGACCGCCACCGATCACCGCGAGCCGGCCCGGGAGGTCGCTGAGGTCGAAGACGTCTTCGTTGGTGAGGTAACCGACCTCGGCCAGCCCCTCGATAGCAGGTACCGCGGGCCGGCTGCCTGAGGC
Organism: Pseudonocardiaceae bacterium; assembly: GCA_050700255.1. GTDB lineage: Bacteria > Actinomycetota > Actinomycetes > Mycobacteriales > Pseudonocardiaceae. Next base: position 16,014 of record JBOHGX010000203.1, read on the forward strand.
GATCAGGATGAACTTGGCCGTGATATCTCGGTTTGCCACGCGCAGCGTGTGCGAGTCACCAAAGGTGGCGCCGCCGAGCAGGACGTCCACTCCGAGCTCGGACAACGCCATGGTGTCGTCCAGCTTGCCGATGTCGGCGATGGCTCGCTGCACCCGGGCGTTGACCGCGGCGAGCCCGTTGTTCACCGGCTGCGCGGACAGTCCCCACCGCTGTGCGGTGGCGGCCTCGTGGGCCACCCGGGACGCTTTGATCAACGCCTTGCTCGGCACGCAGCCGTAGTGCAGACAGTCCCCACCCAGCCGGTCTTTGTCGATCAACGCGACCCGCTTGGTGAAGAAGCGGCCGAGTCGGGCGGCGGTCAGCCCGCCCGATCCCGCGCCGATGATCGCCAGGTCGTAGTCGTAGGACGGCATCGCGTTTCCCCGATCAGCCACGGTTGGTCGTCGTTACGGGCAGCGCTTGGGGTGGTTGGTGGCTCTTGAAGAGCCACCAACTAGGTGTGCTGGGCTGACCCGGTCGTTGGGCGTGCGGGGTAGCCAGCGGCGCACGACAGTGCCGTCGCACAGCAGCGCGTCGCCACCCATCTGCCGGATGTCCTCTACCGGCCGCGGCAGCTGGTGCCCGCGCGTTGCGGCGAGCGCGTAGCGGGCCAGGGTTCCCGGCGAGTACACCTGCCACAGCCTGGCACGGCGCATGCCGAGCAACCCGTAGAGCCGGCGGTTCTCATCGGCGAGGAACAGGCCCGGCCAGCCGACGTGGTCGGCGAGCGCGGCGAGCGCGGCGGGTGGGCTGAACCCGAAGGCGATCAGCCCGATCGGGCGACCGGCGGCCTGCTCGCGCACCTGCACGAGGTGCTGCTGGCAGGGCAGTCAAAACCGGTGCCGGATCGCGGTGAGCAGGTACCTGCCGGGCAGCGCGCCGAGGTCCACGGTCTGGCCGGTGCGTGCGTCGGGCAGCTCGAGCCCGTCGAGGGGGACGGGCTGGTCGACCTCACGTGGCACGGACGTCTGAGATGTTGACGATGGGCAGCAACCGGCGGAGTTCGATGTTCTCGATCGGGTCGAGCACCGAGTGCTGCACGCAGGCCGGAACGAGTTCACCGGTCTCGGGGTGGGCCATCGCGTAATGGCACGATGCGAGCCGTTCCTGGGTGGCGAGGATCCGCGGATCGGAGGCTTTCTCGCCGCGTTGCATCAGCTCCCATGCTGGCGTGACGTCCGCGGCGTCCATGAACTGGTGCACCACGAACGACACCGGTCGCACGCCGTGACGCAGCAGCACCCGCACCCCGCCGACCCGGCGCACGAGGCGGGCGATCCACCGCAGCGCGATCGCGAGGATGACCGGGTGGCGCACGATCGTCCGCACCAGCTTGCCGGCCAGGTCCGGCGCCTCCACTCCGGTGAAGTTGACCCCACCGAAGTAGCGGAAGAAAGCGTCCCTGGTGGCGAGGTCATCCGCGTCGTCGCCGGACAAGAACGGGTGCCAGCGCCGCCCGACGAAAAACCCGTAAGCCGCCCGGTTGCAGCGCAGGTCGCCGTGCTGAAAGGCGGTGTAGTCCAGCTTGACGCCGGCACCGCGTTCGATCTCCCGCCATACCTCGTCCATGCCGGTCTGCTCGTAGTCCTCGTGCCAGCGCCGGTTGTCCCCGACGAACGCCGCGGGCTGGAACGAGAACATGCCGAAGCCCATCGCGTGGCAGTCCCGCACGACGTCGGCGACCTGGCCGAGATTCGCCGGGGTGACGGTCATGTTGTGCGCCAGGAAGAACCGCACTCCGTGCGCGCGGCGCAGGCGGGTGAACATGTCGACGAACCGCTGTCGGTACGGGTTGAGCTCCCGCTCGCTGCCCGCCCGGGGGATGCCGCGGCGGCCGAACATGAGCATGTCGAAGTGCCCCGCGAACGACAGCCGCGCCAGCCGCCGCCGTCCTTGCCCGTCCAGCGCCAGCGACTCCAGGTAGTCGTAATCGAAATCCCCGTGGGACATGCTCATCGGCTCACGCCCGTAGCGGCGCATCGTCAGCAAGGTGGCCGCGTGGTCGTCGGGGGACAGCAGGGTCACCTCCCCGCCGATCAGCTGCGCGTGAGCGCGTGGCCCTCGCACCCGGCGTAGCAACGCCATCTGCTTGTCGACCTCGGCGATCGTGTGCGTCCCATCCACCCGGACCCGGTTGGCGTCACGCGAGTGATAGCAGGGCGTGCACGCAAGGTTGCAGCGCGGGAACACCCCGTGGGTGCCCTCACAGCCCACCGCGTGCCTGCCGAGGAGCTGACCGGGGGCCTTGACGTGCTCTGGAAGCTCGGTCCAGCGGCGGTCGAGTACTGCGGCGAACTCCGGATCGACCGGCCGGGTCCGACGTTCCCACCGCCGCAACATATCGATCACTCGCATGTTCACCGCGCCTTTCGGTGGCCTTTGCCTTCATTTCGCTGATCGTGCCGAACCGGTTCGCCGGCAAGGTAAGAACAGCACGGTAGGCGTCTCGAAGGGAAGGTGCGTTTGATGACGAGGCTGGCCCTATGACGAGGCTGGCGCTGTGCGGTGGGACCTACTCCAACCCGTACGCGTTACGAGCCTTCGTCGCCGACGCGCGAGCCCGCGGTGCCGACCGGCTGTGGTGCCTGGGTGACTTCGGCGCCTACGGGGCCGAACCGGAGGCGATCTGGCCGTTGCTGACCGGCAACGGCGTCGAGTGCATCGCAGGTAACTATGAACTCGCCATCGGTCGGGGAGATCCCGACTGCGGCTGCGGATACGCCGATGACGACGACAACGCCTTCGCCGCAATCGCCTACGACTACACGCTGCGGCACACCTCCCGCGACTTCGCGGCGTGGATGCGCACCTTGGCCACGGAGCACCGGGAGATGGTCGACGGCGTGGCTCTGCATCTCGTGCACGGCTCCCCGCTGGCTGTCAACGACTTCTGGTGGGAATCGCTGCCCGACGACGCACACCGGACGCGGATCGACGCGTCCGGAGCGGACGTGATCTGCTGCACGCACTCCGGCCTGCCGTGGATCAGACACTTCCCCGACGGGGCCGTCGGGGAACACGCAGCCGGCCCCGGTGTGGACCGCGACACGCTGGTCGTCAACGTCGGGGTACTCGGCCGGCCGGCCAACGACGGCGGTCAACACGTCTGGTACGCGTTGCTGGACTGCGAGGACGGCAACGCCACCGCGGAGCTGGTGGCGCTGGACTATGACTGGCCCGCGCATGCGGCGTCGATGCGCAACGTCGGCTTACCCGAGGCATTCACCCAGGCCGTGGAGACCGGATGGTGGACCACCTGCCTGGAGATCGTGCCGCCGGTGGAGCGCTCCCGGGGCCGCTTCCAGCTCTACAAATCGGCGATGCCATCTTTTGCCGGCGCCAAGGTGTCCTGGGCGCAAACGCCGGAGATCCCGGACAACGGCCTGCCGGTGCTGCCGCTGTTCGGCACCGCACTGTTCCCGCCGCGCCTGTGGCTCTACACCAATTTCCACTGCAACCTGGCCTGCAACTACTGCTCTGTGGCCTCGTCCCCGCAGGCCCGCCGACGCCAGCTCGGTCTGCCGCGGTTTCGCGAGCTGGTCGACGAGGCGGTTGCGGAGGGCTTCACCGAACTGTATGTCACCGGTGGCGAGCCGTTTCTCGAACGCGACCTCGTCGAGATGCTGCTCTATGCCACCGAGCAGCTCGACGTGGTGTGCCTGACCAACGCCATGCTGTATCAGGGCTGGCGACGCACGCAGCTGGAGCGGTTGGTCGGCCGCCAGCGGCTGATCCTGCAGACCTCGCTGGATGGAGCCCAGGCCCAGTTCCACGACGCACACCGGGGGCGGGGGTCCTGGGCCAAGGCGATGGCCGGCCTGGACCTGGCGCTGTCGCTGAACCTGCCGGTACGGGTCGGCATGACCGAGACGCCGCAGAACTCCGCCCAAGTCGAGCCGCTGCGAGCGCTGCTGGCCGCCAAGGGCATACGGGGCCGGGACTTCGCGGTGCGGCCGCTGGTCAAGCGAGGATACTCCGATGAGGGGGTCGCCATCAGCGAGGACAACACCGTGCCCGAGTTGACCGTTACCGCCGACGGTTGGCACTGGCACCCGGCCGGTGCTGACCTCGATACCTCCCCGGACATGCTGCTCGCCGGACCTGACGTCAGCATGGCCGAGGCCAAACGGCGGGCGGTGGAGCTGTTCCTGCGGCTTCGCCAGCGCGACGGCTCCCTGCCGCTGATCTACAACTGCGCCGTGTGAGACGGCAGCTAGGAGTAGGCGTTGGTCACCTCGTCGACCTGCTCGTACCCGACGCGGAGCAGGAAGGTGCTGTTGCGTCCGTAGGACTTCATGCCCAGTACGAAGAAGTTCGGCTCCGGTACCCGCAAGGCGTCCACGCCGTGCGACGCCTGAGCCAAGCAGTCCGCCGGGCCGGCACCCGCCGCGCCCAGCAACGCCGCCGACAGGTTCATCGGTGCCGCGGTGGCGTAACACTCGTGCACCTGGAGCTGCCGGTACAGCGAGGTGTCACCCAGGAAGCCGGTCAAGGCGACGATGCGGTCGACAACGATCTCCTCGACATCCCCAGTGCTCGACCGGAGAGCCACGGCCACACCGTCGTCCGTTTCGCGCAACGCGTCGATCACCACAGCAGTACGCACCTGGACTCCGGGTACCGCGCCGGACCGCAGCCGTTGCGACACGTCGACCAGCTCCTGGCGTTGGGGTAGGGGATCGTTGGAGATCTCCCCCCAGTCCGGGTCCGCCGCCCGCACCGCCCAGAGCACCTGGGTGTCGGGCCGCGTGCCCACCAGCTCAGCAAGGTCCCGTGCTGCGGTTTGGGCTGATTTCCCGGCGCCGACCAGCAGCACCCGGCGGCCCGCCCACTGATCGGGCTCTCTGTTCAGATCTGGAATGCGGCGGATGATTCGATCCGCCACTTGCAGTTCCCCGGGAGCCGGGATGCCGCCATCGCCGAGGCAGTTGGCCTGGCCGTAGCTGCCGGTGCAGTCCAGCAGCAGGTCGGCGTGCTCCACGTACTCGACGTCATCGGTGCCGTCTCTGGGACCGGCGAGCAGCAGCCGGAAGGGCTGCGAACCGCGCTGCGTACTACCGATTTCCTCGTGCTTGAGCAGGCCCTGCCGGGCGACGGCGAGCACCCTGGTGTGGCTACGAATGGTGGCCGCCAGCTCCGGCAGCTCGGCCAGTGGGCGAAGGAGTTGCTCGGCGAACTCAGCGCCGGTCGGGCAGTGCTCGGCAGGCCCTGGTGGCTGCACCCCGGCAGCCTGGAGATGCGTGAGCATCTGCGCCGACACGTTCATCGACCAGGGCGTGAACAACCGGATATGGCTCCACGCGGTGACGTTTGCCGCCACCGAGGCAGCCGACTCGTACACAGTGCAGGGCCAACCCCTGTCCAGGCAGGCCAACGCGGCATCCAGACCGATCGGGCCGGCGCCGAGGATCGCGACGTGGCCAGGTCCGGACCCGGGGTCCAGGCCTTCAATGGCGGAATCGGCTACTGCGGTCACGTGCACTCCGTAAGGTGTGGGCTGTTTCCAGCAACCTATTCGACGCTCATAGGAGATCGGATCGATCACGATCATGATGAGCAAGCTGGTCACGGTGTCGATCGTGGTGCCCGCACTCGATGAGGCAGCATGCATTGCGGACTGCCTGCGACGGTTGCGCCGCGACTTTCCCGACTGCGAGCTGGTGGTGGTGGACGGCGGCAGCACCGATGGCACCTTCGACCTTGCCGCTCAACATGCCCAGACCGTGCGCAGCATGCCGGGCCGGGCGGCGCAGATGAACGCCGGTGCCGCGCTGACCACTGGTGACATCCTGTGGTTCATCCACGTGGATTGCCTGATCCCGGCCGATGCTCTCGGCCTGCTCCGGCGCGCGATGCTCGATCCCGGCGTGGTCGGAGGTGGCCTGCAACTGCGCTTCGACCAACGTAGCTGGGGCTTGGACTACCTGGCGGTCAGCTCGAATCAGCGGGCTCGCCGGCTGCACTGGATCTTTGGTGACCAGGCGATGTTCGTCTGCCGTGACGTGTTCGACTCGGTGGGCGGCTTCCCCGAGCTGCCGCTCATGGAGGACCTGGAGATGTCCCGCATGCTGCGGCGACGTGGCCGGCTTGTGGTGCTGCCGACCTCTGTCACTGCGTCGGCCCGGCGGCTGGTCGAGCAGGGGCCGTGGCGCATGACAGTGCTGATGCAGTGGCTCAAGGTCCAATATCTGCTCGGCGTCGACCCGGAGCGGATTCGCCGACGTTACGAGACCGGCACCAGCCGCGGGCGTAGGCAACGGTCTGCCCTCGCCAGTGACCGCGGATCATGACGGGTGTCTGCTGGCTGACCATGACCCCCTCAAAAGGGCGGCGCGGCGCGGTCTCACAGCGTTCGTGGAGATCAATCCCCGCCTCCCGCATTGCAGCCTAGCTTGCGGAGAGGTTCACGTGCATTTGATCGTGCCTTAAGTAAGGTGCAAATGCAGATGCCGCGTCAAGGGGCCAAACATTAATCCGATGTTAAATTTTTCCCCATTTCAACGTATCTATCGTCGAGGTATATTTGCTTACGAACCCCAGCAGTGGAGAGGCCAACATGGACGTTCGGGGAGAATTGCCTATCTTCCCGCCTGTGGAACCGGCACCTGCCGGTTCCACAGATTCCCGGGACCACAGCGGGCGGCCACTCGACGCTGGCCTCCCACCCGCCACCCGCCAGCGGGTAGTGCTGCTGCCGCACGCCCGCACCGAGCCAACTGATACACGACCGCGCCGCACAGGTGGCCCATGACTCGGAAGTTGTCTTGGCTGGGTGTTGTCGCAACTGCGACGGGTCCTTGCCGGTGGACTAGCCTCTATTTTTCATCGCGACAACGCAACGCCTCGGCGAGAGTCCTCGGATCGCTGTAGCGGTGCGTGCCCCTGCGGATCATCTGAACCGACGCCACTCCACGGCGCACCTGCAGACGGTTACGGTGAACGGCGTGCTGCCCTGGTCCACTGCGCTCGCTGGGCGATTCGACGAACACGTGATCGAGAGTGTGCTACTGCAGGACAACCCGCTGGGTGATCCGGCGTGCCGCCCGCTGTGGGTGTACCTGCCTCCCGGCTACGACCACTCACGGCAGCGCTATCCGAGCGTCTATGTGATCCAGGGCTATACCGGGCACCTGGCCATGTGGCGCAACCGCAGCCCGTACCGCCAGCCATTCCCGGAAACCGCCGACGCCGTGTTTGCCGCCGGCGACGTGCCGCCCGCGATCGTCGTCTTCGTCGATGCCTGGACGGCCTACGGTGGCAGCCAGTTCGTCGACTCTCCCGGCACCGGGCGCTACCACAGCTACCTGTGCGACGAGGTCGTGGCGTTCGTCGACGCCTACTACCGGACGCTGCCCGAGCCCGCGCACCGGGCGATCAGCGGCAAGTCCTCCGGTGGGTTCGGTGCCATGATCACACCGATGCTGCGGCCCGACCTGTTCGGTGCGCTGGCCAGCCACGCCGGGGACGCCCTGTATGAGCTGTGCTACCTCGCCGAGTTCGGCAAGTCGGTGCGCCACCTGCGCGACTACGACGGCGACATCGGCGCCTGGTGGTCAGACTTCCAGTCCCGGGCGGCGTTCACCAAGCCCGCCGACGAGGACCTGCTCATGATGCTGGGCATCTCCGCGTGCTTCTCCGCCCACCAGGACGGCACGCCGGAGCTGCCGTTCGATCCGCGCACCGGAGTCCTGCGTCCGGCGGTCTGGCAACGCTGGCTGGACTGGGACCCGGTGCGGATGGCGCCGCGCTACGCCGACGCGTTGCGCCCATTGCGCGCGGTCTGGCTGGACGCCGGTACCCGCGACGAGTGGTACCTCGACCTCGGTGCGCAGGCCTTTCGCGACCAGCTGCGAGCCGCCGGGCTGCCCGACGAGCGGGTGCACTTCGAGCTGTTCGACGCCGGCCACCGCGGGATCGATTACCGCTACCCGCTCGCGCTGGCCTGGCTGTGCCATCGGATCACCGATCAACCTGGCTGATCAGCGGGGCAGCAACAAAGGCTTTCCGGTAGTCCGACGGCTCTGCAGATCCTGGTGGGCGCGATGGGCCTCGGCCAGCGGATACCGGCCGCCGATGCTGATCCGCAGCGACCCGTCCTGGATAGCGTCGAACACCTCGCCTGCCCGCCAGGTGAGTTCATCGCGGGTCGCAACATAGTCCGCCAGCTTTGGCCTGGTGAGGAACACCGACCCGGCTGAGTTCAGTCGTTGGGGGTCCACCGGGGGCACCGGTCCGCTGGCCGCGCCGTAAAGCACGAGCATCCCGCGTGGGCGAAGCGAGGCGAGGCTGGCGTCGAAAACGTCGACGCGCCCACCCCGTCGTAGACCGCGGCGACGCCTGCCCGAGAGCGCGGCGCACCAGCCGCGGCGCGGACAGCCCGGGGTCCAGGTTCGCCCGGCACGACGCCAGCGCCGCGGGTAGCTCCGCGAGCCGGGCCACCGCCGCATCCACCAGCTCCGACTCCGGGTGCAGCCGGTGCAGGAACGGCGGCAGCAAGCCGGCGAACACGGGGGTGAGGTACACCGACGGGTCGCGCCGCCAGACAGGCCACTCGGCCAGCAGCAGGTCTCCACGCAGCACGGATACGACGAGGTCCCGGTCGATCCCGACCGGCTCGGCCTCGAACCGGGCCAGCCATCCGGTGATCTCCCGCTCGCGACTGTCGAAGGCGGTGGCGCTGAAGTCGCCGAGCCGGTGGGAGTACCCGGGTGCACCGAGCGCGCCGGCGTGCACCGGGTTCCGGTCGAAGTACCAATCGAGGTAAGCGGCGATCTGGTCGGACGCAGGATCATGGCTCACGACCCTCGAAAATATCCCAAGCCTGCGCCGACCGAGACTCCCTCGCCGCCGGTGTCACCGGTGGCGTACAATTTGTTGTACATCATTGGTGAGGAGTTGCCGTGAAGACAATGAGCTACTCGGAGTCTCGCGCACGTTACGCTGAGACGCTCGACTCCGTGGTCAACGACCGGGAGGAGGTCGTCATCACCCGGGCGGGCCACGAACCCGTGGTGATTGTTTCGCTGGACGACTACCAATCTCTCAAGGAGATGGCTTACCTGGTCCGCAGTCCGGAGAACGCGCGCCGGCTGCTCGCCTCGATCGACCGGCTGGAGTCGGGCTCGGGCACCGCCCACGATCTCGTCGAGTGAAGCTGGTCTGGGACGAGCTCGCCTGGGACGACTACCTGTGGTGGCAGGCGCAGGACCGCAAATTGCTCCTCCGGATCAACGCTCTCATCCAGGACATCGTCCGCAACGGCAACGAGGGGATCGGGAAGCCGGAACCGTTGCGGCACGCCCTCCAAGGCTACTGGTCACGCCGCATCACGGATGAGCATCGGCTGGTGTACCGGGTCGTTGAGGACGAAATCCGGATCGCGGCGTGCAGGTACCACTACAGCCGTTGACGGGGCGTTTCGCCGGCCTTGGGTCTCGTATTCGTATGGGGGACTCCGTGATACTGGCGACGTGCGCTGCCCGGTGCTGGTAGGGCGGAACCGCGAACTCGGCGTCTTGCGCAGGGACGTCGAGGCGGCCCGTCGCGGTGCGGGTGGCGAGGTGCTGTTGCTCGGGGAGGCGGGCGTGGGGAAGTCCCGCCTCGTGACGGAGGCCTGCGGGATCGCGCGAGAGGCCGGGCTTACCGTCCTGTGCGGCCGCGCGGTGCAGGCCGAGCGCCCGGCCGCGCTGCGGCCGCTCGCCGAGGCGGTCCGTTCCGGGGTGCGAGCCGGAGGCCTTCCCGCGCATCCGGACCTCGACCCGTTCCGTGCCACCCTGGGTCGCCTGGTTCCGCAGTGGGCTGCCGGCGACGGCGCCGGTGATCCGTCGCTGGTCCTGCTCGGCGAGGCGGTGCTGCGCCTGGCCCGGGTCCTCGGCTGGCGCCGGGGGTGCCTGCTGGTGCTGGAGGACCTGCACTGGGCGGATCCGGAGACGCTTGCGGTGACCGAGTACCTCGCGGACAACCTGCGTGCGGAACCGACGCTGCTGCTGGCGACACTGCGACCCGGCAGCGCGAATCCCGCGGTCCGGCTGGCCCACACCCTGCAAGCGCGGAACTCCGCGACCGTGCTCGATCTCAACCGGCTGAACCGGTCGCTGGTCACTGCGATGGTCCGGGCCTGCCTGGGCGACATGCCGGCGCCACCCGAGGTGGACGCTTTCGTCGGTTCCCGCGCAGACGGCGTGCCGCTGTTCGTCGAGGAGCTGCTCACCGGTCTGGCGACAACGGGTGCCCTGTTCCGGGATGACAGCGGTGGGTGGGTGGCGCGT
>JBOHGX010000204.1:0-5247 GCA_050700255.1 Pseudonocardiaceae bacterium
CTTCAAGGGCCCCCAACCTCGGTCCCGCGTGCATACAACGACAGCCAACTCCGATGGCCGCATCTGCTGGCTTACATCGGCGGCGCAACCGTGCGACTGGAGTCTGCGCGTCGCCGTCGAGCAATGGTTCGGGGGACGGGTATCAGTTGGCGAAACCTGGTTGCCAGCGTTGAGCGATCCTGCGCAGCGGCACAGTGGCGTCGAGCTGGCACAGCACGCCGAATGTCCCGGTGGTCACCCGGTGGATCAGCAGGTAGCTGGGTGGCAGATTGAGCGCTCGCCCGGTCCGGAAGTCCGGGCCGGAAAAGTCGCCGACGCGCTCGGCTTGAGACTGCATCCAGGCTCGGGTGAAGTGGAAGGTCTCATCGCGTACCGGGTCGGCAAACGGGCCGAGGTAGGCCAGCACGTCCTCGGCCTGGAGTTGCATGCCGGGTCGGACGAAGCCCTCCGTACGCAGCAGCTCGAGTAACTCGTCCGGGCGTTCCTCGACAGCCAGCCGGGTTGCCACCCCCAGGGTGCGCGGGGGTCCCCCGGGCAATTTCGCCGAGGCGCCGAAGTCCAGTACGCACAACCGCCCGTCATCCAGGCGCAGGAAGTTGCCCGGGTGCGGATCTGCGTGCAGTAACCCAGTGATGGCGGGGGAGGAGGAGTGGAACTCCGACAGCTTGCGCCCGATGTCATCCCGCTCGGACCGCGAACCGGCGCGGATGATCTGCGCCATCGGGGTCCCACTGACCCACTGCGACACCATGACTTTTGGCGAGCTGGCGACGACGGCGGGAACGGTGATCTCGCGGTGGTCACGGAAGGCTGCGGCGAATGCGCGCTGGTTATCGGCCTCGTCACGGTAATCCAGTTCCTCGACCATCCGCTCCCGCAACTCGGCGAGCAGCGGCTTGACCTCCATGCCCGGCACGATCGCCTGGAACAGTCGGCTGAACCTCTGCAGTTGCCGCAAGTCGGAGCGCAGCGCCTCGTCTGCGCCCGGGTATTGCACCTTGACCGCGACCTCACGACCGTCATGCCACATCGCGCGGTGCACCTGTCCTATGCTGGCGGCTGCCGCAGGCTCATCGGAGAAGTCGGCGAAGCGGCGGCGCCATCCCGAGCCGAGTTGCTCGTCAAGCACTCGCTGCACGGACCGTGCGGACATCGGCGGCGCCGCGGACTGCAGCTTGGTCAGTGCCTCCCGGTACGGCTCGGCGAGCGCGTCGGGGATCGCCGCCTCGAACACGCTCAGCGCTTGGCCGAACTTCATCGCGCCGCCCTTGAGCTCGCCGAGCACCGCGAAGAGTTGCTCGGCGGTACGAGCGCTGAGCTCAGCGTTGACGTCCCGCGCGTCCTGCCCGGTCAGCCGCTTGCCCCACCCGGCGGCGACCCGGCCAGCCACCCCGAGCGGGAGGCTCGCGAGCCGGGCGGTTCGCGCAGCGGCCTTGCGCGGAATGTCGGTCACGGGGTGATTGTCTCCCGGGCCCGCCCCCCATAGTAGTGGTGTTACGGCGTAGTGGTGTTGAGACGTCATCGGGCGCCGCAGCCGCAGCGTGGGTGCACTGGCCGGGGATGTCGACGCAACGTGCCGCGTACCGGGTCCACTTCGAGCGTAGCGCCCCACGTCGGCGGGACCGGCAGACCGGCTCGTGGTCCGGCCAGTGCAGCGAGTACCTGTTCAGCGGTCAACGCGGCAGCGAGCTGGGTGCAGGCCAATCCGGCGGACTGGACCTGCCCAGCTAGCTGGGCCGCCAGTTTCGGCCAGACCAGGTCGGAGTCCGCGCGGTGTAGCTCGGCGCAATGCAGGCAGCTGCTGCGACCCGGGCACACCAGCGGGCCGACTACTGCCGTTCCTTCGTGGGCGTAGCTGATCAGATGCGAAATCCCGGCTGCGAGCAGCTCGGTCAGCATGACCGGCTCGGGGACCGCCACATCACAGAGCACGATCAGGTCCGGCCGGCGGCGAAGGGTACCGGTAGCCTCGGGCGCGCACCGGCGCACGGCATCCGCCGCCGCTGCCGCGCGGGTCCGGCCGACATCGTCGGGAAGGTAGCCGGTGCCGATGTCTGCGGCGGTGACCGTTCCAGTGGCTTCCACCGCGACCTGGCCTACCCCGGCCGCTGCCAGCAAGGTTGCCAGCGCCACTGCCACCCGGCCGGATCCGACCACCCGTACCGCAGCCTCACGCCGCTGGCGCAGCACGCGTCGTGTTGCGCAGGTGGTGTGCACCGACCAGCTGGTTGCCTCGGTGGCCAGCGCGACGCGGTGCCAGCCCGGTGCACCGTCGTCGGCAGCCGAGGCGTCCTGCACCAGGCCGCTGTGGTGCAGATCGGTGAGCATCGCGAGGGCATCGCCTGCTGGTGATCCGGCCGTCTCGGCCGTTGCGATCAGCTCCGCAGTGCTGCGGACCCCGTCCATGCGCTTGAGCAGCGCCGCGAGCGGTTCGGGCAGGCCGTCGAGAACCATGGCGCGTTGCGGGTCCAACCCGAGCTGCAGGCAGCTGGGGGAACGCCACACGGCCGCTCGGCCCGGCGCGAGTCGTAGCCGCTCAGGCAGATAAGACGGCATAGCGGCGGTGTTCGGCAGACTCATGTCTCGGAATCTTGGTGCGCTCGGCTCCCTAGCTCAAACGGCCGTCCACAGCCCCGATCGGTTATCCACGACCTATCCACAGCTGTGCACGGGCGGCATTCTGCGCCAGCCCTGGAAACAACAGGGCGACGACGATCACTCCGGAGGGCGCTGAGGTTGGTCGTCGGGAGGCTCGGGACCGGAAGCCTCCGGGCCAGTTGCCTCGGGGTCAGTTGCTTCCGAGCCCGGAGCCTGGGAGTCGTCGGGAGACTGCTCACGAGGGGCGTCGGCCGCGGCGGTGCGCTCCAGCGCGGCGATCGGATCGTCCAGTTCGGCGGCCTGATTTGCGGCCCGATTGACGAACCGTGCGGGGTCATCGAGATCCTCGGCTGTGGGTAGTAGGTCCGGGTGGCCCCACAAGGCGTCGCGGTCCTCGATTCCCTGCTGATCAGTGAGCTTTCGCCACAACTCGGAGGCCGCCCGGAGTTTGCGCGGCCGCAGCTCCAGGCCGACCAGTGTGGCGAAGGTCTGCTCGGCGGGGCCCCCGGACGCACGCCGTCGTCGCAGTGTCTCGCGCATCGCATCGGCACCGGGAAGCCGTTCACCCACGGCGTCGGCAACGACGACGTCGACCCAGCCTTCTACCAGCGCCAGCAGCGCTTCCAGTCGGGTCAGGGCGGCCTTCTGCTCGGGACTGTTCCGTTGCTCCAGCAGACCGGATGCCATCAGCTGATCCATGCTCTGCGGGTCCGCGGGGTCGACCTGGCGGGCTATCTCTTGCAGCGCGTCGGTGTCCACCTGGATCCCGCGGGCGAACTCCTCGACGGTGTCCAACAGCCGCTGGCGCAGCCACGGCACGTGAGCGAACAGGCGATGGTGCGCGGCCTCCCGGGCTGCCAGGAACACGATCACTTCGGAGCTCTTACGCTCCAACCCAGTGGCGAACCGCTCGACCGCGCCCGGCAGCAGCGCCGCCACTCCCAGCGGTCCCAGCGGCAGTCCGATATCGGTCGAGGTGAGTACCTCGCCACCGAGCTGGGCCAGCGCCGAGCCCAGTTGCGAGCCGAAGGCCATCCCGCCCATCTGTTCCACCATCGCCACCAGTGGTCCGGCTGTCTGGCGGACTTCGCTGGGCAAAGCGTCGATCCACGAACCGGCCATTCGGCGCGCCACCGGGTCACACAGTCGCTGCCAGGTGGGCAGCGTTCGCTCTACCCAGTCCCGCGGCGCCCACGCAGCACTGCTCTGGGTCCCGGTGGGCAGCGCCGTTGCCGCGTCCAGCCACAGCTCGGCCAGCCGCACTGCATCGGTGGTCGCGGAGGCCTGCTGGGCCGAGGGCAACCCGCTCGTGGACAGCTTCTGCATCGCCATCTGTTTGGCCAAGTCGTAGTTGACTGGGCCCCCACCGCCACCGGCCGCGCCCTGGCTGAGCATCTGACCTAGCTGGGTGAGCATCTGACCGAGGGCTCCGACGTCCAAGCCGCTGGCCCCGAAGGCTGCGAACGGGTTGGCTGGGTCGGTGCTGCCGCCGCCGGTGTCATCGGGGGGTTTCCTCCGCTCGGGGTCCCGAGGGTCTCGCGAGTCCTCGGGGCCGAAGCCGAAGGGCAAGTCGCTCATGGAGAACACGTTACGCGGACCCGGGGCACGTACGCTGTCCGGCCGTGAGCCGCCGAACCTGGACCCTGCTGGTCAGTCTCGGTTTGGCCATGGTGCTCGGATTGTTGGGCGGGCTGGCGCCGGTGCCCTATGTCGCACTTCGTCCGGGTCCCACGTTCAACACCCTGGGCGAGGTCGCCGGCAAGACAGTGGTGAATATCAAGGGGACCCAGACCTATCCAACCAGTGGACACCTCAACCTGACCACCGTCTCGGTGATCGACAAGGTGACGTTGTACGGGGCGCTTGGCCTGTGGATATCCGGCCGTAGCGCACTGGTTCCCCGCGACGAGATCTTTCCGCCGGGGCTGTCCGAACAGCAGGTCGAGAAGCAGAACCAGCAGATGTTTCAGGACTCGGAGTCCAAGGCCGAGACTGCGGCGCTGCGCTACCTCGGTTATCCCACCCAGGTAGTGGTCGACCAGGTGGCCACCGATGGGGCCGCGCAGGGAAAGCTGGCCGCGGGGGATCGGCTGCTGGCCGTCGACGGCAAAGAGACGAGCACCGGCCAGCAACTGGTGGACATGCTCGCGGGCAGCCATCCCGGCCAGCTCGTGCAGGTCCGCTTCCAGCGTCTGGCAGCCGCGCCGCAGGAGGTGACAATCACGCTCGGTGGCGGAGAGCAACCGGGTCGCGGCTACCTCGGTGTCGGAGTGACCGATCGGACCGACGTGAACTTCGCCATCGTCATCAGTCTGGCCGATGTCGGGGGCCCTTCGGCGGGCTTGATATTCGCGCTTGCCATCGTCGACAAGCTGACGCCGGGGGCGTTGGTCGGGAACACCTTCGTGGCGGGTACCGGTGCGATTGAGGCGAGCGGTGAGGTGGGTCCGATCGGCGGTATCCCGCTGAAAATGATCCGCGCTCGGGAGGCGGGCGCGTCGGTGTTTCTGGTCCCGGCGGGCAACTGCGCCGAGGCTGTGCAGCGTGCCCCCGAAGGGCTGCAGCTGGTGCGGGTGGGCACCCTGGCAGAGGCGGTGAACGCGCTGGATGCGCTGCGGGCCGGTCAACAGCCACCACGCTGCTGACGGC
>JBOHGX010000205.1:0-2834 GCA_050700255.1 Pseudonocardiaceae bacterium
CCCGACCAGCAGCCCTTCGCCGCGCTCACCAGCTCCCCGTCGCGCCTGGACCGCGCCTGGACCCCACACCACGCAAAAAGACCAACAAAAAGGCACTTGACAACTTACAACCGTGGGATGTCTGGACCGGCTGCCCGATCACGGCGTCCGGTTGACCGCGCTGCCCGCCCTGGTCCACGGCCTGGGCAGCTTCCCAATCCGCGCCGTAGCCGTCCTGCCGTGAGTCTCGTATGATGACCCACCTCGACGGTGGTGGCAGCCTACGAGACGGGCCTAGTCCGGGCGAGTAGCACCGGTGTTGGGGGCCAGCGGCGGCTATGAACCACGTCCAGTCGTAGTCGCTCCGATGGATTACTGGCGGAGTTGGTCGTGGAGTGGCGTTCTGGCGGGATCCATCGTTTTTGGCGGAATTAACTCGGGATGGCCTCGGGCGTCGAGCCGGATATGCCACCCTTGCCGGTGCACGATGACGTGGTGCCCTTCACATAACAGACACATGTTGTGCTGTTTCCTTTGATTATAACCCCGCCAAACCCGGCGGCCCTGCCTAGCTTGGATAGGTTGGCCTGCAGGTCGTCTTGGTAGCACTCGCAAAGACAGTCCACCAAGTGTGTTGAATACGGCACATGGCTTTCAGCTCGATGTCCCTGTCCAAGGTCGCGATCAGCATTTGTAACCTCCGCAGAGCGGGTACGCACGCCGCCCAGTACCGCTCGCACAGGCTCCGAGTACTCGCATCCCGACCCCAAGCCGCTGCTGATCCGGACACTCGGTCGGACCAACATTCCGGTGCTGATTCACCCGCACTTCTGGCGCCGTCGCCCGCGTCACGTTGCCCGGCCGCGAACCGCTGGAGATGCCCACGACGAGCCGTCGAGCGCTGGAGCAGGCGGGTCTTGACACCATCGAGCAGCAGCAACCCAGCTTTCTGTTCGAACGGTCCGTGCTGGTCACCGGGGAGGTCCCGCGCACTACCGGATACGAACCGGGCTTCCCACCACAGCAAGCGTGGTTGCAGGACGATTGGCAACCCGACCCCCTGGTTCTTGACGACCAGGCACTGATCTTGAAGGTGCGCGACCAAGGCCTGGCGGTACTGACCGGGTGCGGCCACGCTGGCGTGGTCAACATCGCTCGTTACGCCCAGCGGCTCACGGGAAACCAGCCATTGCACGCCCTGCTAGGCGGATTCCATCTCAACGGACCCCTGTTCGAGCCCCTCATCCCCCGCGTGCTCGACAACCTCGCCACCCTGCACCCCAAACAACGTCCTCGTCCCCGCACACTGCACCGGAGGCGGGCTCAACACGCCATGTCCGCCCACTTCGGCCCGGCATTCATCCCAAACAGCGTCGGCACCAGCTTCCACCTGTAGCAACTTGATCCTCATTCCGCCAAAGGCACCCGGTCGCCGACACACGTCCGCTTTCTCCCGCTGACCGTGCGCGGATGCGGGGGTAGGCGCGCGCCGAGCGGTCCGTAAGAGGAGCCGCCACCGGAGTAGCTCAAACGATGGCCACCGACAGCGCCAGGGTCTGGAGCTGCGGATGCCGTATGACCCACCGGTGATGTGTTCCCGTCACGGGGCTACATACTTGCCTAGCGGGACCCGGCAACCGATCCTGTTGGGACCCTACAAGGCGAATCCACGACCCAGATCCGATCCCTTTCGAACGTCTCACCGGCCTCGTCCATTCGCCGTCGAAAAGTTGTGACCAGCGGAATCTGGTTTTGAGACACCTGTCGTGCGGACACGGGTTTGGACAGTGTGGGGTGGCGGGTGCGGGTCGTGGCGGTTGTGGTCGATCACGGCGCGCGGCGTCAGACGCAATTGCGCGCAGTCGTTGCTGCGGGCGCGTCGGTGCGCCGGTGTGCACGCGGGCTTCCGGCCGCCCGGCGCGTTGGCGTGCTTGTGTGACAGTCGCATGAGTCGTTGTTTGGTTGGTAGTCGATGATGCCGCCGCGCCGGTCGAGCTCGATCTCGCAGCAGCGGGCGAAGAGCGCCTTGAGCTGGGCGCGGGCCCGCTGTACCCGGGTCTTCATCCCGGAGGTGGACAGACCGATCAGGGCGGCCGCATCGGCCTGGGTGCGACCGTCGAGATCGGTGAGCCGCAGCGCGTCGCGGTAGATCGCGGGCAGCTGCGCCAGCAGGGGATCCAGGCAGGCGGCCAGCTCGGTGCGCAGCTCGGCCGGGCCGGGTTCGGGCACGGCCGGCGCGGGCCGGTCGAGGTCGATCTCGGAGCCGGCGGGTCGCTCCCGGCGGACCGCGGCCCGGCGGTAGTGGTCGGTGATCGCGTTGCGGGCGATCTCGTGGATCCACCCGCCGACCGCCGGCGCACTCTTGAGCTCGCCGGCGTGGCGGTGAATGCGCAGCATGACTTCCTGCAGGATGTCCTCGGCGCTGGCCCGATCCGGGACGCGGCGGGCGATGAACCCCAGCAGTGGACCGTGCAGGTCCCGCCAGACCGCCTCCGCGTCCAGATGTTCGGGCTGCCGGTGGGCGTTCACCGGCAACCGCAGCCCTGCTCGGTGGCCCCGCCGCAGCACTCCGGCTTCGCCGAGGCGGCGCAGCAGGTTTGCTGCTCGGCGACCGGGCAGCACGCGCTGTGGGTGGCTTCGGTGGGCTGGCTGTCCGGAATCGACTGCGCCGGCCGGGCCACCGCCGCCTTGCCGGCGAAGAAGCGTCGCAGGTTCTCGGGCAGCTCGTACCGCCGGGCTGGCGCCGGCGCGGGCGCAGTTCCGTAGACGTGCCGCAGGATCGCCTCGACGATCATCGCGGGCGGCGGCTCGGTGTACTCCTGTCCGTGGTGCACCCAGACCCGACAGGCGATCTG
>JBOHGX010000206.1:0-11458 GCA_050700255.1 Pseudonocardiaceae bacterium
GGCGCTCGCTGCCAGCCCGCGCCGGTACGGCGCGTGTCGCAGCGCTGCTCAATCACCGCGAGATAGCGCTCCCGGGCGGCATCGGACATTCCGCAGCTGCGCAGCCCGTCGTGGGCCAGCGGCAATAGCTTCCGCAACACCAATTCATCAGGCCGGACCCATCCATTGCCCGGCCAGTACAGCACAGCATCCATGCCGAGCCGGGCTGCTGCGTACAGATTGTCCTGCGCGGCCTGGAAGGACATCTGGCTCCACACCGGCCGGTCGAGCTCGGTGAGCCCACGCATCGCACCGAAGAAGAACGCGGCGTTGGCCAGCACGTCGATGACCGTCGGCCCGGCTGGTAGCACCCGATTTTCGATGCGCAGGTGCGCCACGCCGTCCATGACGTCATAGATCGGGCGGTTCCATCGCCAGACGGTGCCGTTGTGCAACCGCAGCTCCGATAGCGATGGTGCGCCGCCTCCGTCGAGTACCGCCAGCGGGTCCTCGTCATCAGTCTGCGGCAGCAACGGTGAGAAGTACCGCGCGTTCTCCTCGAACAGGTCGAAAATCGAGGTGATCCAACGCTCGCCGAACCATACTCTCGGGCGCACCCCCTGATTACGCAGCTCCGGCGACCGGGTATCGGTGGACTGCTCGAACAAGGGAATGCGGGTCTCGTGCCACAGCGCGCGGCCAAGCAGAAACGGTGAATTCGCGGCCAGCGCCACCTGTACCCCAGCCAGGGCCTGCGCGGAATTCCAATGCGCCGCGAAGTCATGAGGAGCGACTTGCAGGTGCAGCTGCACCGATGTGCACCCGGATTCGGGGATAATCGAGTCTGTGGCGCAGCGCAACCGTTCCGGTGGGCCACCCTCCAGGGGCACACCCTCCATGTCGAGTTCGAGCTCCTCGCGCCGGGAGGCCAGGATCTGCTTGTTGAGCAGGAAGTAGCGCGATTTGGGGGACATCCATCGTCGGTCGAAGTGGTCCGCTCGCAGGGTCGGCAGGATGCCGATCATGACCAGACCGACGCCGGTGGCGTGGGCCGCCTCGTTGGCCGTATTCAGTGCGGTTCGCAGTTCACGCTCGAGACCCAGTACCTCGTCGGCGGCCAGCGGCCGGGGCCGCACGTTGATCTCGATGTTGTGCTGGCCGAGTTCGGTCTGGAAAGCCGGGTCGTCGATCTGCGCCAGCACCTCCTGGTTGGCCATCGCGGGATCGACGTTCTCGTCGATCAGGTTCAGCTCAAGCTCCAGCCCCATCTGCTCGGGGCCGTCGGACAAGCTGTCCTCGGCGAGCATCCGGGCCAGCGCGTCGAGGCAGCGCTGGATCTTCTCCCGGTAGCGCTGCAGGTCATGCTGGGTGTAGATCAAATTGATCACGCCTCACCCCTCCGACCCCGCGACCTGCCGCGCCCTCACCGTGACACAGTGCCGCGAGCCGTGACCAGCCGCCGAACTGGTGGGGGTTGGCCTTCTCGCCGCATATGCGTGCTTTGCGAGACTGGCAGTGTGGGTGACATCGTCGAGGTGCACGACGTACACGATCCACGACTGGCGGATTTCCGCGACCTCGCCGTCGCCGACCGCCGCCCGGACCGTCCCGGCGGGCGCGGTCTGGTGATCGCCGAGGGCGTCGTCGTGGTCCGCAGGCTATTGAGCTCGCGGTATCCGCCTCGGGCCATGTTCGGCGTGCCCTCCAAGATCGCTCAACTCGCGGTGGAGGTCGCGGCACCGTGCTACGTCGGGTCGGCCGAGCTGATGGCGCAGGTGGTCGGCTTCCGCCTCAACCGAGGCGTGCTGGCGACTGCGGACCGGGCGCCGGTGCCGATGGTGCCGGAATTGATCGCCCGGTCACGCCACCTCGCGGTGCTCGAAGGTGTCAACGATCACGAGAACCTTGGTGGGCTGTTTCGCAACGCGGCTGCCCTCGGTGTGGACGCGGTGCTGCTCGGCCCGCGCTGTGCCGACCCGCTGTACCGGCGCAGCGTGCGGGTGTCCATGGGGCATGTGCTGCACGTGCCCTTCGCTACGCTTCGCTGCTGGACCGGAGATCTCGACGCGCTGCGCGCGGCTGGTTTCCGGGTGGCGGCGTTGACCCCGGCGGCGGATGCCGTGCCGCTGCCCCAAGCCGGTTTGGACACTGGCCGGGTGGCGTGGTTGCTGGGTGCTGAGGGCCCGGGTCTGTCGGCCGAAGCCCGGGCTGCGGCCGACCTGGCGGTGCGCATCCCAATGGCACTCGGAGTGGACTCGCTCAACGTCGCCACCGCCGCTGCGATCGCTTTCGCGAGCGTGCGCGGCGCCTACAATGCCTAAAATGCTCTGACATCCCGCTCACCTGGATCGCCCTACTGCTCTCCCTTCTCTAGCGCGTTCTGGGGACAGAATGCAGTAACCACAGACTCGGTGAGTGCGTTCTGGGGACAGAACGTGGTAACGATGACCTATGGATAGGTTGTGGATGGGAAATTCGACGGATCTGCGGTCTTGCGGCAGCGTGGACCGTCATGGGGAAAGCCATCCGCGCCACCGATCTCTGTGGGCCGTTCCGGGGATCAGAGGCTATTCACACCGGCACACTGACGGCCGGGCAGTTGCGGGGGCCGCGAGTGCGGCGTCTGTTCCAGGACGTCTACGTGCCTGCCGGGACACCGGATACCCACCAACTGCGCTGCGAGGGCGCTGCGCTGGTCCTGCCGTCCGAAGCAGTGATCACGGGCCGGTCCGCGGCCACGGTCCGCGGTGTGGCACTCGCGCGCACCTCAGACCCGATCGAGGTACTGGTCCCGGAGGCCATTCAAGTCAACCGCCGGAACGGCATCGACGTGCGCCGCACGGAGACCCGCGCTGAAGAGCGGCAGCCGTGGGGCGAGATCGGGCTGGCGACACCACTGCGGATGGGCCTGGATCTGTTACTGGATCGAACCCTGCCAGATGCCGTTGCAGATCTCGACGCTGTATTGCGCGCTGGACTAGTGGACCGCGCCGAGGTGCGCCGGATGCTGTCTCAGCGGCACGACCGGGGCATCGTTGTCGCCCGTCAAGCCGAGGAACTCGCCGACCCGCGGGCTGAATCGCCTCCGGAATCCAGGATGCGAGTGTGGCTCGTGCGCGACGGCCTGCGTCCGGTGCCGCAGTACTGGATCGAGGACTCCCGGGGTCGGTTGGCGCGTGCCGACCTAGCATTCCCTGAGCAGCAGGTAGCGGTGGAGTACGACGGATCGTGGCGCGACGGCCAGTTGTGGGCGCTCAACCGGGACCGTGAACGGCTCAACCGAGTGCAGGCCGCCGGCTGGGAGGTCGTGTTCGTCACCGGCCCCCTGCTGGCCGACCCCACACGCATGATCCGGACTGTTCGCGCCGCGCTCGCCCGCCGCTGACCTGAGAGCGTTCTGGGGACAAACTGCAGCAAACCGTGTCTCACGACTGCAGTCTGTCCCCAGAACGCGGGAAGTCAGGCGAGGGCGGTGCGCCAGGCGGTGTGGAGGTCGGCGAATGGGCCGGTGCTGGTGATCAGCTGCGGTGGCGGCCCGTCCTCGATCACCTCGCCCTCGGAGAGCACCAGCACCCGGTCGGCGACCAGCACGGTGGACAGCCGGTGCGCGATGATCAGTGCGGTGCGGCCGGCGAGCACGGTGGCCAGCGCGGCCTGCACGGCGCGCTCGGATGGGATGTCCAGCGAGGAGGTGGCCTCATCGAGCACCAGTACCGCGGGATCAGCAAGCAGCGCTCGGGCAAACGACACCAGTTGCCGCTGGCCGGCGGACAGCCGCCCGCCCCGTTTGCGCACGTCGGTGTCATAACCGTCGGGTAGTGCGGTGATGAATTCGTCGGCGCCCACCGCTCGAGCCGCCGCCACCACGTCGGATCGGGACGCCGAAGGCGACCCCAGGGCGATGTTGTCGGCCACTGACCCGGAGAACAGGAACGATTCCTGGGTCACCATCACCACGGCACGGCGCAGATCGGCGTCGGTCACCGAACACAGATCGACTCCGTCGAGTCGCACGGCGCCCGCAACCGGGTCGTAGAACCGTGCCAGCAGCTTGGCCACCGTTGACTTGCCCGCCCCCGTCGCCCCGACCAGGGCGACGGTTTGGCCGGCGGGCACCACCAGATCAAGCCGCGGCAGCACAACCGAAGACCGGCTTGCAGGGTCGAGCATCGGCACCGAAGACCTGCTTGCAGGGTCGAGCATCGGCACCGAAGAGCGGCTTGCAGAATCTGGGCCGCGGTAGGAGAAGCGCACCCCGTCGAAGACCACTTCCCCGCGCACCGGGACAGGTAGCGCCACCGGCTGGACAGGATCGCCGACGGCCGGGCGCTCGGCGAGCACCCCGGAGATCTTCTCCAGCGCCGCGGCCGCTGAGGAATAGGAGTTGGCGAACATGGCCAGCTCGTCGAGCGGGTCATAGAACCGGCGCAGGTAAAGCACGAACGCCGTGAGCACGCCCAACGCCAGGGTGCCGTCGAGCACGCGTAGGCCGCCGAGCAGCAGGACCACCGCCACCGACACATTGCCGACCAGCCGTACGGTCGAGATGAACCGGGCGATCAGCGAGAATGCCTCGGTGTCTGCGTCGGCGAACCTGCCGTTGAGCCCGTTCATGATCGAGGAGTTGCGCGACTCGCGACGAAAAGCCTGTACCGCGCGAATCCCGTTCATGGTCTCGACGAACTGCACGATCACCCGGGCCACCCAGGTCCGGGTGCTGCGGTAGGTGTCCTGCGATCGCCGCCGGTACCAGCGAGTGAGCAGACCGAGCGGGATGAACCCGGCCAGCGCCACCAGCCCGAGCGGGGTGTCCAGCACCAGCAGCATCGCGCCGATACCGATGATCGACAGCAATGAGATGAACAACCCCTCCAGCCCGTGGTCCAACAGGTTTTGCAGGGAGTCCAGGTCGCTGGTCAACCGGGAGATCACCCGACCAGAGGTGTAGCGCTCGTGAAACGACAACGACAGCCGTTGGGTCTGCGCGAACACTCGCTCGCGCAGGTCGACCAGCACGTCTTGCCCGATCCGCCCGGACAGCCGCAGGAAGGCTCCGACGATCAACGCATCGGCTGCCCCGGCCAGCGCGTACCCGGCGACGCACCACGCCAGCGGCCCTGGCCGACCGTCCAGTGCTGCTGGGATGCCCCGGTCGATCGCCGCGGCGATGAGCAGCGGGCCGGCCAGCAGCGCGATCTGGTCGACCACCAGCAGCCCAAGCGCGGCACTCGCCGCGCGCAAGTGCCGACGCAGCAGGGAGCCGAGCAACCGGCGGGATCGAGCGGCCAGCCGCAAACCGGTGGCGGTGTCGATCTCGTCGACGTCCTCGGCGGCGACGCCGCGCCAGGCCTCGGTCATCGTGTCACCACCGCATCGTCCAGTGTAGACAGCAACCGGCGGTACTCGGGTACTTCGGCCAGCAGCTCGGAGTGGGTGCCCACCGCAGCGATCCGACCGCCGGCCAGCAGCGCCACCCGGTCGGCCAACTGCACCGTGGATGGCCGGTGGGCCACCACCAGCGCCGTCACCGAGCGCAGCACCCGGCGCAGGGCCGCCTCGACCTCGGCCTCGGTGTGCACGTCCAGCGCAGACAGCGGGTCATCGAGCACCAGTACCGTGGGATGCCCGAGCACTGCACGGGCCAGCGCGAGCCGCTGCCGCTGTCCCCCGGACAGGGTCAGTCCCTGTTCTCCAATCCGGGTGTCCAGCCCCCAGGGCAGCGCATCGACGAACTCCTCGGCATGCGCTATCCGCAGCGCCTGGCGCACATCGTCGTCGGTGGCCTCCGGTGCCCCCAGTGCCACGTTCTCCCGTACCGACGCCGAGAACAGCACCGGCTCCTCGAAGGCTGTCGCCACGATCGTGCGCAGGTCGGCCAGCGCCAGGTCCCGCACGTCGACCCTGTCGATCAGGACCCGGCCGGCGGTGACGTCGGCCAGCCGCGGCACCAAAGCGGTCAGGGTTGTCTTGCCACTGCCGGTGGCGCCCACCAGCGCAACCGTCTCGCCTGGGCGAACCTCGAGGTCCACTCCACGAAGCACCTCAGTGCCTGTGTCCGGATAGCGGTAATGCACCCCTTCCAACCGGAGCGCACCGCGCACTGGACGAGCCGGGGCGCGGGGTTGTGGCGGATCGGTGACCACGGCAACGACGTCGCGTACCTCCCAGTACCGAGTGGTCGCTGCAGTGGCGTTGCCGGTCTCGGCCAGCAGCCAGCCCAGCGAGTCCAGCGGCCAGCGTAGGTAGCTGAGGATGGTGATCGCGCCGACGACGGTGCCAAGTGTCAGCGATCCGGCCGCCACCGCATACCCGCCTACGGCCATCATCGCCGCCAGGGTGAGTTCCGGCAGCGCGATGATCAACGCCCACAAGGCGGCCAGCAGCCGCACCTTGGTCAGCTCGATACGGCGCAACTCCCGGGCTTGCGCCAGGAAAGCTCGGGTGGCCCGGGGACCGTGGCCGAAGGACTTCAGCACCCGGATACCCAGCGTGGACTCTTCCACAATGGTGGCCAGATCTCCCACCTGATCCTGGGCGCGGCGCGCCGCCAGCTCGTAGCGTCGCTCGTAGCTGCGGCACAACACCACCAGCGGTACCGCCATGATCACGGCCAATACCCCCAGGATCGGAGCGATCACCAGCAGGATGACCAAACCGGTCAGCACGGTGAGTACGTTGACCACGAGGAAGATGCCGGAGAATGCGATGAAGCGCCGGATTGTGGTCAGATCACTGACTGCACGGGACAGCAGCTGCCCGGACCGCCAATGGTCGTGGAAAGCCAGCGGTAGGTGCTGCAAGTGGTGGTAGAGGTCGGCCCGCATCCGCTTCTCGACGTCCGTGGTCGGGCGAGCCACCAGCTGCCGACGTAGATAGATCAGACCGGCCTCGAGCATCCCGAGCGCAAGTACCCCCAGCGACAGCAGCACCAGCGCGGAACGGTCCCCGTCGGCGATCGGACCGTCGACGATGCGCTGGATCAGCAGCGGGATCGTCAACCCGGCCAGCATCGAACCCAGCGCCGCAGCAGCCGAGCCCAGCAACCGGCCGCGCACCGGCAGGACGTAGGGCCATAACCGGCGCAGCACAGCCAGCGAGGGTTGCTGGGGGGATTCATCGCGCACCGCACGCTAGCCGCGCCCTAGCGCGCAGGCACCCCGTTTTCACTCCCCCCAAACGCTGAATGCGGGGAAGGGGTTAAGTGCGCGGGGAACGGACGCCGAGCAGGACGTCTTCCCAGGAGGGGATGGCCGCGCGATCCTTACGGGGGCGCTTGGGAGCGGCGGGCTGCGCTGCTTCGGACGGCTCGACCGGGTGGTATGGCGGTCCATCGTCAGGCACCGCGCGCGCACTGGGCTGCTGCTCGGCCACCTGCTCCTCGGGCCGCGCAACCGGTGGCACCGTACGCAGCTGCGCGGCCGGTTGCGGATCGATCAGACCGGTGGCGTGGTCGTCGACTGCGGTGACGGTGCCGCCGTGCGCGCCAGGGTGAAACGTCCACTGGGCCCGATTTTCCGACCGACCGGCTCGCCAGCGCAGTTGGACGACCCACTTGCCGTTCTCCCCGCGCCAGGAATCCCAGGTCACCGTCCCCAAGTCGTGACCACGCCGGCGGAACGTCTCGGTGACGACCTCATCCAGGGTGCGCACGTCGGGCCCGTCGGCGCGCACCGGATGAGCCTGCTGGGCCAGCATCGCGATGCGGGAACGCTCCAGCAGCACGGGATAGGCGAACCGCTCGATCCGCTCGTCCGGGACGCCTCCGGCCGTGGCTACCTGCTCGACCGATGCGCCGGCTCGGATCCGATCCTGGATCTCACGGGGTCGCATCTGGCACTCCAGCTCGCTCTCGGCCTGACCGAGGCGAGGGAGATCACCCCGTACCGCTGCTTGCAGGCCGTCGTCGACGGGCACGCTGAACCGCTCAGGTCGCTCGCCAGGCCGCTGCGGCACCGTCTCGAGGATGACCGTGCGGCCGTCGATCCCCAGACCGACCACCCGCAGCGCGCGCATCCTCCGACCTCCGCATCTCCTAGCCGCCACCGTAGGTGGATGAGTGGCTGCGCCGGGGGAGGCGCGCCGCCGACCAGGCCGCACCCCAGCCACTCACATCACAGCGACTCACATCACAGCCGCTCGACCACCCAGTCGATGCACGCGGTCAGCGCCGAGACGTCGTCGGGTTCGACGGCCGGGAACATCCCGATCCGCAGCTGGTTGCGGCCGAGCTTACGGTACGGCTCGGTGTCCACGATGCCGTTTGCCCGCAATACGGCGGCGACGGCAGCGGCGTCGACGCTCTCGGCGAGGTCCACGGTGCCGACGACCAGCGAACGTTTGGCGGGTTCGGTGACGAACGGTGTCGCGTAGGGCGAGGACTCGGCCCAGGAATACAGCCGCGAGGACGAGTCGGTGGTGCGCGCCACGCACCAGTCCAGCCCGCCACCGGCCAGCATCCACTCGATCTGGTCGACCAGCAGCAGCAGCGTCGCGACCGCCGGGGTGTTGTAGGTCTGATCCTTGAGGCTGTTGTCCAGCGCAATGGTCAGCGAGAGAAATTCTGGCACCCAGCGGCCGGACGAACCGATCTCATCGATCCGCGCCACCGCGGCCGGGCTGAGCAGCGCGATCCACAGCCCACCGTCGGAGGCGAAGCACTTCTGCGGCGCGAAGTAGTAGACGTCGGCGTCACCGATCCGGACCGGAAGGCCACCGGCGCCGCTGGTCGCGTCGATCGCCACCAGCGCATCGTGCGACCCGGCGGGCCGGCACACCGGCACCATCACACCGGTCGAGGTCTCGTTGTGCGCCCAGCCGATCAGGTCACAGGACGGGTCGGCGACGGGCTGCGGGGCATCCCCGGGCGCAGCGGTCACGACCACCGGGTCGGCCAGGAAGGGGGCGCCCTTGGTGACCCCGGCGAACTTCGCCGAGAACTCGCCGTAGCTCAGGTGCAGCGAGCGCTCCCGGACCAGGCCCAGGGCTGCGGCATCCCAGAACGCCGTGGTGCCGCCGTTGCCCAGCACAACCTGGTAGCCCTTGGGCAGTGAGAACAGCTCGCGAAGCCCCGAGCGGACCCGTCCGACCAACGACTTCACCGGGTTGCGCCGGTGCGAGGTGCCCATGATCGAGCCACCGGCGGTGGCCAGCGCGGCCAGTTGCTCGGGTCGGACCTTCGATGGCCCGCACCCGAAGCGGCCGTCTACGGGTTTGAGCTGTGCCGGGATCGTCAGCACGGCGGTCTGCGTCATGTGGGGGTCTCCATGGTTGCTGGCCGAGAGTCCAGTTTCGCAGGGCCGCCGGCTACGCCGACCACGAGGCTCCGGTGATGCGCTCGTATACCTCGATGTACCGCCGCCGTGTTTCCGCCACGATCACGGGGGGAATGACCGGCCCGGGGGGCTCGGTGTCCCATCCGGTGCTGATCGACCAGTCTCGGACGAACTGCTTGTCCAAGGAGTGCTGCGGCCGCCCGGGCCGCCAGGTGTCGGCAGGCCAGAAGCGCGATGAATCCGACGTGAGCGCTTCGTCTCCGAGCCTCAATTGCCCGCCGGTGTCCCAACCGAACTCGAATTTCGTGTCCGCGACGATGATGCCGTTGCCCGCAGCGTGCTCGGCGGCTGCCGTGTAGAGCTCAAGGGTCAGGTCACGGAGGCGTTCTGCGGTATCCCGTCCGGTTCCGCGCACCACGTCGTCAAAGGTGATGAACTCGTCATGCCCGGTGTCCGAGTATTTCGTGGTCGGCGTAAAGATCGGCTCGGGTAACCGGCTACCCGAGACCAGCCCGGGAGGCAATGCAACACCCGATACGGTGCCGAACTTGTCGTACTCCCGCAGGCCCAGGCCGGCGAGGTAGCCGCGAGCGATGCACTCCACTGGGATCATCTGCAGTGGCTTGGCACGGATCGCCCTTTTCGTGAATTCCGGCGGCACGTCAGTAGCGGAGATCAGATGGTTCGGCACCACGTCACCGAGCCGGTGAAACCACCACACCGACAGTTGCGTCAGCAGCGCACCCTTATCGGGAATGGGAGTCGGGAGGACCACGTCGTACAGGGAGATCCGGTCTGAGGCGACCAGCAGGATGTCGTCGCCGATCGAATACAGGTCCCGCACCTTGCCGGCGGATATGTGCTCCACGTCGATCACCGTACCCAGCAGCTCCGTCGGGACGGTCTCCTGCGGAGCAGCACGTGGGTAGGTTGGCCGCCATGGACGCCCACGGCACGTTCCACGACCTTGTTGGGCAGCTCGATTACTCCATGTTCATCATCACCGTCCGCGCCGGCGACGAGCAGGCTGGTTGCCTGGTCGGGTTCTGCACCCAGAGCAGCATCGATCCGCCGCGCTTCCTGGTCTGCCTATCGCGCAAGAACCGCACTTACCGGGTAGCGAACAGTGCCGACCTGGTAGCCGTGCATTTTGTGCCACGGCGGGCCGAGGTGCTCGCCCAGCTGTTCGGCGGCCACAGCGATGACGATGAGGACAAGTTCGCCCGCTGCGCCTGGCAGCCCGGCCCGGGCGGGCTGCCGATCCTGCAGGAGTGCGGGAAATGGTTCGTCGGACGGGTGCTCGAGCGGCTCGACCTGGGTGACCACGTCGGTTTCCTGCTCGAGCCGGTCGCGGCCCACCGGGAAGGCAACCAGTCGCATTTCGAGTTCCACCGGGCCAAGGCCATCACACCGGGGCATCCGGCGTGAGCGCGAATCCGGTGTCGCTTCGCCGGCTGCTGCCCGAGCCCGGGACCGTGACCGCCATCGAGGCAGTACAGGGCCTCGCACTCGCCGATCTGGCCGCTGAGCACCGCCCGTACGTGGTGCTCAACATGGTCACCACAGCCGATGGCATGGCGACGGTGGCGCACCGCACCGCCCCTATCAGCAACACCGCGGACCGTCAGATCTTCCACGAGCTGCGGGCACACGTCGATGCGGTCATGGTCGGCGCGGGCACGGTGCGCATTGAGCGGTACGGGCGCCTGGTGCGCGACCCGCAGCGCCGGGAGCGCCGGGTCGTCCGCGGGTTGGCGCCCGACCCGCTCGCTGTCGTCGTGAGTCGCCGGCTCACTGTGACCCCCGACCTGCCACTGATGGCCGACCCGCATTCCCGGGTGGTCATTCTCACCGCCAGCACCGCCGAACTTGAAGGCTGCGCGGCGCAGGTCAGTTACCTGCGGCCGGGACCAGGCGAGGAGCTGAACCTGGCCACAATGCTCGCCCGGCTGCGTGCTGAGCACGGCGTGCGCTCGGTGCTCTGCGAGGGCGGGCCTTTGCTCAACGCCTCGCTGCTCCCCGCGGGCCTCGTCGACGAGCTGTTCTTGGCCATCGCGCCGGCACTGGCCGGTAGCACCGGAGCGCTGTCCATCGTCGATCGGGCGCCGCTGGCCCAGCCCGTCGGTCTCGACCTGCTCTGGCTACTGGAGTCCGAGGGTCAACTGTTCGCCCGGTACGCGCTGCGCCACGAACCGCACGCTGCACGC
>JBOHGX010000207.1:0-1797 GCA_050700255.1 Pseudonocardiaceae bacterium
GGATCGACAAGTCCGAGCGCGTCGCCAGTAAGAATTCGGCGGCGTCGCGCAACCGCGGCGAACCTCATCCGCCCGCATTCGACGGAGCGGGACGGGACCTCAGTAGATCATGCGACGACGCTACCGCCGGCACCCCCCACGGTGCATCCAGATTTCGCACCGATCGCCGGCGCCGTTGCATGAGGCGGCCTCACGCCGGAGCAGCGCCACCATGTGAACGGGAGTTCTCGACGCTGCAACAAGCAGCAACACAACGAACATAACCGGCACTTAGCGTCACTCATCGTACCCACCAGCTCAGGAGGCACGATGAGTACCACCGAGATGAGGCCGGCCGCGCCGGTCAGGCCAGTTCGCGGGGGGCGATGGATTGACCACTGGGAGCCAGAGGATCCTGGATTCTGGGACAAGACGGGCAAGCGGGTGGCGAATCGTAACCTGTGGTTCTCGATCTTCGCCGAGCACATCGGGTTCTCGATGTGGACGGTCTGGTCAGTTCTCGTGTTGTTCATGGGCCCGGCCTACGGTATTGACCCTGCCGGCAAGTTCTTCCTGGTGGCGCTGCCTGCGCTGATCGGCGCGCTGATCCGGATCCCGTACACCATGGCGCCGGCCCGATTCGGTGGGCGCAACTGGACCATCGTCAGTGCATTGTTGCTGCTCATCCCGACGTTGCTGGCGATCATCGTCATGGAACCGAGCACGTCCTACACCACGTTCATGGTGGTCGCAGCACTCGGCGGCTTGGGTGGTGGCAACTTCGCCTCATCCATGGTCAATATCAACACTTTCTTCCCGGAGGGCCGCAAGGGTTGGGCGCTGGGGCTCAACGCCGGCGGCGGGAACATCGGTGTGCCCGCGGTGCAGCTGCTCGGCCTGTTGGTGATCGCAGCGGCCGGTACCGCCTACCCACGTCTGGTGCTTGCCGTTTACATCCCGCTGATCGTGATCGCCGCTATCTGCGCCGCGGTCTTCATGGACAACATCTCCTCGGTCTGTAATGACAGTGGCGCGCTTCGCGAAGCTGTCCGGGACTCGCAGACCTGGGTGATGTCATTTCTCTACATCGGCACGTTCGGCTCGTTCATCGGCTACAGCTTCGCCTTCGGTCTCGTGCTGCAAACCCAGTTCGGCCGCACCCCGCTGCAGGCCGCTTCGGTCGCGTTCATCGGCCCGCTGATCGGCTCGCTGATCCGTCCGGTCGGCGGTTGGATGGCTGACCGGTTCGGCGGCGCGAAGGTAACTCTCTGGGACTTCATGGGGATGGCGCTGGCCACCGGCTTGGTCATCATCGCCTCCGAGCAGAAGTCGCTGCCGTTGTTCGTGGCTGGCTTCATCGGTCTGTTCGTGCTCTCCGGAATCGGCAACGGATCGACCTACAAGATGATCCCGTCGATCTTCGCCGGCAAGGCTAAAGTGGCGATCGAAGCTGGGGAGCCGCCGCAGCCTGCGCTGATGAGAGCGCGCCGGCTATCCGGTGCAGTGATCGGAATCGCCGGCTCGATCGGCGCCATGGGTGGAGTGCTTATCAACCTCGCTTTCCGGCAGTCTTTCCTCACCGCGCAGTCGTCCGGGATACCTGCTTTCTGGGCCTTCCTGGCGTTCTACGCGGCGTGTGTCGTCGTCACCTACGTCGTTTATCTGCGACGGGCACCTGCCACGGCGCCCGAGCACTCGCGGCTGGCCTACGCCGGGGTGTGACGAAACAGCGCGGAAACACTGCGTTCACGCAAAGCGCTCACGATGATAAGCATGACCGGAAGATATTGAGACGGCTGGTGAGCTGCTCTGTTATTC
>JBOHGX010000208.1:0-17105 GCA_050700255.1 Pseudonocardiaceae bacterium
GTGGCGTCGCCGCGATCACCTCCGACAGCCACGCGTTGAGCTGCCCGGTCGGCACCCGCCGGTCCCAGGACTCCAGGGCGGTGCGCAGGAACGGCGCGAGCTTACTCACCGACCTCCCGGTGCGCGCGGAGATGTTCACTCGTTCCGCCCAGCGCACCCGGGCCAGGTCCCGGTCCAGCTCCCGGACCAGTTCCTGGCGCCGATCCGAGTCGACCAGGTCCCACTTGTTGAACGCCAGCACCAACGCTCGCCCGGACTCCGCCACTGAGGCGATCACTCGCTGGTCCTGCTCGGTGATCGGCTCGCTGGCGTCGATGAGCATCACCACCACCTCGGCGGCCTCGATCGCTGCCTGGGTGCGCAGTGACGCGAAGTACTCGGTGCCGCTGGCCGTGCGCACCCGCTTGCGCAGCCCGGCGGTGTCCACGAACCGCCACACCTCACCGTCGAGTTCCACCAGCGAGTCCACCGGATCCACAGTGGTACCCGGAACCTCGTGCACCACCGACCGCTGCTCGCCCACCAAGCGGTTGAGCAGGCTCGACTTACCCACGTTGGGTTTACCGACCAGCGCGACCCGGCGCGGCCCTGCCACCCGGCCTGCGACGTCCCGCGGCGAGGAGGGCAACGCGGCCAGCACAGCGTCGAGCAGATCGCCGGTACCGCGACCATGCAACCCGCTCACCGGGTGCGGTTCGCCCAACCCCAGCGACCACAGTGCCGCGGTGTCGGCGACCGCGCGCTCGTCATCCACCTTGGTCGCGGCGAGCACAACCGGGGTGGGCGAGCGGCGCAGCACCCGGGCCACCGCCTCCTCCGCGGCGGTGGCTCCCACCGTGGCGTCGACCACCAGCAGCACCGCATCGGCAGTGCGCATCGCCAGCTCGGCCTGCCCGGCCACCGCGGCCTGCAGGCCACGCGCGTCGAGCTGCCAGCCCCCGGTGTCCACCACGGTGAACCGGCGCCCATTCCACAGCGCGTCGTAGGCCACCCGATCCCTGGTCACTCCGGGCACGTCCTGCACCACCGCCTCGCGGCGTCCCAGGATCCGGTTGACCAGCGTCGACTTGCCCACGTTGGGCCGACCCACCACCGCGAGCACGGGCTGTTCGAGTGCCACATCCGGCTCGGCGTCGATCCCCTCGACGTCTCCCAGAGCCGCCCACTCGGCTTCGTCAGACCAGGTCCCATCACCGCGCACAGAACTGCTCATCACGCCCCCTTTGGCCGTATCGCGCGCGGCAGGCCGATACCGCGGATCCGGTCCAGCTCGGCGACCAGCGTTACCAGCCGGTCTCGCATCTCGTTGGTGGCCGCGACCAGTGCCGCTCGCCCCCGGCCTGGGGGCACCGCGAAGGGCTCGCCGACCAGGACGTCGACGCGCGGCCGGAACCGCCGGTTGCTCCGAGGCGGCCGCCGGGTCCCGCGGATCGCCACCGGCAGCAGCGTGGCCCCACCGGTCCGGGCCAGCCACACGGCGCCCTGGTGCGCGTTGTCCACGTCGCCCTCGCCTCGGGAACCCTCCGGGAACACCACTACCACACCGCCGTGCCGCAGCAGCCGGACGGCGGTGAGTAGCGGCGCACGGTCGGCCTCACCGCGGCGCACGGCCAGCTGGCCGAGCCGCGGCAGTATCCAGCCCAGCGGGCCGCGGAACATCTCCTGCTTGATCAGGAACGAAGTAGGCCGTCCCAGCACTCCATACAGCAGCGGGCCGTCGACTATCGCGCTGTGGTTGGCCACCACCACGATGGGTCCGCTGGCCGGCATCCGATCCCGGTGGCGCACGTCTAGCCGGTAACCGACGAAAAAACACCAGGTCCCGATCCAGCGCGTCACGTTCCGCAACCACAACCAGGTGCCCTCAGGCGCGTCGAGAGTCACTGCCGTCCCCAAACGACCATCGCGACCAACCCGCGGTCGATGACCAGTTTCTGGAGGCGGCCGACGACGGCGTCGACGTCCAGCGCGGTGGTGTCCACCTCGACGGCGTCCTCGGCGGCGCACAGCGGCGACGTTTCTCGGCTGGAGTCGAACCGGTCGCGGCGCTCGACGTCGCGATGGATCTCCGCCACATCCTCGATCCCATCCTGGGCTGCCCGCCGCGCGGCCCGCTGTGGCGCGTCCGCGGTGAGAAACACCTTCAGCGGGGCGTCGGGCACCACCACGGTGCCGATGTCACGCCCCTCGACGACGATCCCGCCGCCGGCGGTGGCGTCCCGGATAATCCGGCGCTGCTGGTCGACGAGCAGGTGACGTACCTCAGGCATCGCCGAGACCGGACTCACCGCGGTGGTCACCGCCGGGCCCCGGATCTCCCCCGCGACATCCTCGCCGTCCAGCAGCACCCGCGGGTGATCAGGGTCGGTGCCCACCTCGATGTGCCGCCGCGCCACCACCTCGTACACGGCATCCGGCTCGCAGGGGTCGACACCAGCTCGCAACACACCCAGCGCGGCGGCTCGATACATCGCACCAGTGTCCAAATACCGGGCACCCAGCGACGCCGCCAGCCGGCGAGCCACGGTGGACTTCCCGGTACCGGCAGGCCCGTCCACCGCCACCACGCCGCGCAATCCGTCGCCATGCTGCATCCGACTGACCTCCCGGCTCGCTGACGGCTCCATTCTGCCCGCCCACAACCAATGGCGGCGCCAGCGCTACCGGCCTACCGCGCGGTTGAGGGCGCCAACCTCGGGGCGGGACAGCACCCGAACCGTCCCAGGACGCTGCTCACCGAGGCGGACGTCAGCGATCGCGGTGCGCACCAGGCGCTGCACCGGGTGCCCGACCTCCGCCAGCAACCGGCGCACGACGTGCTTGCGCCCCTCGTGCAGCACCATCTCGACCAACGCCTTGCCCGGCAGCGACTGCACGACCCGGAATCCGTCCACCGCCACCACGCCGTCGTCGAACTCGATTCCGGCGCGCAAGGTCCGGCCCACTGCCCGAGACACCGGACCCGGCACCTCCGCCAGGTAGGTTTTGAGTACCCGGTAGGAGGGGTGCATCAACCGGTGCGCAAGCTCTCCATCATTGGTGAGCAGCAGCAGACCCTCAGTGTCGGCGTCGAGACGGCCGACGTGGAACAGGCGCTGTGCCCGGTCGGCCACGTAGTCGCCCACACAGGGCCGGTCGCGGTCATCGGACATCGTCGAGTGCACGCCACGGGGCTTGTTCAACGCCAGGTGTTCCACGTCGGAGCGCAGCTCCAGCCTCATACCGTCGACATGGATGACAGCCTGCTCGGGGTCAACTCGCACCCCCATCTCACGCACCACGGCCCCATCCACCTGCACCCGGCCTCGGGCGATCATCTCCTCGGCGGCACGCCGGGAGGCCACCCCGGCCTGGGCGAGCACCTTGTGCAGCCTTGGCAGCGGCTGCGACTCCACCTCAGGACGGGACATCGTCGATAGTGTCGATGTCGGGCAGCAGCGGCGCGATCGGGGGTAAGTCCTCCAACGAGGACAACCCGAGCCGCTCGAGGAAGAGCTCCGTCGTGCAGTACAGCGTGCCGTGGGTCTCCGGATCAGCTCCGATTTCCGCTACCAGACCGCGGGCCAGCAGGGTGCGCATCACCCCGTCGACATTCACCCCGCGCACTGCAGCGACCCGCGAGCGGGTGATCGGCTGGCGGTAGGCCACCACGGCCAAGGTCTCCAGGGCGGCCCGGGTGAGCTTGGCACGCTGGCCATCCAGCAGCAGCCGTTCCACGAACCCTGCGTACACATCACGGGTGTACAACCGCCAGCCCTGCGCCACGTGACGCAAGTCGATACCACGACCGGCGGCAGCGTAACCGTCGCGCAGCCGATGCAACGCTTCGACCACCCGCGCTACCGGCTGGTCCACTGCGCTGGCCAGCACGTCCTCACCCACCGGGGAGTCCACCACCAGCAGCAATGCTTCCAGGGCAGCGTCGAGCTCGCCGTCGCTGGACAGCCGGGGCAGACCTTCAGCGCCGTCGCAGATCACGATGGGTGCGGATTCGCTCACCGATAATCCTCATCCTCGTCTGAAGCCAACGCTGCCTCGGCGGCCTGCTCGGAGCCACCCGTCCACCGGATGTGCAAGTCACCCAGTGGGTCGATCTGGTCGAACACCACCACCGCGGCACGGTACAGATCCAGCAACGCCAGGAAGCGGGCGACCACCTCTGCAGTGTGCACACAGTCGGCGACCAGGCTGCGAAAGCTCGCCTGGCCGTCGCGGGCGAGCCGGCTACGCAGCAGGGCAGCGTGCTCATGCACCGACACCCGGGGCGCGTGCAGATGCTCCAACGACACCGTGGGCGGCGGCGGCTTTGACCGAAACACCGCGGCCGCGGTCTCGGCGAAGCGGGCAGCGTCAACGCCGAGCAGCACCTCGGGCAGTAAATCGGCGAATCGCTCGTCGAGCGCCACCGATCGCGGGTAACGGCGTAGCGCTGCGGACTCCAACTCGGCGAACAGCGTCGCCACCTGCTTGTACGCCTGGTACTGCAGCAATCGCGCGAACAGCAGGTCGCGCGCCTCCAGCAGCGCGAGATCCTCCTCGTCCTCGACATGGGCCGACGGCAGCAACCTCGCCGCCTTGAGATCCAGCAAGATCGCAGCGACAACCAGGAACTCGGTGGTCTCATCCAGGTCGAAAGAGTCGCCCAGCATGCGAATGTGCGCGATGAATTCGTCAGTCACCCGATGCAGAGCGACCTCGGTCACGTCCATCTGCTGCTGCGAGATGAGCTGCAGCAATAGGTCGAACGGCCCCTCGAAGTTGTCCAGCCGCACGGTGAAGCGACCGTCCGGCACCGAACCGTGCACCGCGTCCTGTACCGCCGTCGGAGCTGATGATTCGACCCTGCAAGCAGGTCTCATCGGGCGATCACCTCGCGGGCCAGCGTGCGATAGGCCTTTGCCCCTGCGGATTTCGGCGCCCACCGAGTGATCGGCTCGCCGGCGACGGTGGTCTCCGGGAACCTGACCGTTCGGTTGATCACGGCGTCGAACACGGTGTCGCCGAAAGCCTCCACCACCCGCGCCATCACCTCACGGGCGTGCAGCGTACGCGGGTCGTACATCGTGGCGAGGATCCCGGTGATCGCGAGCTTGGGGTTGAGCCGTTCGCGCACCTTGTCGATGGTGTCGATGAGCAGCGCCACCCCACGCAGGCTGAAGAACTCGCATTCCAGCGGGATCACCACGCCATCGGCGCACGCCAGCGCGTTGATGGTGAGCAGCCCCAGCGACGGCTGGCAGTCGACCAGGATGAAGTCATAGTGCGGTAGCAACGGCCGCAGGGTCCGGCCCAGCGTCTGCTCCCGACCCACCTCGGTCACCAGTTGCACTTCCGCGGCGGACAGGTCGATGTTGCTGGGTAGCAGGTCCATGCCCGGTACCGAGGTGCTCTGCACCACCTCCTGCACCGGGACACCCTGCTCCATGATCACGTTGTAGATGGTGCGGTCCAGTTGGTGTGACGCCACCCCGAGCCCGACCGACAGCGCCCCCTGTGGGTCGAAGTCGACCAGCAGCACCCGGCGACCGTACTCGGCGAGCGCGGCCCCCAGGTTGATCGTCGAGGTGGTCTTTCCCACGCCGCCCTTCTGGTTGCAGATCGCCACCACCCGAGCCGGTCCGTGCCGATCCAGCGGGGATGGCTGCGGCACCACACGGTGCCGACGACCGGCAGGATCGATCCCGTCGTCGACGGCCCCGTCGTCATACGAGATCGGCGGGGTCGGCACAGCCAGCGGCTGCTGCGCGGACGCCCAGGTCGACATGGAACCCCTTCCAGCGCGGTGCGATCCTCGGGGAGACTATTCCGCAGCCCAAAACGCCGTGAACGCGCCTCAGTCACGAGCCCGCGGATGTGCGGTTGCATAGACCTCACGCAGGGTGTCCACCGTCACCAAGGTGTAGACCTGTGTGGTGGTCACCGAGGCGTGCCCGAGCAGTTCCTGCACCACTCGCACGTCCGCACCGCCCTCCAGCAGGTGAGTGGCGAAGGAATGCCGCAGGGTGTGTGGTGACACCGCAGCGGTGATCCCGGTCCGGGCGGCAGCCTCCTGCAGCACTGCCCAAGCACTCTGCCGGGACAGCCGGGCGCCGCGGGCATTGAGAAAGACTGCAGGAACACCTCGTCCCCGGGCGGCCAAGGCTGGCCGGCCGCGAACCAGATAGGCATCCAGCGCGCCAAGCGCGGGGCGACCGACCGGCACCAGCCGCTGCTTGCCACCCTTGCCGCGCAGTAACACGGTGCGAGCCGGGGCGTCGATGTCGTCACGGTCGAGTCCGACCGCTTCGGAGATCCGCGCGCCGGTGGAATACAGCATTTCCAGCAGCGCCCGGTCGCGCAGCGCCCGGGGACCTCCGTCGGCGGAGAACACCTCTAGCAGCCGCAGCACCTCGTGCACCGCCAACGCTTTGGGCAGCCGTTTCGGCGGGCTCGGGGGGTGCACGTCGGCCGCGACGTCGGTTGGCACCAAGCCTTCCCACAAGGCGAACCGGTGCAACCCGCGAGCCGCGACCAGCGCCCGGGCCGCGGATGACGGGGCCAGCGGCCGGTGCCCACCGGCCCCGTCGCGTAGCGCCGCGAGGAACCCGCTCACCTGTTCCTCACGCACCTCGGCGAGCCCGGCGACGCCGAGGGAATCCAGGTAGGCGCCGTAGCGGCGCAGGTCGCGGGCGTAGGAGTCCAGCGTGTTGGGCGACGTGCCGCGTTCCACCGCGAGGTGGTCCAGGTACCCGGAGATCACCGTGCCTAGCGCGGGGGGCAGGCTAGTGCTCACCCGAGCGCCTCAGCCAGCGGCACGTAGTCAAGGCCGTGTGCGCGGGCGACCTCGGCGAGTACCACGGAGCCCGCCAGCACATTGACTCCTCGAGCCAGCGCCGGGTCGTCGTCCACCGCCCGCCGCAGTCCCTTGTCGGCCAGCGCACACACGTAGGGCAGCGTGACGTTGGTCAACGCATAGGTGGAGGTGTGCGGTACCGCGCCGGGCATGTTGGCCACGCAGTAGAACACCGAGTCATGCACGGTGAAGGTGGGATCGGCGTGCGTGGTGGGCCGGGAGTCGGCGAAGCAACCCCCTTGGTCGATGGCGATGTCCACCAGCACCGATCCTGGGCGCATCCGGCCGACCAGGTCGTGACTGACCAGGGTGGGTGCCTTGGCGCCGGGCACCAGTACCGCCCCGATCACTAGGTCCGCCCACAGGCAGGCCTTCTCCACCTCGTAGGCGTTCGAGGCGATGGTCTGCAGGTGGCCGCGGTAGACGAAGTCGATCTCTCGTAACCGGTTGATGTTGGCGTCGAGCACCACGACTTCGGCCTGCATCCCCAGCGCGATGGTGGCGGCGTTCATTCCCACCACCCCGGCGCCGATCACCGCCACCTTGCCGGCCGGCACGCCGGAGACGCCGCCGAGCAGCACCCCGCGCCCGCCTTGCATGCGCTCCAGGCAGTGCGCCCCCACCTGGGGGGCCATCCGGCCGGCGACCTCGCTCATTGGGGCCAGTAGCGGCAGTGAGCCGTCAGGCAGTTGCACCGTCTCATAGGCGATGGCGTCGGTCCGGGCTTCGATCAGCGCGTGGGTGCACTCCGCCGACGCAGCCAGGTGCAGGTAGGTGAACAGGATCTGGCCCTTGCGCATCCGGTGGTATTCCTCGGGCACCGGTTCCTTCACCTTGAGCACCAGCTGCGCCTGCGCCCACACGTCGTCGGCCAGTGGGACGATCCGGGCGCCCGCGGCCAGGTAGGTTTCGTCGGGGAATACACAGCCGGCACCGGCACCACGTTCCACGATCACGTCGTGCCCGCGACGGGTGAGCTCCAGGACGCCGGCGGGCGTCATCGCGACCCGGTAGTCGTGGATCTTCAGCTCCCGCGGGACACCGATCTTCACAGCAGCAGCCTCTTGCAGAGTCGGACAGTGGTGCCGTGGTCGTCGATGTCCACAGTGACGGCGTCGGTGAGTTTCTCCATCATCTGCAGGCCGCGGCCGCGTGGGCCGGGAGCCGGGATGGTGCGCCAGCGGCCGTGGTCGCGCACCTCGAGGTGAAGCTCCTCGGCGTAGTGGCTGACGGCGAGTTCGACGCTGCCGGGCTCGCTATCGAGGTAGGCGTGTTCGATGGCGTTGGTGACAGCTTCACCGACGGCGAGCACCAGCTCTTGGGCGGTGTGCTGGTCGACGGCGGTCGCGGTCAGCCATTGGCGCAGCGTGCGGCGCAGGGGAGCAAGCTGCTCGAGGCGAGCCGGCACAGCGGCGGTGACTGTGCGGCCCACCCCGAGAGGGTGCTGGTAGAGCAGGTAGGCGACGTCGTCGTCGTGACCATCGCTGAGGAGTTGCTCGGCGAAACAGTCGGCGATCTCAGCAGGCGCCAGGTGATGGGTCTGGGCCAGCAGGTCTCGAGCACGGCCGATGCCGGTATCGAGGACGATGTTGCGCCGTTCGACCAACCCGTCGGTGTAGAGCAGCACGGTGTCACCCGGAGCCAGGACGGCGGTGGCCTCCGGTCGCGCAACGTCCACGGTGGCCAACGGAACGCTGCGGGCGTCATCAAGGAGCTCGGTGCGGCCATCGGCGCGGGCCACAATGGCCGGCGGGTGACCGGCGCAGCTGTAGCGCATAGTGCCGGTGGTGCGATCGATGATGGCGCACAACAGCGTGGTGCACAACGCGTCCGGGATCAACGCGGCAACGTCGTCCATCGCGGTCAGCACCTGTGCTGCGGTGTGATCTTGCAGCAGCAAGGTGCGGCACGCGGTGCGAAGCTGCCCCATGACGGCGGCGGCGGCCAACCCGTGGCCGACGCAGTCGCCGACGGCCACACCCACCCGATCCACACCCAGTTCGACGATGTCGTACCAGTCACCCCCGACCGCCAGCTGGCTGATCGCGGGCTCGTAGCGCACCGCGAAACCGGCCGGCAGCACAGTGGGCCCGAGGATGGCGCGTTGCAGGGTGAGTGACGCAGTGCGTTGTTCGTCGAACAACCGTGCCCTGGTCAGCGCGTGACCGAGGTGACCAGCGAGGTCGGACAGCAACGCGGCGTCCTCGCTGTCGAAAGGCCAGGCCGGGTCCAGCTCAAGCCAGACCACGTTGACCTGAGTGCCGCAGGGAACCGGGGCACCCACCACGGTGGGCGCAAGTGGATCCGCTGACCGGTCGCCCTGCTGCCAGTGCACTCGCTCGGTGGTGCGGATCTGAATGATCGCGGCTCTGGTCCCCGGCGGCAGCGCCGCCCACGACGTGCCGGTACCGATCGCCGATACCTTGTCGGCGGTGTCCCAGGTGAGCATCAGTGCGCAGCGGGTGACCCAGTTGGCAGCCAGCTCGGCCAACCCGGCGGTCAACACGCCGTGCACGTCGCTGGCTTCGCCCAGCCGTCCGGTGAGGCGGGCCACGGCCGCGTCGCGGCGCGCAGTGAGATGTTCGGCGGTGACGTCGCGCACCGTCCCCACGAACGCCCGCACGGTGCCGTCAGGACGGGTGACCTGGCCGCTGGCGATTGAGAGCCAGACCCGCCGACGGTCCACGCCATGCCGCATCGGCAGCACCCACCGGCCATCCCCGCCAGGCTGCATCGCGGCCTCGGACACGGC
The DNA here is from genome assembly GCA_050700255.1 of Pseudonocardiaceae bacterium. Classification (GTDB taxonomy): domain Bacteria; phylum Actinomycetota; class Actinomycetes; order Mycobacteriales; family Pseudonocardiaceae. The sequence continues at coordinate 9,585 of JBOHGX010000208.1, forward strand.
GTGAACCTGCGCGAATTCCTCGGGCTCCTGACGCGGGTCGGGCCACCACGGGTACGGCGGAACATACGGTAGGTCTTCAGCGCCGTAGCCGAGGATATCGGCGAACGCGTCGTTGACCTCGACAATAGTGCCGTCCGGATCTGCGACGAACATGCCATCCTGCATCGCGCTGATCAGGGTGGACCGCCACGTCGACTCCTGGGTGCGCAGCCGGGCCAGTTCCAGGTTCGACCGCACCCGGGCCAGCAGTTCCTCGGCGAAGAAGGGCTTGACCAGGTAGTCGTCCGCGCCGGAGTCCAATCCCTCGACCGCGGCCTCCTGCCCGGCCCGCGCCGAGAGCAGCAGCACCGGCACTTGTGCGGTGCTCGCATCCGACCGCAACGCGGCGACCAATCCTAAGCCGTCCAGATTCGGCATCATGACGTCACTGACGATCAAGTCGGGTGGCTGTGCCCGCGCCGCCGCCAAGGCGGCGAGCCCATCGCCGACCGCGTGCACCCGGTAGCGCGGCGACAGCAGCCGCTGCAGGTACTCGCGCATGTCTGCGTTGTCGTCGACGACGAGCACCTGCTGCGACCCGTCCGGCTGGGCGAAATCCCACGCAGCCTCGGTTGGCGCTGCATCCACCGGCGGTAGCCAGCGCAGCGCCTCGGCGATGAACGGTTCGACCTGCGCTGACGGGGCCGCCTCGGCCGCAGCCGACCGCAGCTGCGTGGCGGGCAGGTGTTCGCATCCGAACGGCAACGTGACGGTGAATGTCGTGCCCATGTCAACCGTGGACTGCACCGTGATCGTGCCCCCGTGCAGCTCGACCAGTTCTCGCACCAGGGCCAAGCCGATCCCGCTGCCCTCCGCGGAACGCGATTTGGCATGCTCCGCGCGGTAGAAACGCTCGAACAGCCGCGGCAGGTTCTCTGTCGCGACACCGGTTCCGGTGTCGGCCACCCGCAACACCGCCACTCGCGACCCTGCCGAGGAGGTTGTCGAGGACATCTCAGCCCGCAACGACACGGTGATACGCCCGTCGAAGGTGAACTTCAGTGCGTTGGACAGCAGGTTCAGGACGATCTTCTCCCACATGTCCCGGTCGACGTGCACCGCCTCGTCAAGCGCAGGGCAGTCCAGCTCGAACACCAACCCCGCCCGCTCCACCGCTGCCCGGAACACGCTGGCCAACTCCAATGTGAACGCGGCGAGGTCCACCGGCTCGTAGGCAGCGTCCAGCCGGCTGGCCTGGATGCGGGAGAAGTCCAGCAGGCTGTTCACCAGCTTGCCCAGCCGCAACCCATTGCGGTGGACCATCTCCACGTTCTCGCGTGACCGGGCGTTGGCAGTCACCGCCGGTGCGGCGCGCAGCTCCGCGAGCGGGCCCATCATCAATGTCAGCGGAGTGCGGAACTCGTGGCTGATGTTGGCGAAGAAGTCGGTCTTGACCCGGTCCAGCTGCGCCAGCGCCTCCGCTCGCCGCCGCTCGGCTTGGTAGGCCCGTACGTCGGCCACCACTGTCGAGACCTGGTCCGCCACCAAGTCGAAGAACGACCGGTAGTCGTCGTCCAGCGCCCGGTACGGGCTCACCCCTGTGACCAACGCCCCCGTGGGCCGGCCGCCTGCCACCAGCGGCAGCACCACCGCTGCGCGGGGCGAGGCCTCACCTATCGTGCCGTCCCCGCCGAGAAACGTTGCGTGGTTGAGGTCACTGCTCAGCGTGGCTTGGCCTGTGGTCGCTACCTTCCAGATGTCGGCGCCATACCGCGGGTCCGGTAACGACGCGGGCACCGTTGGGCTGCCGGCGCGCAGGCCGAAGGAGGCAACCAGGCGCGCGCTCGCCGCGTCGTCGTCGAGCACGTAGGCCAGCGCGTAAGGCACGTCGGCGTGGTTATGGGTCAGGACCCGTAGCGCCGCAGCGCAGGCGTGCTCGACGGTTGCTGCCTCTACGGCGGCGATTTCCCCCAATTCATGCAATGTCCGCAATCGGCGCTCGCCCAGCACCCGCGCCGTAGTGTCAGTTGTGGCCGTGAATACCCCGTCGACGCCTCCGTCGATATCGCGGATCGGGCTGTAGGAGTAAGTCCAGTACGTCTCCTCCTCCAGGCCGCTCCGGTCCATCACTAACAGCTGGTCGTCGACCCAGGTCGCCGCACCGGTGGACAACACCCCATTGAGCATCGGCCCGATGGTCGGCCAGATGTCGGCGAACATCTCCCAGCCGTGTTGACCCAGACCCGCTGGATGCTTGCTGCCGGCCAGTGCCATGAAGGCATCGTTGTAGAACACCGTGAACTCGGGCCCCCACCAGATCAGCATGGGGTGCCGGGACTCGAGCATGATTCCCACGGCGGTGCACAGGTTCTGCGGCCAGTCCTGGATCGGCCCGACCGGTGTGCCAGACCAGTCCAATGCCCGTATCCGGGTGGACATCTCGCCCTCAGCGACGGACTGGGGCGAGGACCTGCCATGCGGGGGGAGGCAGTCGTCGCCGCTCACCGGGCACCACCTCCCACCGCCGGATCAGCTCGGCGGACATCCGGCTAGCGTAGCCAGCCCAGGACGGGCGACCTCAGCCGCGGTGATCGGCGAACCGGATCGGTAGATCTGATGCGAATGCCGCCATGATCAGTGGAGTTGCCGCGTTATGTTCACTTTCCCTATATGGGTCCCTATATGGGTCCCTATATGGGTCGGCATCATATGGTGCAATCATTGATGGCGTTTTGATACTCGCCCAAGGCGGCATCGATCGGCAGGGCCTACAGCTCAGAAATTAACACCGAAGATCGGGTCAGTGGCAGCGCGCCGCGAACCGCGTCGGCTGGTCCGGCCACGGTGCGTCAACCGGCCGCAGCGCCACACCGCCAGCCAGCGCCGCTTTCAGTGCAAGCAGACCGGCGACTGTCGGCGCACTGACGATCTCGCCTGCCAGTACCTGACGCACCGCTTCGGCCATCGGCAGCCGGACCACATGCAGGTCGGCCTCCTCGTCGTCGTCACCGGTGGGCCGGCCGACTTCGGTCAGCCCGCAGGCCAGGAACACCCGCACCGCCTCGTCGCTGAATCCCGGCGAAGCCACCATGTCGACGAGTACCGACCAGTCCCGCGCGGTGTAGCCGACTTCCTCCACCAGCTCGCGGCGGGCGGTCGTCACCGGGTCCTCGCCCGGGGCGTCGAGCAGTCCGGCGGGCAGCTCTCGAAGTCGGCGGCCCACCGGATGCCGGTATTGGTCGATCATCACCACTGAGTCGTCGTCATGCAACGGCAGAATTGCCACCGAACCGGGGTGCTCGACAACCTCGCGTCCAGCGGTCCGCCCACCGGGCATCAGCACCTGATCCAGTCGCAGTGCGAGGACCCGGCCAGCGTACAAGGTGTCGCTGCTCGACACCGCGAACTCGTGCCGCGAAGTCACCGCGGCTCATCCGGCAGCTCGACCGGCAACCGGTCGGCGGCCCGATAGTTCAGTGCTGCCTGAACGAACGCCACGAACAGCGGATGCGGACGGGTGGGCCGGCTGATCAGCTCGGGATGGGCCTGGGTACCGACGAAGAACGGATGGGTGGACATGGGCAACTCGACGAACTCGACCAGATGGCCATCGGGAGACGTTCCACTGATCACCAGACCCGCAGCGGCGAGCTTGTCTCGGTAGGCGTTGTTCACCTCATAGCGGTGCCGGTGCCGCTCGGAGACCTCGGTCACGCCGTACGCCGTGGCCACCACGGAGTCCGGCACCAGCGACGCCGGGTAGGCGCCCAGTCGCATCGTGCCGCCCATGTCACGCTCGCCAGCCACCACGTCGGTCTGATCGGGCATCGTGGAGATCACCGCATGGGGGCTGGCCTCGTCGAACTCGGTCGAGCCCGCGCCGTCGAGCCCGGCCAGGTTCCGGGCGGCTTCGATCACCATGCACTGCAGGCCCAGGCACAGCCCCAGCGCGGGGATGCCGCGGGTGCGCGCATGATGGATGGCCCCGATCTTGCCCTCGATCCCACGGATCCCGAACCCGCCGGGCACCAACACCCCGTCCATCCCGTGCAGGGCGGACTGTGCGCCCGCCGGAGTCTCGCAGGTGTCCGAAGGCACCCAGTGGACCTCGACCTTGGCCCGGTGCGCGAACCCCCCAGCCCGCAGCGCCTCAGTCACCGACAGGTAGGCGTCCGGTAGGTCGACATACTTGCCCACCAGGGCGATCCGTACCAGCTCCGTCGGAGCATGCACCCGGTCCAGCAGGTCGCCCCATTCCGTCCAGTCCACGTCCCGGAAAGGCAACCCGAGCCGGCGCACCACATAGGCATCCAAGCCCTCGGAGTGCAACACCTTGGGGATGTCGTAGATCGACGGTGCGTCCGGGGCTGCGACCACCCCGTCGATGTCTACATCGGACATCGCCGCAATCTTGCTCTTGAGCCCTTCCGGGATTTCCCGATCGGCGCGGCAGACCAGCGCATCGGGCTGGATACCGATGCTGCGCAAGGTCGCCACGGAGTGCTGGGTCGGCTTGGTCTTCAGCTCACCGGACGGGGCAAGGTAGGGCACCAGCGAGACATGCAGGAAAAAGCAGTTGTCCCGCCCGACGTCGTGGCGCACCTGGCGAGCGGCCTCCAGGAACGGCAGCGACTCGATGTCACCCACCGTCCCACCGACCTCGGTGATCACCACATCCGGTGGACGGCCATCGTCGCCGGGCTCGGACATGGCCATGATCCGAGACTTGATCTCATCAGTGATGTGCGGGATCACCTGCAGGGTGTCGCCGAGGTATTCCCCCCGGCGCTCCTTGGCGATCACCGCCGAGTAGACCTGACCCGTGGTGACGTTGGCATTGCAGCCGAGGTCGCGGTCCAGGAACCGCTCGTAGTGCCCGATGTCCAAGTCGGTCTCGGCACCGTCCTCGGTGACGAACACCTCACCGTGCTGGAACGGGTTCATCGTCCCCGGATCGACGTTGAGATAGGGATCGAGTTTCTGCATGGTCACCCGCAGGCCGCGAGCGGTCAGCAGCTGGCCGAGGCTGGACGCGGTGAGCCCCTTGCCCAGCGAGGAGGCGACGCCTCCGGTGACGAAAAGGTACCTGGTTGGGCGGGCGTGCTTCGCCAAGACCGTCTCCCGTGGTCCGGACCGGCCCTTTCCATCAATGACCGGTTATGCGGTAGCTGGCGGCACGCCACCGGCCACCTGGCGGCACGCCACCGACCACGGAGCCTCACGGTAACACTGCGCCTCACGGTAACCCTGAGAGCATCCGCTCCGCTCCGCGGAGCCAACGCGCCGATCAACCCTGGATGGCGGGAACCACAGCCTGCGCGTTGCCGCCGGTACCGTACCGTCCTGCCCGACCGTCCGCCTGCTCGGCCAGCGCGAGAACCGTCACTACCCGCCCAGCCGACGTGCTGACGTCGTCGACGGTGGACAGCACCGAGGTAGCCACGGTGTCGGCTCGCACCACGCCGATCGGACCGTTGCCCTCACCTGACCCAGGCCTACCGGCGAGCACCGTGCCCGTGCCGGAACGGTCCAACTGGGTGGCGAAGCGGGCCAGGATGCCGGCCCGGTCACCGCTGCCGTCGCCGCGACTCGCCCCGCCGGTGAGCACCACCGCAAGTTGAGCCGGCCGGGGCTGCGGACCGACCCGCACGAAACCACCGTCACCGAGCCCGGCGATGACTGCAGTGGTCTCAGCTGGCGTAGCCTGCACTTTCCCGCTCTGTGGGTTGGTCAGCAGCAGTGAGCCGAGCAGCCCACCAGCCAGTGTCCCGGCGTCCGGCGCGGTGGGCAGTCGCAGCCCAGCCGGCAGCAGTCGGGTGGTGAGTTCGCTGAGTTGATCGGAGCGGGACGGGTCGGTGAACGCCTCGGTCAGCTGCAGTTCACCGGTCACGGTCGCACCGGCGTTTCCCAGTAGCACCGTCACGGCGTCCCGGTCGGCCGGATCGGCGTCCACAGTAGTGACGAGCACCACGGTGCGACCACGCAAGGTGCCGGCAACCGCGCGAGGACCGACCGCGGCACCGAAGACGTCGGCATCGGCCAACCGGGCGCGCAGCGCATTGCTCTGCGCCTCGAGGTCGCTCACCTGGCGACCCAACTGATCGCGGTTTGAGCTGAGCCCGGACAACAGCCGGTCGCTGATCGCGGTGGACCCGAGCACCACCCCAAGGGCCAGGGCGAGGAAAACGGCGGCGATGGAGATCACGTGGTACCGCAGTGAGATCACGGCCTATCCCAACCCCTTGACCCAAGAGACGACGTCGTTCCAGGTGTCGCTGACCAGCACGCTGTAGGCGCCTCCGATGTTCGAGACCAGCAGCGCCGCAGCGACCGCGAGGAAGGCGGCGAGCACGATGAGCAACACCGCCCCGGCCGACACCCGGCTGCGGTACAGCGCGGCGACGGCATGACCGTCGACGAGTTTGCTGCCCAGCCTCAGCCGGGTGAGAAAGGTGGACGGGTTGGACCCCGACCGGCCCCGGTCGAGGAACTCGTGCAGGGTGGCCTGGAACCCGACGGTGATCACGAGCGCGGCACCGTGCGCCTCGGCCAGCAGCAGAGCGAGATCCTCCGGGTTGCTCATTGCCGGAAAGGTCACCGCGCCGATCCCGAGGTCCTGGATTCGCTCCAACCCTGGGGCGAAGCCATCAGGTTGGGCGGGTACCACAACCTCTTGGGCCACCTTGAGCGTGCTGGTCTTGACCTGGCGCGGGTCACCGACGATGAGATGCGGCCGAAACCCGGCGGCATGCAGTGCGTCGGCACCTGCTTCGACGCCGATCAACACCGGATGGTATTCGTGGATGAAGTGCTTGAGTGCGGCCAGGTCGGCGGTGTGGTTGTAACCCGCCGCCACGACCAGCACGTCCCGACCGTGGAGGGAGACCTCGACGTCGGGTACGCCGACCCGGTCGATGATCAGGGCGCGCTCGTGCCTGAGGAATTCGATGGTGTTCGCGGAGAACGCCTCCAGCTGGGCGGATAGCCCGGACTTGGCTTCGATCATCAGGTCGGCGATCGAGTCGGCGGTCTGCTCGATGCCGCGGGCATGCTCGGTGTCCCCGACGTACACCCCGCCCTCGTGCAGCCGCAACCGGGTGCCGTCCTTGATCCGCATCACCTCCGGACCGACCCCATCGACGAGGACGACGCCCGCGGCCACCAGGATCTCCGGGCCCAGGTTCGGGAATCGGCCGGAGATCGACGGTGCGGCATTGACCACCCCGGCAACGCCGGCGGCCACCAAAGCATCGGCGGTCCTGCGGTCCAGATCGACCTGGTCGAGCACCGCGATGTCGCCGGGACCGACACGGCGTACCAGCTCGTCGGTGCGACGGTCCACCTTGGCCAACCCACTGACGCCGGGCAGCTCATGACCGGGTCGGTTGAGCAGACCGGAGATTCTCATGCCGGTGATGGTGGCAAAATCCCCGTCGCTGGCCGGGGAGGCGCGCCGGAACTAGCGCTCGTCCGATTGGGCGGCGGCCAGCAGCTCTTCGGCGTGTGCGCGCCCGGTGTCGGTGTCGTCTAGTCCGGCCAGCA
>JBOHGX010000209.1:0-4311 GCA_050700255.1 Pseudonocardiaceae bacterium
CGGTGAATGGGTTATCAACCTGGGCGAATGCGCCGAGTACATGTTCGACCACAACATCTTCCAGGAGAACCTGGTCGGGGTCGACTACTGCGAGAAGATGGTCGCCGAGACCAACCCTGGCGTCCTCGAGCAGGCCAACCGCACCGAGGCACCGAATGTCGAGGCGCACGGCTACAAGTACATCGGCGACATCATGCGGGCGCTCAACCCGCTGTCGGGTGAGTTCTACCGCGAGGCACTGCAGGTCTCCCGCTACACGCGAGAGATGTTCTGCCTCATGGAGGGCCGCCACGTGCACCCCTCCACGCTCTACCCGGGCGGCGTCGGCACCGTCGCCACCCACCAGCTGTTCACCGACTACTACACCCGCCTCATGCGGTACGTGGAGTTCTGCAAGCGGATCGTGCCGTTGCACGACGACCTCTTCGACTTCTTCTACGAGGCGATGCCTGGCTACGAGGAAGTCGGCCGACGCCGGGTGCTGCTGGGTTGCTGGGGTGCTCTCAACGACCCGGAGCACTGCGACTTCCAGTACAACAACATGACCAACTGGGGTCGCAAGATGTTCGTCACCCCCGGTGTAGTGGTGGACGGCAAGCTGGTCACCAATGATCTGGTGAAGATCAACCTGGGGTTGCGGATCCTGCTCGGCTCCTCGTACTACGAGGACTGGGACGGCCAGGAGACGTTCGTCGACAAGGACCCACTGGGTAACCCGGTCGACCGGCGACACCCGTGGAACCAGCACACCATTCCGCGGCCGGCCAAGCGCGACTTCAGCGGCGCATACAGCTGGACCATGTCGCCTCGGTGGTTCGACGGTCAGGACCACCTCGCCTTGGACACCGGCGGCGGGCCCATCGCCCGGCTGTGGGCGACGGCGCTGGCTGGCCTGGTGGACACCGGCGCCGTGAAGGCCACCGGCAAGAGCGTGGTGATCAACCTGCCGAGGACGATAACCAAGCCCGAGGTCTCGTTCGAGTGGAAGATCCCGTACGACAAGGCCGGCAAGCCGCTGTCCAACGCGATCGAGCGCAACCGGGCACGGACCTACTTCCAGGTCTATTCCGCCGCTATTGCGCTGCACTGCGTGGAGAAGGCCCTGGCCGAGGTGCGCGCTGGCCGCACCAAGACCTGGGAGCCCTTCAAGGTGCCCAAGGAAGCGGTCAGCTGTGGATGGACCGAGGCGGTCCGTGGCGTGCTGTCGCACCACATGGTGATCCAGGACGGGAAGATTGCCAACTACCACCCGTACCCGCCCACCCCGTGGAACGGCAGTGTCCGCGATATCTACGGAACTCCGGGCCCCTACGAGGACGCCGTGCAGAACACGCCGATCTTCGAGGAGAACCCCCCGGAGAACTTCAAGGGCATCGACATCATGCGGGCGGTGCGCAGCTTCGACCCGTGCCTGCCCTGCGGCGTACACATGTATCTAGGAAAGGGCCAAGAATTGCAGCGACTGCACACGCCACACGCATTCAACACAGGCGGCTGAGTCGTGCCCGCTAGTAACACAGTGCCCACTGGTAACACAGTGGATATCCAGGCGGTCGGGTCGCAGGTCGAGGCGCTACTCGCGGAGTTCGCCTCGACCTCCGATCCGGCGACCGCCGGGCGAGCCGAGGAGCTGGTCGGTCTGCTGGTCGAGTTCTACGGTGCGGGCCTGGCCCGCATCATGGAGTTGCTCGACGAGCAGGCCGCCGCTCCGCTGCTCGGTGACCGTATGGTGGCGGGTTTGCTGGTCCTGCACGACCTGCACCCGCAGGACACCGAGCAACGCGTTCTCGCCGCGCTGGACAAGGTCCGGCCCTACCTGGGCTCGCACGCAGGTGACGTCGAGTACCTCGGGCTGGACCCCGACGGCACGGTGCGGTTGCGGTTGGCGGGCAGCTGTGATGGCTGCCCCTCCTCCGCGCTCACCGTGAAGATGGCTATCGAGAAGGGAATCGAGGACGTCGCTCCGGAGGTCACCAAGGTGGAGGTCGAGGGGGTGGCTCCCGATCCCGTTTCGCCCCTGTCCGCGGGACCGGGCGAGGGACGCACCCTGCTGCCGCTGCACCAGGTGAGCAAGCAACCGGAGCCACCGGCGTCGACCTGGATCCAGGTCGACGGGATCGAGGACCTCGGTCAGGGTCAGGTGGTGCCGATGTTGGTCGCCGGCACCGCGGCGGTGGTCTGCAACGTGGCAGGCAGCCTGTATGCCTACGCCGACTACTGCCCGGCCTGCGGCTCCGGGCTGACCGGCGCGGAGCTGGAGGGGGCCTTGCTGGCCTGCCCCCACTGTGCGCAGCGATACAACGTGGTCCGGGCCGGCCGTGGATCGAGCGGGCCCGGCAACGCGGGTCCAGCAACGGCCGCAGTGCATCTCGATCCGCTGCCGCTGCTGTCCGAGAATGACGGGGTCCGGATCGCGGTCCCCGCTCAGGTGGTGTCATGAAGGGGGGGTTGCGGCGCTTCGTGGCGGGCGCCGCTGCCCCGCCACCACCCCCGACCGAGCAGGTCGAGCGTTGCGAGATGTGCGCCGAGCCGATCGGCGAGTGGCACGGGCACGTGGTCGACGTCGAAGGTCGCGGTCTGATGTGCACCTGCCGCCCGTGCGCCCTGCTGTTCACCCAAGAGGGCGCGGCGCGTGGGCGGTACAAGGCAGTGCCCGAACGCTACCGGTACGCCGCCGACGTGCCGGTAGCTGCGGCGACGTGGGACTCGATCGGTATCCCGGTGGCGATGGCGTTCTTCTTCGCCAACAGCGCGCTCGGGCAGACCGTCGCCTTTTACCCGAGCCCGGCAGGGGCAACGGAATCGCTGCTGTCGCTGGAGGCCTGGACGGATCTGCTCGAGGCGACCCCGACCCTGGCCGACCTGAAACCTGATGTCGAGGCGCTGCTGGTGTACAAGGGCGACAGCGGGTTCGAATGCTTCCTGGTCCCGATCGACGCCTGCTACCAGCTGGTCGGTCTGGTCCGCATGCACTGGAAGGGCTTCGACGGCGGCGAGGAGGCGTGGACGGCGATCCACGAGTTCTTCGCCGGCCTGCGGGAGCGCAGCGAGCTCGTGGCGCCCGAGATGGGATCCGCCAATGACTGAGCTGTCCTTCACCTGCCTCGACGTGCAGCCCGAGCGTTACGCCATGGCGCCCACGCTGCTGTTCCGGCTGCGGATCGGCGCGGCCGCCGGGCAGCGGGTGCGAGCTATCGCGCTGCGTTGCCAGATCAGGATCGAGCCAGCGCGCCGCGGGTACGGCGAGGCGGAAGCCGAGCGGCTGCTTGAGCTGTTCGGCGAGCGCAGACGCTGGGGCGACACCCTCAAGCCATTCCAGTTCGCCAACACCTCGACGGTCGTCGCCAGCTTCACCGGCAGCATCGAGGTCGAGATAACCGTGCCGTGCAGCTACGACATGGAGGTCACCGCAGGTCGATACTTCCACGCCCTCGAAGATGGGGAGATTCCGTTCATCCTGCTGTTCAGCGGGACCATATTCGGCGACGGCGAGAATGGGATGTGGATCGAGCAGGTGCCGTGGCACGCCGAGGCCCGATACCAGATGCCGGCAGCGGTGTGGCGCGAGATGATGGACATTCACTTCCCCGGCAGCGGGTGGCTGCGGTTGCGCCGCGACACGATCGACGCGCTCGCCGAGTTCCGCGCCACCCGCGCCTTGCCCACCTGGGACGACGCAGTCATCACCGTGCTGGACGCGGCCCGCGAGCGCACCGCGGAGGGAGGATGATGACAGCCCCGATGGACGTCGCCCGGCAGGTGGCCGACGCCGTTCTGTACGAGGGTTACCTGCTGTACCCGTACCGCGCGTCGGCACGCAAGAACCAGGTCCGCTGGCAGTGGGGGGTGCTCGTGCCCCCTGCCTATGCTGACGCCGGGCACGGCGAGCATGCGTTTTCCCACCTGGAGTGCATGCTGGAGCCCGGCACCGACCCGGTACTGCACATTCGCTTGCGGTTCCTGCAGTTGCAGCACCGCAGCGGTGGAGACGGGCCGGTGCCCGAGTTCGACGAGGCGGTTGAGCACGAGATCGACTCGGTGTTATCGGTAGCGGATTTGCTGGACACCGAGCAGGTGGTCCCGGTCACCGTCCCCGGTGGCACCGAGACCACCGACGGCCTCACCCGGCAGCGCTGGCCGCTCGAGGGCGAGGTTCGGCTGTCCGCGCGGCGGCTGGAGGGTCCCTACGGCGTGCTGCAGCTCACCGTCGAGGTCGTCAACACGGCGCAATGGGCCGCTCCGGAGGCGGAGCGGCACCTGGCGCTGCGGCACTCGCTGATCGCCGCGCACACCGTGCTCGCGGTCACCGAC
>JBOHGX010000210.1:0-33693 GCA_050700255.1 Pseudonocardiaceae bacterium
GTTGCCGGTGGACAAGGTAGGTCCACTGGCTCGGTACGCCGCGACGATCCAGAGCCAGCGCGGCGACTACAACGGCAAGGTGCTGTCCATCCGCACCGAGGATCTGCGCTCGCTGGCGATCATCTACGACATGTCGCCAGGCGATCTCACCGAGCAGCTGATCGGCTGGGGAGTGCTACCTCCAGAAGCTCGCCCTGCCAAGGAAGAGTCGTGAGTGGCATCAGTGTTTAGGGCAGTGCTGGAGCACTGACGCCACTCATGAGCGTGCTTGGCGCGCTAGCGTGCCAAGCACGCCATTGACGAATCGCGGCGAGTCGTCAGTGGACAGCGACTTGGCCAGCTCGATGGCCTCGTCGATGGCCACTGCATCGTCCACCTCGTCGGAGAACAGCAGTTCGAACACGCCCAGCCGGAGCACCGCGCGGTCCACCGCGGGCATCCGCTCAACGGTCCAACCCCGGGCCTGCTCGGCGAGCATCCGGTCGATGTCCTGCTGGTGCTCTACCACGCCGTTCACCAGGGAGACGGCGTAGTCGCTGACGGGGGGCAGATCCGGCGCCCCGACCCGCTCGGCGAGTAGAGCCAGCGGATCCAGCCCGCGCAGGTCGGATTCGAAAAGGATGTCGACGGCGCGTTTACGGGCCTTGCTGCGGGCTCCCACGTCAGGAGCTGATGCGGCCGAGGTAGCGACCGTCCCGGGTATCGACTTTGACCTTCTCGCCGGTGGTGACGAACAGCGGCACTTGAATCTCTGCGCCGGTCTCCAGCGTGGCGGGCTTGGTGCCGCCAGTCGATCGGTCTCCCTGCAGGCCCGGATCGGTATGTGAGATCACCAACTCCACCGAGGTGGGCAGCTCGACATAAAGCGGGGTGCCGTCGTGCACGGCAACCAGCGCGGTCTGGTTGTCCAGCAGGTACCTCGCCGCATCTCCGACGGTCTCACCGGGAACGGTGATCTGCTCGAAGGTGCCGGTGTCCATGAAGACGAAGTCGGCGCCGTCGGGGTACAGGTAGGTCATCTCGCGCCGGTCAACGGTGGCGGTGTCAACCGAGGTGCCCGCGGTGAAGGTCTTGTCCACGACCTTGCCGGACAGCACGTTCTTCAGGGTGGTTCGCACGAAGGCGCCGCCCTTACCTGGTTTGACATGCTGGAATTTCACGACCGACCACAGCTGGCCGTCGAGGTTGAGCACGAGTCCGTTTTTCAGGTCGTTGGTGGTGGCCACGTCAGCCCGTCACTCCGTTCATACCCAATCAAGCCTCATCATCAGCAGCACAGCATCACAAGCAGGGAACGACCACGAGGTCCTTCTTGGTCAGGGTGAGGAGCTCAGGCTCGCCGTCGGAAACGACGAGGGTGTCCTCGATACGCACGCCGCCCCGGTCTGCCAGGTAGACGCCCGGCTCGACGGTGACCGTCATGCCTGGCTCCAGTGTACCGACGCCGAACTGCGACAACGCCGGAGCCTCGTGGATCTGCAGACCGACCCCGTGCCCGAGACCGTGCACGAACTGCTCGCCGTGCCCGGCGTGGACGATCACATCGCGGGCAGCCGCGTCCACATCGCGGACTTCGGCCCCGGCCTGCAGCGCGGCACACCCGGCGGCCTGCGCCGCGGCGACCACGTCGTAGACATCGCGCTGCCATCCAGCCGGCTCGCCCAGCACCACAGTGCGGGTCATGTCGGAGTGATAGCCGTCGACCAGGGCACCGAAGTCCAGCTTCACCAAGTCGCCGCGGCACAGCTCGGCATCGGTGGGGCGGTGGTGCGGAACCGCGGAATTCGCGCCGGTCGCCACGATGGTGTCGAACGAGGGACCAGCGGCGCCCGCCGTCACCATCCGAGCCTCCAAGTCGCGGCCCACTTCGCGCTCAGTGCGGCCCGGACGCAACCCACCATCAGCCAATAGCGCGGCCAGGGCGGTGTCGGCGGCCGCGCAGGCCGCACGCAGCGCGGCGACCTCGGTATCGTCTTTGATCAGCCGCAGCGCCTCCACCGGCCGCGAGACGGCGACCAGCCGCTCCACGCCGGTAACCTTCGCCAGGGCGGCGTGCCCTTCCACCGTCACGACATGGCTCTCGAACCCCAGCCGGCCGATCCCCGCCTCGGTGGCCTCCTTGGCCAGCCGCAGGTGGCCGGCCCTCTCGATCACCCGACGCAGATCTGGCACCTGGCGCTGGGACTGTGTCCGGTAGCGGCCGTCGGTGGCGAACACGCTGCGCTGGTCGCCTTCCGTATGCACCAACAGGGCGCCATTGGATCCGGTGAATCCGGTGAGGTAACGGACATTGAGCAGACCGGTGACCAGCAGCGCATCGAGTTGCAGCTCACGTAGCCGCTCGCGGAGCGCCTGGCGGCGCCGAGGATGGGACATGGGTCCGACGGTAGTACCCATGCTCGGTGAGCGCCCTCAGATACTGGCGCGGCCAGCGATCCAACGCAGCGCGAGTGGATAACCGTCGACACCCAGACCGACGATGACTCCGGAGGCGATGGCCGAAATGTGGCTGTGGTGCCGGAAGGGTTCGCGCGCGTGCACGTTGCTGATGTGCACCTCCACCAGCGGCGCCGGCAACTGCGCAGCGGCGTCGCGCAGCGCGATCGAGTAGTGCGTCCACGCGCCGGCGTTGAGCACCACCGGGGTCCTGGTATCGGCGGCCTCGTGCAGCCAGCTCATCATGACGCCCTCGTGGTCGGTCTGCCGCACGTCCACCTCTAGCCCCAGCTCGGCTCCGGCCCGCTGGCACAGCGCCACCAGGTCGCTGTAGCTGGTTGCGCCGTAGACGTCGGGCTCGCGGGTCCCGAGCCGGCCCAGGTTGGGCCCGTTGAGCACCAGCACTTTCATTCCGGGCGCTCCGTCCCGCCGGCCACCGCGGCGTAGGCTGCGGCGAGCAGTTCCGGGTCCGGATCCTCCAGCCGCCCGGGTTTCGCCAGCTCGTCGAGCACCACGAACCGCAACACCCCCGACCGGGTCTTCTTGTCGTTACGCATTCCCTCGAGCAGGTCCGGCAGGGCGTCGGCGTCATAGCTGGTGGGCAGACCGAGCGAGCTGAGCAGCCGGCGATGCCGCTGCACGATGGCATCGTCGAGCCGTCCGGCGAGTCGGGCCAACTCGGCGGCAAAGACCATGCCGACGCTCACCGCAGCGCCGTGCCGCCACCGGTAGCTCTCCCGACGCTCCACGGCGTGGCCCAGGGTATGCCCATAGTTGAGCACCTCACGCCGGTAGGATTCACGCAGGTCAGCGGCCACCACATCGGCCTTCACCCGGATCGCGCGGGCGACCAGGTCTTCCAACACAGGGCCGAATGGATCCAGCGCAGCGGCTGGGTCGTCCTCGATCAGTTCCAGGATCACCGGATCGGCGATGAACCCCGCCTTGACCACTTCAGCCATCCCGGCGACAAGCTCGGCTCGGGGCAGCGTATGCAGGGTTGCAAGGTCCACCAGCACCGCGGCGGGCTCGTGGAACGCGCCGACCAGGTTTTTGCCGGCCTCGGTGTTGATCCCGGTCTTACCGCCCACAGCGGCATCTACCATCGCCAGCAGTGTCGTGGGTACTTGCACCACCCGCACCCCGCGCAGCCAGTTGGCGGCGACGAAGCCGGCGAGATCAGTAGCGGCCCCACCGCCAAGACCTAACACGGTGCCCGCGCGGTCCAGACCGACTTTGCCCAGCACATCCCAACAGAATCCCGCCACCGACAGCGTCTTGCCGTCCTCGGCATCGGGCACCTCGATGCGGCAAGCGTCCGCACCGGTGAACTCCAGCACGCCGCGCAAGGACTCGGCGAGCTCGGCCATGATCGGCTGATGAATGATCGCCACGGCCCCGCTGCCCACCGCGGCCACCAGTTCCGCCCGCAGGTACCGCCCGACGACGACATCATAAGGCTGCGACGTTGCTACCCGGATCCGCAGCGGTTCGGTCTCACCAGCCGGCCCCGATCCGGCGGTTTCGCTCATCCCACTCCTCCCGCCTCTACGCCAATTCCCCCGAGTCACCTGTGCAAGGTCAGTAGTACCTCTGCCGCTACGTCCTCAGCACAACGACCTGTCGTCGACACCACCGATTTCGACACGGCTTCATAGATCGGACGTCGTTGCGCGAGTAATTGCCGAAGATGCGCCCGAGGATGTGGGAGCAGCCACGGGTGAAGCGGAACCAATCCCTCACGGCGAAGCAGCTCATCCAGCTCCACGTCGAGGAATACCGTGCAGAACGGCTTCAATTGTTCTTGAATCGCGGGATTCAGTGGCGTGCCACCGCCAAGAGCCAGCACCCCCCCGTGATCCGCAAGAACAGCACCAATAAGGCTGCTCTCAACCTCGCTGAATCTCTCCCTACCCAACTTGACCACCAGTTCACCAGCCGGAAGTCCACACTCATTCGCTAGGTCATCATCGAAGTCGCGAAACGACACACCGAGCTTGGCGGCCACCAGCCGCCCTACTGTGCTCTTTCCAGAGCCCGGAGGGCCGATGAGGATCAGGATAGGTCCGCTCATCATGTAAGCCGGTCAGCGCTGCCGGTAGGTGTCGACGTAGGCGCGGGCGTTGCGGATGGTCTCGGGCAACGCATCACCGCCGAACTTCTCCAGCGCGGCGTCGGCGAGCACCAGCGCGACCATGGCCTCGGCCACCACGCCCGCCGCGGGCACCGCACACACGTCGGAGCGCTGATTGATCGCAACCGCCGCCTCGCCGGTGACGACGTCTACGGTGGCCAGCGCTTTCGGCACGGTAGAGATCGGCTTCATCGCCACCCGGACCCGCAGCACCTCTCCGTTGGTCATGCCACCCTCCAGACCGCCGGCTCGGTTGGTGGAGCGGACCACACCGTCGGATCCTGGCGCCATCTCGTCGTGCGCCGCGCTGCCCCGGCGGCGCGCCGTGGTGAACCCGTCCCCGACCTCGACACCCTTCATGGCCTGGATACCCATCAATGCACCGGCCAGCCGGGCGTCCAGCCGCCGGTCGGCGTGCACGAAGGAGCCCAGTCCCACCGGCAGCCCGTACGCCACGACCTCCACCACACCGCCGAGAGTGTCGCCGTCCATTTTCGCCGCGTCCACCTCGGCGATCATCGCGGCCGACGCATCCTCGGAGAATGCGCGGACCGGGCTGGCGTCGATCCGCTCCAGGTCGCGAGATCCGGGTAGGACGTCTGCGGGAGCGTCCACCTGGCCCAGGGACACCACATGAGAGAGCACCTCGGCGCCCAGGATCTGGCGCAGGAACGCCTTGGCCACCGTTCCCAGGGCGACTCGGGAAGCTGTCTCACGGGCGCTGGCCCGCTCCAGCACCGGACGGGCGTCATCGAAGCCGTACTTGATCATCCCAGCCAGGTCGGCGTGGCCGGGGCGGGGCCGGGTCAGCGGCGCGTTGCGGGCCTGCGCGGCCAGCACGTCCAGGTCTACCGGGTCGGCCGCCATCACGGTCTCCCACTTGGGCCACTCGGTGTTGCCGATCCGGATCGCCACCGGGCCGCCCAGGGTCCGACCGTGCCGGATACCACCCAACAGGTCTACCTCGTCGGCCTCGAATTTCATTCGAGCCCCTCGTCCGTACCCGAGCCGGCGGCGGGCAAGCTCGGCCTGGACGTCCTTGGAGGTGACCTCAACCCCGGCGACCATGCCCTCCAGCACGGCGACCAGGGCTGGGCCATGGGACTCCCCAGCGGTGATCCAACGCAGCACGCAGTCATGGTCCCACGGTGCTACACCGATACGGTCATGCCGGGTCGACCACTTCCGCCTGCGCGGGCAGCGGCTCGACGAGCATCTTTACCCTCGCGGCCACCGGCGCCACTGGCGGGCGAGCCAGCGTCACACCAACGAACACCACCAGCGACGCCGCCACGGCAAGCACCGTAGCCCACCCGTCGAATCCGCCTCCCACCAGCGAATTGGGGATGTACAGCAGGGTGTTCGGGACGCCATAAATGGTTGGCGTCAGCACGAAGAAACCGACCCGCAGGATCGTCCCGATGGTGATAGCTGCCACTGCGGCAGCAGTACTCGAGCGGCTCCAGTAATGGCCGAAGATGAACGGGAAAGCCAGCGCAGCAAGCATCACGTCGAAGGCCAAAGTGAGCAGGATCCCGGTCTCGGGCACCCGCCGGGCACCCGCAGCGCAAAAAGCACGGCAATGGCGACCACCGGAATCAGTGTGATCCGGGTGGCTCGCAAGAGACGGCATTTGCCCCGGGCGTCATCTTCCAGCTGCACGCCCACGACGTTGCGCGCCGCGACCGCCGCAGTGCCGAGAATGGCGCCATTGGCAGTGGAGCAGGAGGCCGCCACAATCCCGGACAGCACCAGGATTGTCAGCCCGACCGGTGCGTACTCATCCAGCAGCGTGAACAGCACCGGTCCCGAGCCGGGATTATCCCCGAGGATGACCCCGCTCGGCAGCGCGACCAGGGAGAACGGGACACCCACTGCGAGAACGCCGAACGCGCCGACGAAGCGGGCGCGTTGCGCGATCTGCGGCGAGTCCGCGCGCTGGTTCCCGACGTCACTGCGCTGGTCCACCTGGCGTGCCGGGACAGCATTCGCGGGATCATTGCAACCGCCCCAGCGGCCGACCCAGGCAGCGGCTACGAATTCGTCTCGCGCTTCTTCGCACCCGCCGCAGGCATCCCCGAGGACCCGGTCACCGGCAGTGCCCACACCGCCCTGGGCTCCTACTGGTCGCAGCGCCTGGGCCGGGACAGCCTCACCGGGCTACAGGCATCCGCCCGTACTGGCCTGATCCGTACCACCGTCCACGGTCACCGGGTGCACCTGACCGGGCACGCCGTCACGGTCCTCGACGGCACTCTGCGCCACATTCCTGGATAGTCAGGACCCGCCTATGTCATGCACGGTGGCCCCGGCGGGCTGAAGGACAACTGAGCCGCCAGCTACCCGTGGTTCGGGAACGACGTGGGTAGCTGGCCTATTCTCCTGCAGGATTGGGCGGGCAACGGGATGCTCAACCAGGGCGAGCACTCGGGACGCCATGAACCGGGCCGTACGCACCGGCGTGCCACCACGGGTAACCTCGGTGACCTCGATGATGCCGCGACCGTGGGTGATCTCTACTCGTCGACCGTTACGGGTGGCCTCGATCTCGTAGGTCAGGGTGGCGCCACCTGCGTCGATGACGATCTCCGTGCGGTCACCCTTCATGGCTTGCCGTCCTTATGTGTATCGAGGTGATGAGGGTCCGGGCCGAGCGGCTGGTCGCCTCTCGGCGAAAGGCGCACCGCGGCTTCAGCCGAACGATCATCCGCGGCGGCGAACTGATGTGGACCCGGGGGACGCAATCCACCCGGCCCGGACATCCCGTACAACCACCAGCACCCGGTGACCATTCCCGGTCCATCGGCTGCGTTTCAGCTCGTCACACCGGGGGGTGTAATACCACCAGCCACGCTGCCGCAAGCATCGCCGGACCGTGGGGAACGTCGTGGTAGCCGAGCATCCGTGCGGGTCCGGCGACGACTACGGTCAACGCGCTGGCCGCCAAGACCGCCAGCAGCAGCCCAGGCCAGGATGACGCCGCCGTGAGCGCGCCCAAGCTGCCTGCCAGCTTCACGTCACCACCACCCAGGGCGCCCGGGGCTATCAACCGCACGGCCGCATACCCACCCGCCCATAGCAGCGCACCCACAACGGCCCGAACCATCAGATCGGCATCCTCGACGCCTACCGCCGCGACGGCCAGCAGCACGGCGACCACCGGGTACGCAGGCAAGGTGAGGGCATCAGGTAACCGCCTGACGGCAACGTCGGCGGCCCCCAGCAGCACGCCGGACCAGGCCAGCACCAGCGGGACCGGCCACCACCACACCGGCAACCCCCCCGCCCGGGCGACGATCACAGCCCACAAGGCAGCCACCAGCGCCCCGCACGCCAGCGTCGGCACCCGAACACCCCGCGGGACCCGGCGCAGCAGCACCGCTCCTCCAGCACCGGCAACGGCTCCGGTCACGACCGCCCACACGCTGCTCACACCCGCCAGCTTGTCCCGGCTACGCGCTCCGGGTGGCAGGTTCGGACTCAGGCTGTGGATGGCAGCGGGGATGGGGACAGACTGGCGGGCCTCAGATCAGGCCGTCAGAACACGCCGCGGATAACCGCGTCGCGGACCGCCGCTGCGTGTTCCTCGATCGTCACCGAGAAGCAGGAAGTGCCGTCTTGCTGACACTTCACGAAGTACCGCCAGGGCCCAGGTTCCGGGTCCAGCGCGGCCGCGACGGCGGCCGCGCTCGGCGACCCGATCGGTGACGCCGGCAACCCGACGTTGAGATAGGTGTTGTACGGACCCGGCCGGGCCCGGTCGGCGTCTGATGTGCGCACCTGCTGTAGTTCCAGCGGATAGTTGATGGTGGAATCCATCTGCAGTGGCATTCCGGCGGCAAGCCGGTTGTAGATCACCCGCGAGACGCGGCGGAAGTCCGGGGTGATGGCCTCCCGCTCGATCACCGAGGCGATCACCAGCACCTCATAGGCGCTGTGACTGGTGCCCGGGGCGGACGCGGGAAAACCTGCCGCCAGCAGCCGCGCCACCGAAGTGCTGGTGACCTGACGCAACAGCTCCACCGCCGAACTGCCAGGGCGCACGTCGTAGTTACCCGGAACCAGCAGACCCTCCAGGCGTCGACCTGGCTCCACTTGCGACATCGGATCGGCGGCCCAGGACGGCACAGCGAGCTGGGCGAGGCCGGTCTGGCCCATCGCGGTGCGAAGTTCTTCGGCGCTCACGCACGTGCTCGTCCCGCCGTTCACCGCGCAGCTGGCCCGGGAGATGTCGCTGAGCAGCCCAGGGACCGTCTTACCATCGGGCAGGTCGACATCGTCGAGTTGCTCACCACCGCGGATCTCCAGATGCCCAACCCGAGCCGCCGGTTCCTGCAACCTCGCCACCGCGGCGGAACCGGACATCTGCTCGCGCAGCTGGTAGTAGCCGGGCTGGACCGCTCGGATTCGGGGATCGGCTTCCGCGGCCAGGGTGAAAGCCCGAACGCTGGCGACCACGTTGCGCCGGACCAGGGCCGCCCCGATCGCGCTGAGGCTCTGGCCGTTCTCGACCTGCACGACGGCCGCCGCACCGCCGGCGCCGGCGAAGTCGGGGGTCTTGCGCAACGCTTCTAGCTGGCGTATCCCGAAGAAGACCCCCCCGGCTGCCAGCATCAGCACGAGCAGTACGGTTCCGAGCACGATACGGCGCCGGCGCCGCTCCAGGGCTAGGCGTCGCTGCCGCCGTCCCCCGGTCCGCCTCGGCGCGCGGGGTGGCTCCATGTCGTCAACAGTGTCCCTGAACAGCCCGAGGTCGTCGGTCACAATGCCGCCTCCGCGGGACCAAGTGCGTCGGCGGTCACAACGCCGCCTGCCATGCGCCCAGTCCGGCCACCAGGGACCGACACACCGTGCACCAGAGACGGACACGCCGGGGGCGGGGTCATGGTCCGCCCTCCACTGGTTCGCCGGACCGTCGTTGCTCCAGCCAGCCCTGCAGGATCTCCACCGCAGCAGCCTGGTCGACCACCGCCCGCTGCTTGCGACCGCGAACGCCCCGGTCGGCGAGCGTCCGGATCGCCGAGACGGTGGTGAGGCGCTCGTCGGTCAGCCGGACCGGGACACCGTCACCGAGCCGCTCCGCCAGAATGCGGGCGTAATCCTGTGCCGCGCGCGCCGCTGGACCGTGCCGCCCAGCCAGCGTGCGCGGGAGCCCGACCACCACCTCCACAACCTCGTGCTCGACGATCAGTGCGACCAGCTCCTCGAGGTCGCTGCCCCCCGCCCGGTCGCGGCTGAGGGTAACCAAGGGCGTTGCGAGTATCCCGGATGGATCAGATAGCGCAACCCCTACCCGCACCTCACCGACATCAACCCCAAGCCGGCGACCACGCCCGGCACCGGTCACGACGCCGCCTCCAGGGCACTGTCTCCCCCGGCCCACGCCACATTCAGCGGGCTGAGCGTGGCAAAAGCTAATCCGATAACCCCGCTGCGCCCGCGCAATGCGCCTGGACTGGGCACGGTCACGCGCCGTTCCACCCGGCGAGCTCGGCGCGCAGCGCCGCCACTGCGGCCGGAATCCCGGCCGGCTCGGTACCGCCGCCCTGAGCCAGGTCCGGCTTACCGCCACCGCGACCACCGACCGCAGGCCCGAACACCGGCACCAGCGCACCCGCCGCCACTCCCCGCTGCCGGGCGGCGGCGGTGGTGGCCACCACGAACGAGACCTTGCTCGCTGCGGGATCCACGCTGAACAGCGCCACCACCGCGGGCCGTTCGCCGAGCCGGCCTCGGACGTCGGTCGCCAGCGCCCGCAGGTCCGGGCCGCTCACCCCTGGCGGAGTTTCGGCTGCTACCAGGGCCGTCGCGCCGATCTGCTCGGCGCTCTCGGCAAGGATGCCCGCAGAAGACAGCACCGCAGCGGCGCGCAGCCGCTCCAGCTCGCGCTCGGCCGCGCGTAGCCGCTCACTGAGCGCACCGATGCGATCGGGCAATTCCTCGGGCCGGGACTTGAACTGCTCGGCAAGCTGCCCGACCAGCACGTGCTCGCGGGCCAGGAAGCGGAATGCGTCCAGCCCCACCAGCGCCTCCACCCGGCGCACCCCGGATCCGATAGACGCCTCGGACAGCAGCTTGACCAGACCGATATTTGCCGAGTTCGCCACGTGAGTGCCGCCGCACAGCTCCTTGGAATACTCCCCGATCGTGACGACCCGCACCGCGTCACCGTACTTCTCGCCGAACATCGCGATCGCGCCGTCCTGGCGGGCGGCCTGCATCGACATCACGTCGGCGGTGACCGGAAGCGCTCGCAGCAGCACCTCGTTGACCTCGTCCTCGACGTCGGCCAGCACACTGGGCGGCACCGCACCGCCTGGCGAGGTGAAGTCGAAACGCAGCCGGCCGGGGGCGTTGAGCGAACCGGCCTGCGCGGCACTGCTGCCCAGTGCCCGCCGGATACCGGCGTGTACCAGGTGCGTCGCGGAATGTGCCCGAGCCACCGCCTGCCGGCGGGCGACGTCCACTTCTGCGACAGCCGGGGCGTCCAGCCGGACCTCACCGGAGACGACCGTCCCCCGGTGCACCGACAGGCCGTCCACCGGGGACTGCACATCGGCCACCTCAACGACGAACCCGTCCCCGATCAGGCGGCCGGTGTCGGACTGCTGGCCACCACCCTCGGCGTAGAACGGGGTGCGGTCGAGCACTACCTCCACCGCACTACCCTGGCCCGCCGCCGGTACGCCGGCACCGTTCAGGATCAGGCCGATCACCCTGGCCTCGGCGGTCAGATCGGTATAGCCCAGGAAATCGGTGCGGCCGTGTGCGTCGAGCACGGACCGGTACTCGCCGAGATCCCCGTGCTCGGAGCGGCGCGCCGTGGCGTCGGCCTTGGCCCGCTGTCGCTGCTGCGCCATCAGCGTGCGAAAGCCCGCTTCGTCGACGGATAAGCCGGCCTCGGCGGCCATCTCCAGGGTGAGGTCGATAGGGAAGCCATAGGTGTCATGCAGCTGGAAGACCTGATCCCCGGCCAGCTGCGAGCCACCGGCCTGGCGGGTTCGCGCCACCGCCAGATCGAAGATTCGCGACCCGGACGACAGTGTCGCCAGAAACGCCTCCTCCTCGGCGCAGGCGATCGCCTCGATGCGCTCGTAGTGGGTGTCGATCTCCGGGTACGACGGGCCCATCGTGGCGTGCACCACGGCGACGATGTCTCCGAGCACCGGTTCGGTCACGCCGAGCAGGCGCGCGGATCGAACGGTGCGGCGCAACAGCCTGCGCAGCACGTAGCCGCGTGCCTCATTGCCCGGTGTCACCCCGTCACCGATGAGCATGACGCTGGTGCGGGCGTGGTCGGCGATCACCCGAAACCGCACGTCGTCGGTGGGATCCTGCCCGTAGCGCCGGCCGGAGACCTGCTCGGCGCGGGTGATCACCGGACGGAGCAGATCGGTCTCGTAGACGTTGGGTACACCCTGCAGGAGCAATGCCACCCGCTCGACGCCCATCCCGGTGTCGATGTTCTTGGCGGGCAGCGGTCCGAGGATCGGGAAGTCGCCCTTACCCGGCCCGGTGGACTCTCCCCGCTCGTCCTGCATGAAAACGAGGTTCCAGATTTCCAGGAAGCGATCCTCATCGACGATCGGGCCACCGGGGCGACCGAATTCCGGTCCTCGGTCAAAGTAGATCTCCGAGGAGGGGCCGCACGGTCCGGGCACGCCCATGGACCAGAAGTTGTCCTCCATGCCGCGACGCTGGATACGCTCGGTGGGTATACCGGCGATCGTCCGCCACAGCTGCTCGGCTTCGTCGTCGTCGGCATACACGGTGACCCAGATGCGGTCTGGATCAAGGCCATAGCAGCCGGAGCCTACAGAGCCGGTCACCAACTGCCAGGCGTGCTCGATGGCCCCATGCTTGAAGTAGTCCCCGAAGGAGAAGTTGCCGGCCATCTGGAAGAAGGTGTTGTGCCTCGTGGTCTTTCCGACCTCATCGATGTCTGGCGTACGCACACACTTCTGGATAGAGGTTGCGCGGCTGTAGGGGGGCGTCGCCTGGCCGAGGAAGTACGGCTTGAAAGGCACCATGCCGGCATTGACGAACAGCAGGTTCGGGTCGTCGACCAGCAACGAGGCGCTGGGCACCACGGTATGCCCGGAGCGTTCGAAATGATCGGTGAAACGCTGGCGGATCTCGTGGGTCTGCACGGGTCTTCCTCGAGAAAGCGGTGTAGGTGGCGGGCGTGCGGCAGGGACTAGGCCCGCGCGGCGGTTCTACCCGCGCGCGCACCGGCCTGCCCGGGTAGAGCATCGATGCCGGTACGCCGGGCAACGGTGGCGTGCAGTTCGGCTTCCCGCTCGACCATCCCGGCCCGCACCTCGGCGCCGAAAGATCCCACCGCCGCGGCCAGTTCTCGTACTGCATAGCCGACGTTCTCGGCGGCGCCTGCAGGGGTCATCCGGCGGGCGGCCGCGGCAGCCCTGCGATTCGCTGCAACTCCGGCCGCAACACCCAGGCCGAACCAGAAAATTCGCTTCACCGCCGACCCCCACTCCGCCTTCCACGTTGTTGACGTGCGGCGCGTTCTTCGCGCTTGCGACTCTTGCGGCGCACTCGCATCGCCTTGCTCACGCCGTAGGACAACGCCGCCACCCGCACCAGCGGCCCGCCCAGGGTCGCGGTGAACAAGGAGGTCAGCGCGGAGACGTTGCCGGTGACCGCCTGCGCGTTCGCCGTGATCCCGTCCAGCCTCTCCAACTGGGCATTCACGTGCGTGACGGTGGTGTTCGCCCCGTTGAACAGCGGATCGGCTTCGTCGCTCGCCTTGCGGATCGCCAACGTCGCCTCGTCAAGGGTACGCCCCAGCTTGATCAGGGGTACCGCGAGCAGGCCGACCAGCACCACGAAGGCGCCAGCGGCGATCAGCGCGGCGATCTGGCCTGCCGACACGTGCCCTCCTCAAATGCCGATTGACCGGTCGCGGTGAGCTGCACGCCGCCCCCGGTGAACGGCGGTCAGGCTACCGCGTGGTCCGGCTGCACAGCGGGTTGGATACCGCATGCAGCCGCAGGGCGGTCTCCGGCAGCAGCCGTCGGGTCGTCAGTTGCTCTACCGCGATGGTCGGCTTGAACACGTCGAATAGCGCGAACCCGTCGGACAGCTCAGGAAAGCACCGGTGGTAGGCCTGAATGCCACCGCGCACCACCGCCCAGAACTCCTGCTCGCCGAACCCGTAGAAGTCCGCCAAGAGCATCGCAAGCTCGCCAAGATTGATGAACAGCAGCGCGTCGAGCAGGAAGTCGGTGACGAGGTCGGGGTCGTCGGTCTCGACGAAGGAATTGCGGTTCGTATGGTGTGCCGGCGTCGCCGCGAGCTCCGGGCACAGCTCAGGGTTGGCCAGCTGAGACCGGGAAAACCGCACCCCGTCATGAAAGTCCCTGACCGCCAGCCGCCGCGGGCGGCCGTGGGAGTGCACCAGCACCATGTTCTGCGCGTGCGCCTCGAGAGCGATGCCGTGTCCCTGCAGCAGATGCACGAGCGGCACGACGCTCACCGCGACCAGCTCCTCGAGCCACTGCCGTACGCCTAGTGCGCGCACCCACGGGTCCAGCAGCGGGGTGCCGTCGAGCTCGCGTGCGGCGAGCCCGTTGAACGGCACCGCTTGCTCCCTGGGTTCCAGGTGGATGTGCAGGCTTTGGCGCCAGATGCAGGCCAGCACGCCGTAGGTGTCCGCACGCAGCAGCTCGGACACCGGTGCGGGGTCGACCGCCACGCCCATCACCTCCTCCAGCACGATCAGCCTCAGCTCCTCGCGGAGGTAGCCGTCCTGGGTGACCACTCGGCGCAGCCAGTCAGAGATCCGCGGCGCGTTGCCGACGGTGTACGGGGCGAGCACCCTGCTGGTCGAGGTGTTCACGATCGACAAGGCCAGCTTCAGGTAGGCCCGTTCGGGGACGTCCCGGCAGGCCAGGGTGCGCAGCGACTGCTGAGCTCGGTGAGTGTGTGGATCCTCACCGACCACGAGTAGTTCTCGATTGCGGAGTTGGGCGGCGAAGACGCGGCTGACGTGTTCGCGCCACTGCCACGGGTGCACCGGCACGAACGTGTAATCCACCGGATCCCCTCCGGCCCGACGGATCCGCTGACGGAACTCTTCGACGACGACGCTGCCGAGCTGTTCGCACAGGAACGTGGTCTCGTGCAGCTCGGTGGATACCGACACCAGCGCGCTATTCCGGTGAGCGGCCAGCCATAACGGGTGGATGGCTTGGGCGAACTCCGGTCCCCAGGCAAGGTTGTCCGTCAGGTCGAAGCCGATCCGTGACTTGTAAGCGGGGTGGTACGGGTGCCCCTCGGTGATGGCCGACTCCAGCGCGTCGTAGTCCATTTCGCAGAGCCGCCCGCGCATATCACCACGTTGGGCCCGCAGGTACTGCGCGAAGGTGTCCTTGATCAGGGTCTCCTCCAGCTCACGGGCGAACGTCGCCAGCCGCGTCGCGTCCGCACGGAGACCACCGCTGACCTCGCTGAGTAATCTCGTCGTCGAGTCGGCCTCGGCGGTACCACCGGACCCGCAGCGAAGCACCGGCTCCGATCCCAGCCGGACCCGATCGAACCCGTACCGCCGCGTCGCGGTGAACAGGTAAGAAACGGCGTCGCCGTGCTCGTCGATGCCGTCGACAGCGCAGCGCCCGTCGTCGGCGGTACGCGCGGCCAACGTTCCCTCGTACAGCAGCGACTCCAGCAGTTGCCGGAACAACCGCCGCCGGACCTGCTCGAATTGTGTGGCGCGCAACGCACGCTCGATAACGGAGTCTGGTGTCACGGTTGCTCCTGGTCAGTACAGGTCCAGCCAGGTACCGATCTGCTGGCGCCGGGCGCGCATGTACACCTCCGCAGCGCAGGCGATGTCCTCCACCGCCATACCCATCGGGTTCAGCACGATGATCTCCTCGTCGCTGTCCCTGCCGGGGCGTCGCCCGCCCAGCACCTCGCCGAGCTCGGCGTGTAGCCGTTCGCGGGAGAACTTCCCGGCCAGCACGAGCTGATTGATGATCTTCTTCTCGCGATTGCTCTGCTCCCAGTCGTCTACGACGACCTTGTCCGCGTTGAGGAAGACGTCCTCGTGCACATCCATGATCGAAACATTGCTGACGAAAGCGCCGCGTTTGAGCCAGGCGAACCGGATGTAGGGCTGGTCGGTCACCGTGCACGGGACGACGACGTCGCCGTGCCGTGTCGCGTCCTCCGCGCTGCTGGCCACCCGCACGGTGGCCGAGGGATGCTGGTCGGTGAGGTCGCTGGCAAGGGCTTGCGCGGCGGCGTGGTTGAGGTCGTAGACGTGGACGGTCCCGATGTGGTCGAACTGCTGGAGCAGCGCGAGGATCTGGGTCCGTCCGATGACGCCGCAGCCGATGACAGCGATATCGGTGAAGCCCTGACGAGCCAGCTTGGCGGCGGCCAGACAGGTCACAGCGGCGGTGCGCCAGGCGCTGATCAGGCTGGCTTCGAGGATCGCGATCGGGTAGTTCGTCTGGGGATCGTTGAGCACGATCACGCCGCTGGCCCGGGCCAGACCGGCCCGGCTGGGGTTGTCGTGCTTGCTCCCGATCCACTTGATGCCCGAGATAGCGGGGTCCGCGAGGTGTGCAGGCATGGCGATGATCCGATCGGCGATATGGCCTTCCTTGCCGTGGGCGCGTAGGTAGGGCTTGAGTGGCTGGATCACCTTGCCCTGTGCATGGGCGACCAGCGCGTTGTGCAGTGTCTGCAGGTATAGGCCAGAATGGTCACCGCCCACCGCGGCGACGTCGCCACGGCGCAGGTAAAGAATGCGTGGCGTTTCTGCCAGGGCGCGATTGAACGCAAGGGACACCGGTTCTCCTTATCTACCCGCCGATCACCCAGTGACGGGGAAACTATTGCTGCTCGCCGCGGATAATTCGACGCAGCTTGGACACCCGCTCGGCGAGGCCGCGCTCCGCGCCGTGCCCGCGGGGTTCGTAGTAGTCGCGTCCGACCAGGTCATCGGGCGGGTACTGCTGGGCCAGCACCCCGTCGGGCACATCGTGCGGGTAGCGGTAGCCCTGCGCGTGACCCAGCCGCGCGGAACCCGCATAGTGCCCATCGCGCAGGTGGGCCGGGACCGGGCCGGTGGCCCCGGCCCGGACGTCGGCCAAGGCGGCATCGATCGCGGTGATCACCGCGTTGGATTTGGGTGCGGTGGCAAGGTGCACGGTGGCCTGAGCCAGCGCGAGCCTGGCCTCAGGCATCCCGATGAGCTGGACGGCATGTGCAGCGGCCACCGCGGTCTGCAACGCCGTCGGGTCAGCCATCCCGACGTCCTCGCTCGCGTGCACCACCAGCCGCCGGGCGATGAACCGGGGGTCCTCGCCTGCCTCGACCATCCGCGCCAGGTAGTGCAGCGCCGCGTCCACATCGGACCCGCGGATCGCTTTGATGAACGCGCTGGTCACGTCGTAGTGCTGATCCCCGGCCCGGTCGTAGCGCACCGCGGCCCGATCCACGACCGACTCGACGGAGGTCAGATCCACCACGGTGCTGCCCATCGAGGTCACCGCCTCGACAGCGGTCTCCAGTGCGGTCAGCGCCCGCCGGACATCTCCCGCGGCAAGCCGCACCAGATGCTCCTCGGCCGGGCGCTCCAGCGTGATCGACCCGCCCAGGCCGCGCGCGTCGGCCAGGGCACGCTGGATCAGCGTTCGTACGTCGTCGTCGGACAGCGGGTGCAATTGCAGCACGAGCGAGCGGGACAGCAGCGGCGATACCACGGAGAAGAACGGGTTTTCGGTTGTCGCCGCGACCAGCAGGACCACCCGGTCCTCGACGGCGCCTAGCAGTGCATCCTGCTGGGTGCGGGAAAAGCGGTGCACCTCGTCGATGAACAGCACGGTGGCGTCCCCACCCTCGCGACCCAGCCGGCGACGCGCGCCGTCAATGACGGCGCGGACCTCTTTGACCCCGGCCGACAGTGCCGACATCGCCTCAAAGCGCCGGCCGGTCGCCTGCGAGACCAGCAGAGCCAGCGTCGTCTTCCCGGTCCCCGGTGGGCCGTACAGGATCACCGACGCCGCGGCGCCTCCCTCGATCAGCCTGCGCAGCGGGCTGCCCGGGGCCAGTAGGTGGTCCTGCCCGACAACCTCCTCCAACGCGGCCGGTCGCATCCGGACCGCCAACGGTGCCGACGCGGACAACCGCGCTTCGGCGCGGTCCTGCGCCTGCACAGCGAACAGCCCGTCGGCGAAAAGGGCCCCATCTGCTGCACCGTTATCTGGCACACCGCGACGGTACCGCCGTGGGCCGACCAGCAGGTCCCGCAACACCCGAGTGGGAGTGGCTGGTCCAAGGGTCAGCCCTGGGCCAGCGGACGGCGGAGAGTGCGGTTATCCCGGCGGGTGCGTGCCCGCAGTACGAGGACCCCGGCGAGCGCGATGCCGACCAGGTTCACCAGCAGCTGCAGAGTGGACAGTGCAGCCGTGCCCCATGCCGGAATCCCTGCGCAAGAAGCCGAGCACCACATCCGTTGCCTCCGCCGGGCACGTGACGCGCAGGCGCAGCACCTGCTATCCCTTCGCGGGGGGTTTCGCGTCCACCCCGGCCTCGATGCGCTGTTCACGGGTGATCGGGGCGGGAGCACCGGTGAGCGGGTCGAGACCGCCACCAGACTTCGGGAACGCGATGACCTCGCGCAGCGAGTCGGCACCGGCGAGCAACATGCAGATCCGGTCCCACCCGAAGGCGATCCCCCCGTGTGGCGGGGGGCCGTAGCGGAAGGCCTCCAGCAGGAAACCGAATTTCTCCCGAGCCTCGTCATCGGAGATCCCGAGTACCCGAAACACCCGCTGCTGCACATCGGGCTGGTGGATACGGATCGATCCCCCGCCGATCTCATTGCCGTTGCAGACCACGTCGTAGGCGTAGGCCAGCGCGGAGCCCGGCGCCTCCTCGAAGCGATCGCGCCATTGCGGTGTGGGTGCGGTGAACGGGTGGTGCACCGCGGTCCAGCGGCTGTGCCCGATAGCGACGTCCCCGCTGCCCTCAGCCGGCTCGAACAGCGGTGCGTCGATGACCCACACGAACGACCAGGCCGACTCGTCGATCAGGCCGCAGCGCCTACCGATCTCTACCCTGGCAGCACCCAGGAGCGCACGCGCGTCACGTGGTTCGCCCGCAGCGAAGAAGACACAGTCGCCGGGGTTGGCGCCGACCGCCTTGGCCAGACCGTCCCGCTCGTGGTCAGCGAGGTTGCGGGCCACCGGGCCGGAGAGCTCACCTTCCGCACCGACCAGCACGTAGGCCAGGCCCTTGGCGCCTCGCTGCTTGGCCCACTCCTGCCAGGCATCCAGCTGCCGGCGCGCCTGGTTCGCCCCACCGGGCATGACGACCGCGCCCACGTACGGCGCTTGGAACACCCGGAACGGGGTGTCGGCGAAGTAGCCGGTGAGTTCGGTGAGCTCGAGTCCGAAGCGGAGATCCGGCTTGTCAGTTCCGTAGCGGGCCATCGCGTCGGCGTAGCTCAGCTGTGGGATCGGCAGCTCGATCTCGTACCCGGCCAGCTCCGACCACAGCGCAGCCACCACCCGCTCACCCAGTGAAATCACGTCGTCCTGCTCGACGAAACTCATCTCGATGTCGAGCTGGGTGAACTCGGGCTGCCGGTCGGCGCGGAAGTCCTCATCCCGGTAGCAGCGGGCGATCTGGTAGTACCGCTCCACGCCGGCAACCATGAGTAGCTGCTTGAACAGTTGCGGAGACTGCGGCAGTGCGTACCAGCAGCCGGGCTGCAGCCGGGCGGGGACCAGGAAGTCCCGCGCGCCCTCCGGGGTGGAACGAGTCAGGGTGGGGGTCTCCACCTCGATGAAGTCCTCCGCGTGCAGCACCGTGCGGGCGATCCGGTTGGCCTCGCTGCGCAGTCGCATCGTGGCCGCCGGGCTGGCCCGGCGCAGATCGAGGTAACGGTGCCGCAGCCGAACTTCCTCGCCGACTTCCAGGTGATCGTCCAGTTGGAACGGCAACGCCGCCGACTCGCTGAGCACCGTCAGCTCGTCGGCGGTGACCTCGATGCTGCCGGTCGGAATGTCCGGGTTCTCATTACCCTCAGGGCGGGTGGCCACGGTGCCGGTGACTTGCAGGCAGAACTCGGCACGCAACCGGTGCGCTCGGTCGGCCATGTCGCCTTCGCGGAAGACCACCTGCGCCACCCCAGAGGCGTCCCGCAGATCGATGAAGATCACACCACCGTGATCGCGGCGGCGGGCGACCCACCCGGTCAGGGTGACGGCGTGCCCGGCGTGCTCAGCTCGCAGCGTGCCGGCAAGGTGGGTGCGCATCACGGAAGGTGCTCCTCGATCTTGACAACGGACTGGCGATTCTGCAAAGGCTAACCGCGCACGCAGTCCGCTTCCCGCCTGTCCCCCGCCCGCGCCGCAGCCGGACCCGACCCTGCGACCCCTTGACCTTAACAATAGTTCGGGTTGCTTCATCGGCGGCGCAGCGGGCGCCTCGTTCGCATTTCTCGACCGCGGCAGTCTGCACGAGATCGGCGCCTGGGGAGTGATCATCGCCACGGTGTGCCCGCTGGCGGTGGGAACCGGTCTGACCACGCTGCTCGCCCACTGGTGGTCCTAGGTGATCCTGTGGGCGCACGTCATTCGGAAAGCTTGCATACGGCGTGCACCGGGGTCAGGCCATGCCCTGCTGGCAGAAGGGGTGGGGTGCCGGATCTTGGGTGCTCTCAGTGCCCCGACGTCGGCGGGGAGCGCTGTACCGGCAGACCTTCGCCAGCACAGCCCATCCCAGAACAACGGACTAGAAACGCTGACGTGTCTTGCTTGGCGGCGTGGCACCGAGGCCGTGGCGCCGAGCCAGCGCGGCGACTTGTGTGGAGATGCTGCGTTGGTAAGCCTTAGGGGCGTATGCCCCGTTGGGTAGAGCTCCTGGTAACGGGGCAGGAGTTCGGGGTGCTCGCGTTCCAGCCAGGCGAGGTACCACTCCCGAGCGCCGGGACGCAGGTGGAGTACGAGCGGGGTAACGCTGCGCACGCCGGCCGCCGCGATCGCCCACACCGTGGCCTCAAGCTGGCTGGGCGAGTCGGTGAGGTAGGGCAGGATCGGCGCCATCAGCACCCCGCACCCGATGCCTGCATCAGTGAGCTTGCGGCACACACTGAGCCGGGCGCGTGGTGCAGGCGTGCCCGGCTCGACCTGCCGCCACAACGTCTCATCGACGAATCCCACCGAGACGTTGACCGAAACATCGGTGACTCCCGCGGCCGCGCGTCGCCGACGCGCACCTCCGCCAGACGCTTCGTCCGCCCGTCGGCCATCAATATCGGCGTGTCGCCGGATTGGCAGTACCGGCACGCGTGGCTGCAGCCTCGGTAGGGGTTGAGCGTCCAGCTGAAGGGCATCCGGGAGGCGCCCGGTACCTTGTTGATGATCGAGCGGGCTCGTATTTCATAGAAGGTCATCCCGCGGAACTCCGGGGTGTCGAAAGTGCGCGTCATGACGTCGCCCACTCCGAACAGCGCCTCCTGGGCGGACTCATCGGACAGCGTCAGGTTGTCCCATCGCATCGGCCCACCTTATCGAACTGATGTTCGATCCGCTAGGAACTGGGGTGCACCGATCAGAGAGGGATACCCAGTCGATGAGTGCAACTGACCGCAGTAGCGGCAGGCACCACTACCGGCGGGCTACGGAACCGGCACGCCCGGCACCAGGCCATAGACACGGCCACGGGGGACACGGACCGGCGCCACCGGCCTCTCGCCGGGTAAGGATGCTGCTGGCCGCGGTGTTGGTGCCGGTCGCGCTGGCCACCCTGATCGGCCTGTGGCTGACCTGGCCCAGCGACACGCCGCGCAGCGGTGTGGACATCGGGTTCGGGCAGCGGCCGGTGCACGGGGAGATTCTTGCGGCGAGCTCCGCCCCATGCAGCAGCGGCGGTGCGGGCATCGGCGAGGCCGAAGAAGCCAAGAAGTGCATCTCGTTGGACGTCCGGCTCACCGACGGCGACTCACCGGGTACCACGATCCAGCAGGTGTTACCCGACGAGCCGAGCACGCCGCGGTTCACCGTCGGTGACCAGATCGTGCTCGCTTACACCGGCGGAAATCCCACCGATCCCGCCGCTTATCAGATTCAGGATTTCCAGCGCGGTGTTTCGATGCTGTGGCTTGTTGCACTGTTCGCCGCGGCGGTACTGCTGCTCGGCCGATGGAAAGGCCTTGCGTCGCTCGCCGCACTCGGCTTCAGCTTTCTGGTACTAGCGGTTTACCTGTTCCCCGCGATCCTCAACGGTGCGGACCCGGTGATTGTCGGCGTGCTGGCCGCCGGCGTGATCATGTTTGGGGTGCTGTATCTCACCCACGGTGTCTGCGCCCAGACATCCAGTGCAGTGCTGGGCACGGTATTGAGCCTCGGCCTGATCGGTGTGCTGGGTACCGCTTTCTCCGCAGCCACCCAGCTGACCGGATTGGACGACGACACCGCCAACCTCATCAGCGTGCTCGGGCAGGGAATCGACGCCCGCGGGCTGCTGCTCGCCGGAATGATCATCGGTGCGCTGGGCGTGCTCGACGATGTCACGGTGACCCAG
This sequence comes from Pseudonocardiaceae bacterium, assembly GCA_050700255.1. Lineage (GTDB taxonomy): Bacteria > Actinomycetota > Actinomycetes > Mycobacteriales > Pseudonocardiaceae. The sequence continues at coordinate 22,133 of JBOHGX010000210.1, forward strand.
GCCAGCGCGGTGTGGGAACTACGTCGAGCCAATCCCGCCCTGAGCACTCGGGCCCTCTACACGGCTGCATTGCGGATCGGCCGTGACCATATTTCCTCGGCGGTGAACACCCTCGCACTGGCCTACGCCGGTGCCGCGTTGCCTGTGCTGCTGGCTTTCTCGCTGTCCGGGCAGAGCTTCGGCACGCTGATCACCGCACAGAACGTCGCGCAGGAAGTGGTGCGCACCCTCGTCGGCAGCATCGGGCTTGTCGCTGCCGTCCCGATCACCACAGCGATCGCCGCAGTGGTCGTCACCCGCGACCACATCGCATCAACGCAGTAGAAAGGCCGATCATCGAGTCACAGACCGCGCGTTCGGCCGGGGGCGGCAAGACCGTGCAGGAACGGGTTGCTGGCGCGTTCCCGGCCGATGGTGGTGTGGGGACCGTGACCGGGCAGCACGATGGTGTCGTCGTCGAGCACGAGGATCTTGTCCCGAAGCGACGTGAGCATCTGCTCGTGATCGCCACCAGGTAGGTCGGTTCGTCCGATCGAGCCGGCGAACAGCGTGTCGCCGGAGACGAGCAGGGCCTGCCCCTCACCGGACCCGTTACCCGTCACTGAACGGAACGTCACCGACCCTCGGGTGTGCCCCGGGGTGTGGTCGACGGTGAAGCACAGGCCGGCCAGCTCCAAGGACGTACCGTCGTCCAGCGCGCGCACCTCGCGCGGCTCGCGCAGCTGGACCCGACCGCCAAAGAACTGCCGCGCATCGGCGGACAGTGCACGCATCGGGTCGGACAGCAGCACGCGATCCTCGGCGTGGATCCAGGCCGGGATGTCATGACCGTCGCACACGGGGGTCACCGCGAAAATGTGATCAAAATGCCCGTGGGTGAGCAACACCGCGACCGGGTCGAGTCGGTGCTTGCGCAACACGCCGTCCAGTGGCTGCTCCGCATCCTGACCGGGGTCGACAACCACACACGGGCCGCCCACCTCGGCAGCGAGTACGAAGCAGTTGGCTTGGAAGGAGCCGGTGGGGAAACCTGCGACGAGCACCGTGACTCCTCTTCGGTGACGGAGATGGGACATCCCCAGCGTAGGGCAGCGCTAGCCAGGGAGGCTGACGTCGGGCTCACCTGCGGCCCACCTAGACTGCGCGGCGTTAACCGCCCCCATCACAGTTGTCAGCCACAGGAGTCTGGGTGCCCACGAACGAGCAGCGCCGCGAGGCAGCGAAGCGCAAACTGGACCGCCAGCTGGCTCGCCGCGCGCAGCGAGCCAAGTCGCGTCGCAAGTACGCGGTAGCTGGGAGCGTGGCCGCGGTAGTGCTGGTCATCGGTGTCGTCGGACTGATCGTGACGCTGGGCGGGGGTGATCACACAGTCAACACCGCCGCGAACCCGGCCACCCCGGCCGCGCCGGCCACCACGACCGCCACCACCACCAAGCCTCCTGCCTCCAGCGAGCTACCCGCCCCGCTGGCGCGGCCGCAGCCGCTGCCCGCCTCGGTCGATTGCCAGTACCAGCCCACCCAGCAGGCCCCGGCCAGGCCGGTGACACCTCCACCGGCCGGTCCCACCTCCACCGAGGGCAGTGTGTCCGCGACCATGCAGACCTCGACCGGCCCTATCGGCCTCACTCTGGACCGGGCGCTGGCCCCGTGCACCGTGAACAGCTTCATCAGCCTGGCCAGGCAAGGCTTCTACGCCAACAGCCCATGCCACCGGCTGGTCACCAACCCCGGGCTGCAAGTTCTGCAATGCGGCGATCCAACCGGCTCGGGCGCCGGCGGGCCGGGGTACACCGTGCCCGACGAGGTATTTCCTGAGGTGACCTATGGGCGCGGATACGTCGCGATGGCCAACACGGGCCAGCCTGACAGCGGCGGCAGCCAGTTCTTCTTGATCTACGGTCAAACGCAGCTCCCACCCGACTACACCGTATTCGCCACGATCACCCCAGAGGGCCTCAAGGTGATCGATGAGATAGCGCGGGCTGGTGACGACGGGTCGCTGGAACCATCCCCTGGTGGCGGTAAACCCAATGCTCCGGTCACGATCACGTCCGTCGACGTCGCGCCCCAATCCTAGACCGGGCCTTCATCCCAGACCGCTCGGATAACTGGCGCTCAATTCGATGATGTGACACGGTAGACGTCGTAGACGCCCTCGATATTGCGTACCGCACGGAGCACATGCCCGAGGTGTTTGGGGTCACCCATCTCGAAGGAGAACCGGCTCACCGCCACCCGGTCCCGGGTGGTGGTGACCGAGGCGGACAGGATGTTCACCCGCCCGTCGGCGAGCACCTTGGTGACGTCAGACAGCAGCCGGTGCCGGTCCAGCGCCTCGACCTGGATCCCGACCAGGAACACCGACGAGGAAGACGGCGCCCACTCCACCTCAACCAGCCGCTCGAGCTGCTTCCGCAGCGAGTCGGCATTGGTGCAGTCGGTGCGGTGCACGCTGACCCCGCCGCCCCGGGTGACAAACCCCAGGATCTCGTCGCCGGTGACCGGTGTACAGCAGCGGGCGAGCTTGGCGTAGACCTCCCCAGCACCACGCACTCGCACGCCGGAGTCGCCGGTCTCCCGGCGGCGCTGGACCGTGGAGGGGGTGGCCCGGTCGGCCAGCACCTCCTCGGCGCCCTCCTCACCTCCCAGCAGTGCGACCAGGCGCTGCACCACTTGACGAGACGACGCGTGGTGCTCCCCGACCGCGGCATACAGGGCGCTGACGTCGGGATAGTGCAGCTCTCGAGACACCGCGACCATCGACTCGGCAGATACCAACCGCTGCACCGGTAGCCCAACCCGGCGCAGCTCCTTGGCGATGGCGTCCTTGCCGGTGTCGATGGCCTCCTCGCGACGCTCCTTGGCGAACCACTGCCTGATCTTGGCCCGGGCCCGTGGCGAGGCGACGAAGGACAGCCAGTCCCAGCTGGGCCCGGCACCCTCCGCCTTCGAGGTGAAGATCTCGACGACCTCGCCGTTCTCCAACTGCCGCTCCAGCGCGACAAGCCGGCCGTTGACCCGCGCGCCGATGCAGCGGTTACCGACCTCGGTGTGCACCGCGTAGGCGAAGTCGACCGGTGTGGAACCTGTGGGCAGCGTGATGACGTCGCCCTTGGGGGTGAAAACGAAGATCTCCCGGGCGGCCAGGTCATAACGCAGCGACTCGAGGAACTCACCGGGGTCGGCGGCCTCGCGCTGCCAGTCCAGCAACTGACGCATCCAGGCCATCTCATCGATATCCACGGCTCCGTTGTGGGTGCCTCGGGTCTCCTTGTACCGCCAGTGTGCGGCGATGCCGTACTCCGCGGTTCGGTGCATCTCGCGGGTGCGGATCTGCACTTCCAGCGGTTTGCCGTCCGGCCCGATCACCGTGGTGTGCAGCGATTGGTAGACCCCGAATCGGGGTTGAGCGACGTAGTCCTTGAACCGTCCGGGCATCGGCTGCCACACCGAGTGCACCACCCCGACCACGGCGTAGCAGTCCCGCACGTCGTCGACCACGATCCGTACCCCGACCAGGTCGTGGATATCGTCGAAATCGCGACCGCGCACGATCATCTTCTGGTAGATCGAGTAGTAGTGCTTGGGCCTGCCCTCGACGGTAGCGGTGATCCGCGAACCGGACAGCTGCGCGGACACCTCATCGATCACCGTCCGCAGGTAGGTGTCGCGTGATGGCGCCCGATCAGCCACCAGCCGAACGATCTCGTCGTACTTCTTCGGATGCAGGATTGCGAAGGAAAGGTCTTCCAATTCCCACTTGATGGTGGCCATGCCCAACCGGTGAGCCAGCGGGGCGAGTACCTCGAGGGTCTCCTTGGCCTTGCGGGCTTGCTGCTCCGGCGGCAGGAACCGCATGGTGCGCATGTTGTGCAACCGGTCCGCCAGCTTGATCACCAGCACCCGCGGGTCGCGCGCCATCGCGATGACCATCTTGCGAATGGTCTCGGCCTCGGCGGCGGCGCCGAGCTTGACCTTGTCGAGTTTGGTGACACCGTCGACGAGCTGCGCAACCTCATCACCGAAATCCTCGGTGAGACGGGACAGCGAGTAGTCGGTGTCCTCCACGGTGTCATGGAGCAGCGCGGCCACCAGCGTCGTGGTGTCCATCCCCAATTCGGCGAGGATCGTCGAGACCGCCAACGGGTGGGTGATGTACGGGTCGCCCGACTTGCGTTGTTGCTGGGAGTGCTTGGCCTCCGCAACGTCGTAAGCCCGTTGCAGCAGCGCGAGGTCGGCCTTGGGATGCAGCTCCCGGTGCACTACAGCGAGCGGTTCGAGCACCTGACGGACCGGGCCGGGCCGCTGCGCGGTGATCCGCCGCGCGAGCCGGGCCCGAACCCGCCGGGTCGCCGAGGGCAGTCGCTGAGGGGCCGTGGCCGAATCTGAGGCTGGATCTGGATCTGGGCCGGCAGGCGGCGCAGCGGCGCGCTGCAGTTCCTGGCTCAAGCGCACTCTCCCGCCACGTGGTGACCGATCAGGTTCAGGGTACCGCCGCGTACCGGTGCGAGATCCGCAGGACCGGGAGGTCTCGGTACTTGTCAGAGCGTCAGCAAAGCGTGCAGCGTGCGACCGTCGAGCCGGTTGCGGCCCTGCAGCGCGCCGATTTCCAGCAGCACCGCAATGCCGCTCACCGAGGCCCCGGCCCGCTCGACCAATGCACAGGTCGCGGCTACCGTGCCCCCGGTGGCCAGCACATCGTCGATCACCAACGCCCGCTGCCCCGGCCGCAGCGCGCCGGCAGCCAGTTCCAGCGAAGCGACGCCGTACTCCAGAGCATAGGGCTCCCTATCGCTTACCAGGGGTAGTTTGCCCGCCTTACGAACCCCGACCACACCAGCGCCCAGGGCATATGCCGCAGCCGCACCCAAGAGAAATCCGCGGGCCTCCACCCCGACCACAACATCGACCTGCTGCGCCGAGACGATCAGCGCATCCACCACAGTTCGGAACGCAGTGGCGTCGGCCAGAACGGGCCCGATATCCCGAAACAGCACACCGGGTTCCGGAAAGTCCGGAACTTCTCGGATCAGCGGTACGAGCAGGTCCGCCAGGTCTTCCACGTTGGATTCGCGGCACACACCGCCGTCTTACCGGTTGTGCTCAGGGGTCTGCTACTCCCCATGGGAGTCAACCACCCGCTTCGCCTGCTCGCGCCCTTGCCGGTGTGCCTGGGTTTTGACCTCGGCGTCCTTCTGCAAGCTGCGGATTTCCTTCTGTTGCTGAACCTTCTCGAAGATCGGCGTCGAAGCCCGAATTGGCGCAGGCAGCTCGATCGAGGCGGGCAAGTTGATCGACGCGGGTGACCTCGTTGTCGAGACCGTCTCGGTCAGCGCACAGGGCTTGTGCTGTGAAATCAGCACTGGGGTACAGGTCGGTGCGGCACCGGATCGGGACTGTGTTTCCCCATCCCGGGCGTCCTCATCCCGATGGACGGAGCCCGCCGGGTACCCGGTGCGGGTGGGGTCTTCCTCTAGCGTGCGCTGACGGTTCGCCATGGGAATCGACGGCGCCGGCGAGAGCTCCTGGTTCGACTGTGCGCTGGCAACGGATTCCCGGCCGGCCGGATCGGCCTTCGCGGCGGGTGCGGCCTTCGCGGCGGGTGCGGCGTCCGGGGTGCGATCCGCCAGCCGACCGTTGGTCACGGCACGCACCGGGGAGTTGCCATGAGCGGGATCGGGGAACGCCAGCACTGGTGACCTCGCATCCGAGCCGAAGATGCTGCCCCCCGGCAGGATGACCGCCAACGGCGGGCTGGACAAGCCTGCGGCCAACGCCAGAGCGCCGCCCACGACAGCCGCCAGCCGGACCGGCTGCCGGGGTTCACCCGCCATGCCGCCTGTGCGCCGAGCCGGCGTGGGCCTGTCCGGCAGGGCAGAACGGCTGCTCAGCAAACCGGCCAGCTCGCGTCGCCCGCGCCTTTCCCAGCCAGTGCCCACAGCTCGGGTCGCCACGTCGTCCACGTGAGCGATGAGACTCCGCGCCGCGGGCCGGGTGTGCGGGTCCTTGGCAAGGCCGCGCACCACCAGCTCGCGGAGCGGTTGGGGAAGCACATCGAGGGGGGGACTGCTTTGGTTGTGCTTGACCGCGAGTTCGGTCGAGCTGCCAGCGTAGAACGGCGGCGCACCGATCAAGCACTCGAAGAACGTGACCGTGGCGGCGTACACGTCCCCCGTGGGGCTAGCCGAACGACCGTTCCACTGTTCAGGAGCCAGGTAGAACGGTGTCGACCGAGCGAGCAGCTGCCTGCCGTGGGAGGTGGACAGTCCGAAGTCGAGCAGCCGGACGCAACCAGCACGGGTGAGGCCCACGCACTCCGGCTTGATGTCACCGTGCGCCAGGCCTGCGGCGTGGTAAGCGGCTAGACCGCGCAGCGTGTCCTTGAGTACGACCAGTGCCGCCTCGATGCCGATGGCTCCCTGCGCCAGCAGCAGAGCACGCAGGGAAGTTCCGCTGACATGGTCGCAGATGACGGCAGCACCATTGTGGTACTCAACGTATCGGTGGACCCGTGACACTCTGGCATCCCGGACCTGTGCCAGCCGTCCGAACTCGCGTGCGAATCGCGCACGGAACTCGGTGTCGGTGAGCAGTTCGTCGGAGAGATAGGTCACCGCCAGCGAACTGCGGGTGACGCAGTGACGAGCCAATACCCGCCGCCCGGCCGGGTCTTCGCGCACCTCTCGGAGATGCACCACACCCGGAATGGACCACCCCGCCATTCGCGATCTTCCCTGGTCGCCCCCCACGGTGCCCCCTCCCGTGCCTCTCACCCACCGGAGCTACATCCGGCGCTTGACTACAGAGCGTTCCCCTAATGAGCGCCAGAGGCAAGTACTCAGAGCGACAACTCACCAAATAGACCGCGCAAAGTGTCAAATAGGTGGCACACCGTCACCAACGCGCTACACTGTGCAACGAAAACAGAGCAATGAACAGAACTCCGAGCGACGGGGCGACCAGGATCAGTTGAGCGGCCCAGAGTCAAGAGCCCGACGACCTGCCGGCCTTGCCGGACGGTCTGCCGCTCTTGCCTGCCGGGTTCCCTCGCCGCCGTCCGGCCGGCGCGGTCTTGCCGACCCGGGCCGGAACGCCGGCGGCCATACCGTCTGCTGTCCTGGTTCGTGGGCCGGTCGTCGAAGAAGCCTCGTCCTCGTGCTCGGGATTGACTTTGCTGGCCAGCTTCTCCCGGCGTTGGATCACTCGCTCGGCTTGCTGCCGGTAAGCCGGCCGGCGCATGGTGAGGTCGACCATCAACGGCGTCGCCAAGAAGATCGAGGACATCGCCCCGGCCAGGATGCCGACCATCTGCACCAGTGCAAGGTCCTTGAGCGTTCCGACGCCCAGCAGACCGACGCCGATCACCAGCAGACCAAGCACGGGAAGTACCGCGATCAGCGAGGTGTTGATCGAACGCATCAGAGTCTGGTTGATCGCGAGGTTGGCGGCCTCGCCGTAGGTTCGCCGGCTTAGCCCGAGCAGCCCACGGGTGTTCTCCTGGACCTTGTCGAACACCACGACTGTGTCGTACAACGAGAACCCGAGGATGGTGAGCAGGCCGATGACCGACGCCGGCGTCACCTCGAAGCCGATCAGCGAGTAGATCCCCGCGGTCACCAACACGTCGTGCACCAGCGCGACCAGCGCTGCCAGCGCCATCCGGGGCTCGAAATACACCGCTAGGAACACGGTCACCAGGCCGAGGAAGACCAGCAGCGCAATCAGTGCCTGCTGGCTGATCTCGCCGCCCCAGGTTGCGCTGACTGCACTGTCGCTGATCGCGCCTTCGTTGGGCCGTCCGTCGCTTCCGAGCGGACTTAGCTGCTCAAACAGTGCTTTCTTGACTTCGAACGATGCCCGGGTGTCCAGCGCATCAGTGCGGATCAGGATGCTCGCTGCGGAACCGGTACCGACGATCTGCACTGACCCCGGTGGCTGTCCCACCACGTCGGTGAAGGCCCGCTCGACCTGCTCGGTGGTGATCGGGCCGCGCGCGCCCTGCGCCGGGAGCTGTATCCGGGTACCGCCCTCGAAGTCGATGCCGAGGTTAAAGCCGCGCAGCAGGATCGACAGGAGGCAGACCACGACAAGCAGACCGGACAGCACGTACCAGATCCGCCGCCGCCCGACGATGTCGAACGCACCGGTCCCGCTGTAGAGGCGTCCCAGCGTGCCGACCATCTCAGGTCCCCTTCCCCGCGGTCGCCAGCTCCGATCGGCTTGCCGCACCGGCCCGCTGCGCGGCCCCCAGCCCGGACAGCTTCGGTTGGGACCACAGCCGGGATTGCGACGCCATCGCCACCAGCGGATGCGTCACCAGGAAGACCACCACCAGGTCCAGCACCGTCGACATGCCGAGGGTGAAGGCGAAACCTTTGACCTGGCCCACCGCGAGAACGTAGAGCACCGCGGCGGCCAGGAAACTGACCGCATCCGCCGAAAGGATGGTGCGGCGGGAGCGGACCCAGGCCCGGGGCACCGCGGAGCGGAAGGTCCGGCCGTCCCGGATCTCGTCTTTGAGGCGCTCGAAGAAGATCACGAAGGAGTCCGCGGTGATGCCGATCGCGACGATGAAACCGGCGACACCGGCCAGATCCAGGGTGAACCCGATCCATCGGCCGAGCAGTACCAGCACGGCGTAGACAATCAGCCCGGACAGCGCCAGGGACAGGATCGTCAGCACTCCGAGGGCTCGGTAGTAGAACAGGCAGTAGACGAACACCACGGCCAGCCCGATCGCACCGGCGAGCAGGCCGGCGCGCAATGAGGCGAGACCCAGAGTGGCCGAGACGGTCTCGGACTCCGAGGACTGAAAGGACAGTGGCAGCGAACCGTACTTGAGCGCATTAGCCAGGTTCTGCGCCTCGGCCTGGGTGAACCTGCCAGTGATGCTGGTCTGCTGACCGGGCGGGATCGCGCCATTGATCTGCGGAGCAGACACTACCTCGGTGTCCAGCAGGAACGCGGCCTGCTCGCCCACGTGGTTGGCGGTGTACTGCGCCCAGACATCCTCGCCTTGACGGTCGAAGTTCAGGCGTACCTCGTAGCCGGTGCCGTCGGGGTTCAAGCCGGCCGATGCGTTGGAGATCTGCTCGCCGGACAGGAACGCGGGGCCCAGCAGATACTTGGCGGTGCGGTCCTGGTCACAGGTGACCAACGGCAGGTTCGGATCGTCGTTACCGCGCAAGGGGTTGGCAGCGGCACAGTTCAGTGCGACGAGCGCCTGCCGCTGCACTGCCGGATCCTCGCTCTGCAGCCGCGCTCGGGCTTGCCGGATCTGCTCGGCGACCTCGGGATCGGCCGCATCAGCCGGCGCGCCACCCACCGGGGGCGACGGCCTGGTCGACGGTGCGACGGGTGCTGGGGGTTCCGGCGGGGCGGGAGAGGGGGTCGGCTCGGCAGTCGGCTCGTCCGGCGGCGGCTGTAGCAGCTGCGGCGCAACCGGTGCCGGTGCACCCTCAGTGGCCGGCGGTTGAGTGGAGCCGTCAGGAGGGGCCGGCTCACTGCCCTCCGGAGCCTGGTTGCCCGGGTTCTGACCGCCGGGTGTCGGTCCGGCTAGGCTGGCTGGCACCTCGGTGATTACTGGCCGGAAATACAGCTTGGCGGTCTGGCCGAGGCTGCGGGCTTGATCGCCGTTTTCACCCGGGACCGTGATGATCAGGTTGTTTCCGTCCAGGACGACCTCTGCCCCGCTCACCCCGATGCCGTTGACCCGCTGCTCGATAATCTGACGAGCTTGATCCAAGGATTCCCGCGACGGCGGCCGGCCGTCGACGGTGCGGGCAGTAAGGGTGACCCTGGTGCCGCCCTGGAGGTCGATGCCCAGTTTGGGGGTTGGATCCCCACCACCGGTGAAGAAGACCAGCGAATAAAGGACGGCGACGATTCCAGCGAAGATCGCCAAGTTCCGCCAGGGGCGGAAGTGCACGGCCGGTGGTGCCACGGTAGGTGGTTCTCCTCGTTAACAGCTCACTGCGCCGGGCGCCATCACCGGCAGCCTGCCGCAGTCCACACTGTGCCAGCGCCGTTATCGGCGCCTGCGGTGGGGGCCGGACGCGCAGCGTACCCACACCAGCCAGGTCACGGCTTGTCGGTGCGAGTGCTGTCGTCGATGGGGGCTGCCAACGGCGCACTGCTGGCTGCCGTCTCGTCGTCCTCGGTGATCTTTTCCCGAATCGCCGCGCGCAGCCAGGTGGTGCGCACGCCTGCGGCGATCTCCAGGTCGATCGTGGTCTCGTCAGCGCTGCCCACGACGGTGCCGTGCAGACCGGAGGTGGTTATCACCCGGTCACCATCGGTCAGTGAGCTCTGCAGCCGCTGCGCCTCGGCCATCGCCCGCTTCTGCCGGCGGGAGCCGAGGATCAGGGGCAGTGCCAGCACGGCGATGAATAGCAGGGGCAGGAGCAGGGGGTCCATGGTTCTCCGATCACCATCGGTGTTCACGCCCGAGTGTGCCAGGTCGTGCCAGCAAGCAGGTCTCGGTATTGATGGTTCGACCCTGGTCTCACCCGTCGAACAGCGTCGGGGTGGCGTCGCCGGGAGTATCGGGGGGTGGCTGCAGTTGCAGGTGCCGCCACGCGGCGGCAGTTGCTACCCGGCCACGGGGAGTGCGAGCAAGCATTCCGGCGCGGACCAGGAAGGGCTCGCACACCTCTTCCACGGTGGCCGGCTCCTCACCGACCGCAACGGCGAGCGTGGACACGCCTACCGGTCCGCCGCCGAAGGTGCGTACCAGCGCGGTGAGTACAGCACGGTCCAGCCGATCCAGCCCAAGCTCGTCGACGTCATAGACGGCCAAGCCGGCGTGGGCCACCTCGAGGGTGATCGCGCCGTCGGCTCGGACCTCGGCGTAGTCACGGACCCGGCGCAGTAACCGGTTGGCGATCCGAGGCGTGCCCCGGGAGCGGCCGGCGATCTCGGTGGCGCCGTCGGGGCGCAGGTCCACACCGAGGATGCCAGCCGAGCGGCGCAAGACCAGCTCCAGCTCCTCGGGTTCGTAGAACTCCATGTGCGCGGTGAAACCGAACCGATCGCGCAGTGGGCTGGTCAGCGCGCCAGAACGGGTAGTGGCTCCGACCAGGGTGAATGGGGCAATCTCCAGCGGGATCGAGGTGGCTCCGGGGCCCTTGCCGACCACCACGTCGACCCGGAAGTCCTCCATCGCGAGGTAGAGCATCTCCTCGGCGGGCCGAGCCACCCGGTGGATCTCGTCGATGAACAGCACGTCACCCTCAACGAGGTTGGACAGCATCGCGGCGAGATCTCCGGCGCGTTCCAGCGCCGGCCCCGAAGTGATCCGGATCGCGCTGCCCAGCTCCGCAGCGATAATCATCGCGAGGCTCGTCTTCCCCAGCCCCGGCGGGCCGGACAGCAGCACATGGTCCGGCGCGGCGCCGCGCCGCCGGGCGCCTTCGAGCACCAGTTCGAGCTGCTCACGGACTCGGGCCTGACCGATGAACTCGGGCAGCCGGCGTGGTCGCAGGGTGGTCTCAAGCTCGACGTCCGCCGGGTCCACCTCAGCCGACAGCGGCGACTCGGTAGTCACCGGTTGCGCCCTAGCC
>JBOHGX010000211.1:0-2831 GCA_050700255.1 Pseudonocardiaceae bacterium
CCCGGAGAGCACCACAAGACCACCGAACAGGAACAGCCAGTAAGAGAAGGCGTTAAGCCGGGGAAACGCAACGTCCGGGGAGCCGATCTGCAACGGCAGCACCAGATTCGCGAACGCGAACAGGATCGGCGTGGCATAGAGCAGCAGCATGATGGTGCCGTGCATGGTGAACAGCTGGTTGTACTGCTCGTTGGACAGGAACTGCAAGTGAGGCTGGGCCAGCTCACCCCGCATCAGCATGGCCATGCTGCCACCGATGAAGAAGAAAGCCATCGACGTGACCAGGTAGAGCATGCCGATCACTTTGTGATCAGTCGTGCGGAAGAGCCCCAGCAGGGTCGAACCCTTGACGGTGGTGCGCTTCGGGCGCGGACGTGTGGCAATCGGCGGGGGCGCAACGGCCGTCACAAGTTGCCTCCTGGCTGCCTCGCGGTGCTGCGTCGTGGTATCCCTGCGTCCCTGGCAATCCTGGTACACCCGGGGGCTCACACACTACCGGCCTGCGGTGACGACGTCATCGCAGGCTCCCACAGATAGTAGCCGCAGTGCTGCCCTGCTCACCGGTGCCCTCAGGCCGTCTCCCGTCGTGCCGCCCGCTTCCGGCGCACCTCGTCCATGTCCAGTGCGCGAGCACGACCCACCAGCTCCTCCAGAGCCTGCTGTGGCAGCGCGCCCGATTTGGCGTATAGCACCAGACCTTGTCTCATGACCACGAGCGTGGGAATCGACAAGACCCGGAACGCGGCGGCGAGTTCACGCTGCGCCTCCGTGTCCACTGTGCCGAACACGGCGTCAGGATGATTCTCCGATACCTCCTCGAAGACGGGCCCGAAGGCACGACACGGCCCACACCACGACGCCCAGAAATCGATGAGCGCCAGTTCTGCTTCACCCACGGCGTCGGTGAAGTTCTCCTTTGTCAATTCGATTGTCGCCATGTCACCTCGATGTCACCTCCGCTGAATGCTCTCGCCCTCCGAAACACTGAGAAACAGTGAAACACTGAGCGAGCCGAGAGTATTCCGAGAGTGTTCCGACCACCCACCGTCGCGGCAGGAGATCGCGCCCATCCACAGGCATCACCAGCTGTACACAAATGTGGATGCCGGCCGTCGACGGCCCACCTCTATCGTGTCGCGGGTGAATCAGACGCCGATCTATGACCAGCTCCGCAGCCAGCGAATCAGCCGTGCCATCCGCCCTGCCATCCGCCCTGCCGAGGTGCACCTTCCGGTCTGTACGTACCCGGTGGGCGGCGAACAAGGAGCTGCAGTGGTGCGGGGACCCCGAACAGTCCTACCGCCGGCCACCCACGCGCGGTAACGGCGTCAGGCGCTGCGCTCGTCGACGTCGAGCAGGTGCGCGATCAACCAGTGCACGACCTCGCGCACGAAGACCGCGCGGTTGGTAGCGCTCAGGATTTCGTGCCCGTCATCGGGCAGCACGAGATAGCCGGGCGATGCGCCGCGGTCCCGTAACGCGGCGACGAGTTGCTCAGCCTCGATGAGGGGCACGTTGGTGTCGTGGCCGCCGTGTACCACCAGCAGTGGGGCGCTCAGTTGCCCGATGCGGTGCATCGGTGACAGCTCATGCAGCAACTCAGCGTCTCGGCGCGGGTCGCCGTACCTGCTCACCGCCGCCGCGGCGATCCACGGCTCGGTGTGGGCGTAGAAGGTCTCGAAGTCTGTGATGCCGCAGAGATCGACGCCGACCAGGAACAGCTCGGGGTACGTCACCATGGCGGCGACAGTCAGGTAGCCGCCGTAGGAGCGGCCGGCGCAGCCGATCACCGCGGGGTGCGCGAGCCCGGCGTCCACCAGATACCCGACCAGGTCGGCGACGTCGTCGATAGCGGCGAACCGACGGTGGCCGACGTCGGCGTCGACGAAGGCACGCCCGAAACCCGACGAGCCGCGCACGTTCGGCGCGAACACCGCAACGCCGTAGCCCAGCAACGCCTGGTAGAGCGGGTTGAAAATGGGGCGTTCCTGCGCCTCCGGGCCGCCGTGCAACCAGACCAGCGTGGGCATCGCGCTCATCGCACCGGCGGGCCGGTAAAGCCACCCGCTCAGCTCGAGGCCGTCTCTAGCCCGCCACCGGTGTAACTCCGGCCGGACCGGTGCTTCCGGTGACCATGGCGGTGGCAGCGCGGGAGCCAGCCGGATCGGTTGCGCCGCCGGGAGCGGGTAGCGCAGGACGTGCGGCGGCTCAGCGCCGGATTCCACGGCGAGTATCAGCGACCCACCGTCCTGGACGAAGGCGCAGCCCGTGACCACTTCCGCGGATGGCGCCGGCAGCGCACGACGCTCCCCCACCGCCAGGTCGACGAGCTCGAGCTCGCTGTGTCCCTCGACGTTCCACACCACGACGGCCGCGCGGCCGGTCGGATCGAGGGTGAATTTTTCGAGCTCGGCCCCGTCACGGGCGGCGATGAGCTCGGCGGCCTCTGGATAGCCCGCGGCGACTCTCGGCAGCGCGAGCAGGGCGGCGAACTCGCGATCGGCATCGGTATGCAGGTAGATCATGCGATCGTCCGGGGCGAAGCGGGCGTCGGCGACGGTCGCGCCGGCGCCCAGCAGGTCCGTCGTGCTGCTAGCCCGGGTGTCGACCAGCAGCAAGCGGCGGGCACCGCGGGAGCCGACGCGTACCACGGCGTAGCGCCCGTCGTGGCTGAAGGTGCACACCGTCGCCGCCGGGCCGTTCGCCAGCTGGCGGCGGCGCCCGGAGCACACGTCCACCGCGTAGGTGTCAAGGCTGGTCGGGTCCGTGGCGTTGCTCTCCGCAAGGCCCACGATGTGCCCGCCGGGCTGCCAGCAGCCGATCGACGCCAT
>JBOHGX010000212.1:0-28734 GCA_050700255.1 Pseudonocardiaceae bacterium
GCCCGCAGCAGGTCGTCGAGCACCGCACCGAGGCGTTCGGCTTGCTCCAGCGCCGCCTCGGCTTCCGCGGCGATGGCCGGATCAGGGTGCGTCGCCAATTCGTCGAGTCGCAGCTGCAGCGCGGTCAGCCGGCTGCGCAACTGATGCGATACGTCGCCGACGAGGTCGCGCTCCCGCTGGACGAGCTCGGCCAGCGCCGCCGCCGAGGTGTCCAGCAGGTCTGCGACCCGATCGAGCTCCGGAATGCCGTGTCGCGCCGGTGCGAGGCGGAAGTCCCCGGCCCCCAGCCGGGCGGCCCGATCGGCGACATCCTTCAGCGGTCCCGCCAACCGCCGGGCGGTCACGGTGGCGATGGCTGCGCCGATTCCCACCGACAGCACCACGAGCAGCGCAACCATGGCGGTCGCACGCAGCTGGTCACGTCGCATCGCATCTCCGGGTACGGCCAGCTGTGCGGTGCCGTGCTGTGCCAGCGGCAACGACTCCACCACAGCGTCGGGTCCTGGATCGGCGCCGAGCACTGATAGGCCGGTCCGCGGCGAGTTCACGATCAGCTGCCCGTCGGGTGGGAGTGCCAGCTCGACCGCGCGCACATCCGCCGGCATCGGAGGCGAACTCTGATCGTCGAGTCTGGATACCACCTGTTCCAACCGGGTCAGCAGGTCGGTCCTGGTGAAGTCCTCCGCTAGCCGCCAGCTGGCGATGGCCAGCGGGATACCTAGCACCAGGCTGATGATCGTGACCACGATCAGCGTGGACTGCAGGATCCTCCACCGCACGACCGCACGCTACTTCCTCTACGACGCGTCGAAGCGGAACCCGACTCCCCGGATGGTGGCGATCCGGCTGCTGCCAATCTTGCGACGCAGCCATGACATGTGCATGTCCAGGGTCTTGGAACCCTTGAGCTCCGGATCGTTCCACACCTCGCGCAGGATCTCCTCGCGGCTGACCACCTGCCCCGGCCGGGAAAGCAGCACTCTTAGCAGCTCGAACTCCTTGTTCGCCAACCCCACCTCGGTGCCCTCGATGAGCACCCGGTGCCCGGCGAGGTCCATTCGCACCCCGCCGACATCCAGCGCGTCCGGCGCGCTGCGGCGCAGCAGGGCGCGCACCCTGGCCAACAGCTCGGCCAGCCGGAACGGCTTGGCGACGTAGTCGTCGGCGCCCGCGTCCAGCCCGACGACGAAGTCCACCTCGTCGGTTCGGGCGGTGAGCATGAGCACCGGAACGTCGGGACGCACCCGCCGTAGCCGGCGGCAGACGTCCAGGCCATCCATCCCCGGTAGGCCGAGGTCGAGCACCAAAAGGTCGACTTCATCGTGGTCGGCGCGGGCCAGCGCGGTGTGGCCGTCACCGACCACCACCACCTCGTAGCCCTCCCGCTGCAGGGCGCGGGACAGCGGCTGGGCGATGCCGATGTCGTCCTCGGCGAGGAGCACAGTGGCCACGATGCTCAGCGTAGGGCCGGATGGAAGCATCTATGCGTGTGACCGATCACAGCCGCGACCTGGCTCTGGCTCTGACCCTGGCCGACACCGCCGACGCGATCACGATGGATCGGTTGGGTGCAGCGGATCTGCACGTCGACCGCAAGCCCGACCGGACTCCGGTCACCGACGCCGACCTGGCCGTCGAGGAGGCCATCCGGGCGGTGTTAAGCCAACAGCGGCCGCAGGACGCCGTGCTCGGTGAGGAGGGCGGGGGTCCGAGCGACGAGCGAGCCGGCCGAATCTGGCTACTGGATCCGATCGACGGGACGAAGAACTTCCTGCGCGGCGTGCCGGTCTGGGCCACCCTCAGTGCGCTCGTAGAAGACGGCAGGCCGGTGATCGGGGTGATCAGCGCACCGGCGCTGCGGCGGCGCTGGTGGGCTGCTGCCGGGACGGGCGCGCACACCCGGGATGCGTGCGGAAGCACTCGAACCCTCACGGTGTCCGGGGTTGGCGATCTCTGCGATGCCTACGTATCGACCACCCATCTCGGCAGCTGGGTGCAACACCGCAGCCGGAAGTCCTATCTCACGCTGGTGGACGCGTGTTGGGAGAATCGTGCCTTCGGCGACTTCTGGCAGCACTGCCTGGTCGCCGAGGGGGCGATCGACCTGGCCGCCGAGCCGGTGGTCAATCCCTGGGACGTGGCGGCCGCGCAGGTACTGGTGGAGCAGGCCGGTGGCCGGTTCACCGACCTCGACGGGGTCGCCCGGTATGACGGCGGCACGGCACTGTCGTCCAATGGGCTGCTGCACGACGCCGCCCTGGCACTGCTGCGCACGTGACGATGGCGGTGTTATCTCCACCCACCAGCGCGCAGCACACGTCCGAGCCGCTCACGCCACCAGGTCGCCCGCCGCGGGTCCACCAGTTGGTGTGCCTTCAAGAGCGCCGGATCGGGGGCGGCCGGCGCGCGCAGCACCGGGAGGTAGCCCTTGGACGGCCACAATGAATCAGCTTGAGCGACCACATCGCCACCCAACAGCGACCGCGTGCCAAGGCCGCAGGCGAGGTCCAGCTCGGGCAGTGCCCCCGCGAGGGCGACTTGAGCCGCGAGGCCGACGCTGGTCTCCAGCGCGGAGGACACCACGCAGGGCAGTCCGGCAGCCTCGGCCAACTGCAGCGAACGCCGGACGCCGCCCAGCGGGGCGCACTTGATCACCGCGAGATCAGCCGCGCCGGCGACCGCGACCTGCAGCGGATCCTCCGCACGGCGGATCGACTCGTCGGCGGCGATCCGGACCTCGACGCGGCGGCGAACGGCGGCGAGCTCCTCGATGGTCCGGCAGGGCTGCTCGACGTACTGCAGCCCGCCGGCTGCCTTGTCAAGTTGGCGGATCGCCTGCACCGCGGTGTCAACGTCCCAGACGCCGTTGGCGTCCACCCTGATCGCCCCGGCCGGGCCGAGCGCATCCCGGACCGCCTCGACCCGGGCGAGGTCCTCGTCCAGCGACTCCGGGTGATCGGCGACCTTGACCTTGGCGGTGCCGCAACCAGACTGTGCGGTAATCTCGTGCGCACGCTGCGCGTCCACCGCCGCAACCGTGCAGTTGATCGGGATCCGTTCCCGCACCGGCTCCGGCCAGCCCACCGTGGCCTGCTCGACCGCAGTCGCCAGCCAAGACGCAGCCTCCCGATCGTCGTACTCCGGAAACGGGCAGAACTCACCCCACCCTGCCGGCCCCTCGATGAGCATCCCTTCCCGGACAGTGATTTCCCGGAACCGCGTCGTCATCGGAATCGCGTAGATGCGGGCCCCATCGAAATCCATATCGAGGGAACCTCGTGGGTTCACGCGCCACCTCTTGCTCGCAGGGGTAGTAGCAGGTAACGATATGCGCATGCGGCGCGCCGTGCTCGAGCAGTTCTGGCCGAGCCGGCGCATGGACGCGTTCGATCAATTCTGTAGCTAGGCCGCGCGTCGGCGCATGGCCTCCCCCGCCCCGCGCGGCCGATACCCGGTGCCCTCTACTCTTCCCTTTGCACCAGTATCCCCGCACCCCCAGGAGAGTTCGTGTCCGTTACCGATGAACTGCTTGCCAACAATGCCCGCTACACCGAGACTTTCTCCGGGCCGCTGCCGTTGCCGCCTGCCAAGGGCATCGCCGTCGTGGCCTGCATGGACGCCCGCCTGGATGTCTACCGCATTCTGGGTTTGAACGAAGGCGAGGCACATGTGATCCGCAACGCCGGCGGCGTGATCACCGATGACGAGATACGGTCGCTGGCGATCAGCCAGCGGCTGCTCGGCACCCGGGAGGTCATCCTCATCCACCACACCGACTGCGGAATGCTCACCTTCACCGACGACCAGTTCAAGCGGTCGATCCAGGACGACACCGGGATCAGGCCGCAGTGGGCCGCCGAGGCCTTCCCGGACCTCGACGAGGACGTCCGGCAGTCGATCGCCCGGATCAAGGCCAGCCCGTTCGTGCCGCACAAGGACTCCGTCCGCGGGTTCGTCTTCGACGTGGCGACTGGCAAGCTCAACGAGATCAGGTGAGCTGAACATCGCTGCGGGCCCTGCCGGTGCGGTCCGGCAGGGCCCGCAGCGTTCGGGCGACGTCATCCGCTCAATGCCTGGACCACCCGGGACGGCGAGAGTCTGCCGAGGTTACCCGCCATCCACACGCTGGTCCGCACCAAGGCGTCGAGGTCGACCCCGTGTTCGATACCGAGCCCATCCAGCATCCAGACCAGGTCCTCGGTTGCCAGGTTGCCGGTGGCCGACTCGGCGTAGGGGCAGCCGCCCAGCCCACCGGCCGAGGCGTCCACGCAGGTGACCCCGGCATGCAGGGCGGCCAGCGTGTTGGCCAGTGCCTGACCGTAGGTGTCGTGGAAGTGCACCGCGAGCGCGTCAGTCCCGATGCCCGCGCCGGCGAACCCGTTCAGCACTGCGGCGACGTGGCCCGGGGTGGCCACCCCGATGGTGTCGCCCAGGGAGAGCTGGTGGCAGCCCAGCTCCAGCAGCCTGCGCCCGACGGCGACCACCTGCTGCACCGCCACGGGGCCCTCCCACGGGTCCCCGAAGCACATCGAGACGTACCCGCGCACGCGCAGACCCTCAGCCGCAGCTCGGCCGACCACCGGCGAGAACATCGTGAACTGCTCGTCAACGCCACGGTTGAGATTGCGCCGGGCAAAGCTTTCGGTGGCCGAGGCGAAGACCGCGATGTCGGTGACGCCTGCTGCCAAGGCCCGATCCAGCCCCCGCTCGTTGGGTACCAGCACCGGGTAGCGCACCCCGGCGCGGCGCGCCAGCAACCCGAGCAACTCCGCGGCGTCGGCCAGCTGGGGCACCCAGCTCGGGTGCCCGAAACTGGTCGCCTCCACGACCGCCAGCCCGGCCTCGGCCAGCCGATCCAGGAACTCGGCCTTGATCTGGACGGGGACCGCCACGGATTCGTTCTGCAAGCCGTCGCGCGCCCCGACCTCCCAGATCGTTACCCGCTGCGGCAGCCCGTCGTCAGAGTGACGGTCGGGCAGGCCGACCTCCCTAGCGCTCACTGGTCCACGGCCCGGCGTTCACGTCGTAGTAGAGCAGCGAGTGCACCCGTTCGACCTGGGGGATGTCGTCGAATTCCAGCGGCTCGTCAGCGGCCGACTCGATGATCAGTGTGCCGCAACCCAGAATCCGTTCGATGACGTTATGCCGGAACTGCACACTGTTGATCCGGTTGATCGGGATGTCGATGCCGCTGCGCGACAGAATCCCCTCGCGGACCAGCACCCGCCGGGTGGTGAGCACGACATGCGTGGTGCGCCAGCGCAGCAGCGGCACCACGGTCAACCACACCACGCCGATACCACCGAGCACGCCCAGCGCAATCCACCCATTGCGTTCCCAGGACGACCCGTCGATCACCGCGGCGAAAAAGCCACCCAGGGCGACGATGAGCAGGAACACCACCACCGGTAACACCAGCATCTTCCAGTGCGGGTGCTTGTGGAGCACGATCCGCTCGTCGTCCATGAGCAGGTCCTCCGGGTAGGACACGGCTCCTCCTCTCCGCACTGCTCCTCGTCAGCGGCGCCGACTACCGGCGCGGTCACGGTACCGCTGCAGCGGGTACCGATGCCGGGGCCGCAGCGGCCTGCCTAGGATCCCGGGGACTTCCAGCACGTGGAGAGGAAAGCCATGATGCCCGATCCCCTGTCCAATCTTGCTGCGATGGACCTCAGCCAGCCGCATCGGCGCAACGGGCGGGCCGAACAGCTACCGCCAAAGGTCCACGTCTATCGCAGTCCGCAACACCGGGTGTCCCAGCTCGTCGCGACCGAGGCCTCGGCTGACGGCACCGTTCGGGTCAGTGTGGACGCCCATGGTCTGCCCACCGAATTGATCCTCACCGACCGCGCCCGGGGGGTGGATCCGGCCCGGTTGTCCGCAGAATTAATGTCCTGCTTGCAGCGGGCGCACAGCACGCTTGCCGGCCGCGTCAGTACACCCGTGAACGGTTCGGCCCCGAGCACTGGCAACGGCGCCGCCGGCGATGACGATCCAAGCCTGTCCGCCCTGCTGTGCTGATCAGCCACTAGGCCGGCCGGGCCGCCCGCACATGTGTCACGTCACCGGCCGACAACGCCCGCCGCCCACCCCCCGCCAGCACTACCAACCGGCCCTCGGTATCCACGTCCACCGCAGTACCGGTCAGCACGGGCTGACCCGGTAACTCCACTTGGACCGGCTGCCCCAGCGTCGCGCAGCACTGCCGGTAGGCATCCCGCAGACCGGTGGCGACCGGATCACCCTGGTGCTCGCACCACCGCTGCACCTCGCTGTCCAGGGCACGCAGCAGGCCTCGTAGCAGCGGGTCGCGATCGGTGCAGGCGGCCCGCTCGATGACCAATGAGGTCGCCTCATTCGACGGCAGCTCGTCGGGTCGCAGCGTCACGTTGAGCCCGACGCCCACTACCACAGCGGGACCCGGGACCGCTTCGGCGAGGATCCCGGCCGCCTTGCGTCGCTGCGCGCCCAGCAGCAGATCGTTCGGCCATTTTAGCGCCGCGGGCAGCTCGCCCAGGGTGCTGACGGTCCGGCACAGTGCCACTCCCACCAGCAACGGTAGCCAGGCCCAGCGGGCCTGCGGCACCTCGGCGGGCCGCAGCAGTACCGATAGCGCCAGCCCGGACCGGGCGGGGGCGACCCAACTGCGCCCGGCCCGTCCTCGGCCTGCGGTCTGGTGCTCGGCGACCAGCACGGTGCGATCGCGCGCGCCTTGCCGGGCCGCGGCGGCCAGCGCGGAATTGGTCGACGTCACTGTGGCGACTACGTTCAGCGTCTTATAGGGCCCGGCTGGGGCCACCAGGGCCCGGCGCAACGCGGCCTCACGCAGCGGGGGTCGGTCAAGATCGGACCACACGATCACCGACGCTACCTCTAGGGTCGGCAGCCATGAGCAGCGCCACCGAACCGGTCGGCCAAATCTCGAGCGACCACCCGGACATGCACACCACCGCGGGCAAGCTGGCCGACCTGCTGCGCCGTGACGACGAGGCGGTGCACGCCGGATCGGCCCGAGCCGTAGCGCGCCAGCACGCCAGGGGACGCAAGACCGCCCGGGAACGGATCGACCTGTTGCTGGACTTCGGATCGTTCATCGAGCTCGACGAGCTGGCTCGGCACCGATGCACCAACTTCGGCCAGGACACCAACCGGCCTTACGGCGACGGTGTGGTCAGCGGCTACGGCACCGTCGACGGCCGTCCGGTCTGTGTGTTCAGCCAGGACGCCACCATCTTCGGTGGCAGCCTCGGTGAGGTGTACGGCGAGAAGATCGTCAAAGTGATGGACCTGGCGATGCGGACCGGCTGCCCGATCGTCGGGATCAACGAGGGCGGCGGCGCCCGAATCCAGGAGGGAGTGGTCTCGCTGGGCCTCTACGGCGAGATCTTCTTACGCAACACGCACGCCTCCGGGGTGATCCCGCAGATCTCGCTGATCATGGGTCCATGCGCGGGCGGGCACGTCTACTCCCCGGCGCTGACCGACTTCACGGTGATGGTCGACCGGACGTCCAACATGTTCATCACCGGCCCGGACGTGATCAAAACGGTGACCGGCGAGGAGGTCGGTTTCGAGGAGCTCGGCGGTGGGCGGACACACAACACCAAGTCAGGCAACGCGCACTATCTGGGCGCCGACGAGGAAGATGCGCTGTCCTACGTCAAGGAACTGCTGTCGTTCCTGCCGTCGAACAACCTTTCCGAGCCGCCGGTGTTCGATGCTGCGGACCTCAGCCACGGCCCGGTGGCCGACACCATCACCGACTCCGACTCCGAGCTGGACACGTTGATCCCGGACTCGGCGAAAGCGCCCTACGACATGCATGAGGTGATCACCCGGGTCGTCGACGACGGCGAGTTCCTGGAGGTGCACGAGCTGTTCGCGCCGAACATCGTGGTCGGCTTCGGCCGCGTGGAGGGTCGTAGCGTCGGGATCGTGTCCAACCAGCCCACCCAGCTGGCGGGCTGCTTGGACATCGACGCTGCCGAGAAGGCCGCCCGGTTCGTGCGGACCTGCGATGCGTTCAACGTGCCGGTGCTCACCTTCGTCGATGTGCCCGGCTTCCTGCCCGGCACTGCCCAGGAGTGGAACGGCATCATCCGGCGCGGTGCCAAACTGATCTACGCCTACGCCGAGGCGACCGTGCCGAAGGTGACGGTGATCACGCGCAAGGCCTACGGCGGCGCCTATGACGTGATGGGCTCCAAGCACCTCGGCGCGGACATCAACCTGGCCTGGCCGTCGGCACAGATCGCCGTGATGGGCGCTTCCGGTGCGGCGAACATCGTGTATCGCAAGGAACTCGCCCAAGCCGCTGCCGAGGGCAGCGCTGACGTCGAGGCGCTGCGGGCCCGGCGGCAACAAGAGTACGAGGA
Source organism: Pseudonocardiaceae bacterium (assembly GCA_050700255.1). Taxonomy (GTDB): domain Bacteria; phylum Actinomycetota; class Actinomycetes; order Mycobacteriales; family Pseudonocardiaceae. Next base: position 8,376 of record JBOHGX010000212.1, read on the forward strand.
TACCCTGCTCAACCCCTACGTCGCGGCCGACCGGGGCTACGTCGACTCGGTGATCCCGGCCTCCCACACCCCTTACTAAGGGGCCCGGGCACTACGGATGCTCAAAGACAAGCGCCAGACCCTCCCCCCCAAGAAGCACGGGAACATCCCCTTGTGAGTGGGAAACAGTGTTCTGGCACTCAATGCCACTCACGAGTTATCCACATCGTGCGGGGTGAGCCGTCGGACGAGGAGCTCGCCGCGCTGGTTGCGGTGCTCGCTGGGTTGGCCAGTGCTGCCGGTCCTGAACCGCCGAAGCCGCACTCGGCCTGGACCGATCCAGAGCACCGGCTGCGCACCCCCCTACAGCCCGGTCCCGGAGCTTGGCGCGCTTCGGCGCCGCCGCACTGAGATTCACCCGTCCCCTCAGCGGTACGTGCCATCTCCGTACAGTGCGTCACCGTGCGTCTGGTGCTCGCGTCGGCATCTCCGGCTCGACTCGCCGTGCTGCGCGCCGCCGGAATCGATCCGGTGGTGCGGGTGTCCGCGGTGGACGAGGATGCGCTGGCAAGGAGGCTGCCCGGTGCAACGCCGGCTCAGTTGGTCACCGCGTTGGCTCAGGCAAAGGCCGACGCGGTGGCTGCAGACATCGGCGCCGAGCACCACGACACGGTGGTTGTGGGGTGCGACTCGATGCTGCACATCGGCGGCGAGCTGGTCGGTAAGCCCGGGTGTGCCGACGTCGCACTGCGGCGCTGGCAGGCGATGGCGAATGGCACCGGCGAGCTGCTCACCGGGCACGCCGTGGTGCGGCTCAACCAGGGCGTTGTCACCGCCACCGCCAGCGACGCCCAAACCACGCTGGTCCGCTTCGGCACCCTGTCGGTCGAGGAGATCTCGGCCTACGTTGGTACTGGCGAACCGCTGCAGGTGGCCGGTGCTTTCACCCTCGACGGGCGCGGCGGCTGGTTCGTCGACGGGATTGACGGTGACCCGTCCAGCGTCATCGGCATCAGCCTGCCGCTGACCCGGCGGCTGCTTGCCGAGGTCGGGGTGCCGGTGATCTCACTGTGGTCTTGATCGGCGCAACACGGTCGCCGACGGTAGGTATCCGACGAGAAGAGGACGCCGCGATGAACACGCCAGCCACCCTGCCGCCGCGGCTGGCCGAGCTGGCCGAAGAGTTCGAGGACGTCAGCCCCACCGAGCGGTTGCAGCTGCTGCTGGAGCTGTCCTGTGAGCTGCCTGAGTTGCCGCCGCACGTGACGCGCGACTCGATGCAGCGGGTGCCTGAATGCCAGTCCCCGCTGTTGTTGTCCGTCAAGGTGGGTGACGACCAGCGGGTGCACCTGTACTTCGACGCACCGCCCGAGGCGCCCACGACCCGCGGGCTCGCGGCGATCCTGCATACCGGGCTGAACGGCGAGCCGGTGCCCACCGTGCTGGGTACGCCGGATGACTTCTACCTGCATTTCGGCCTGGCCGAGGCGGTCAGCCCGCTGCGGCTACGCGGCGTGGCCGCGATGCTGGCCCGGATCAAGCGGACCATACGCCAGACTGCGTAGCGATCATCGCGACGCACCCGGAAGGATTCTTGATGCCGGCACCTCGCTACACCCTGATTCGCGGTGAGTACTACATCCGCTACCCAGATCTTCCCCGCAACGGGCCCGAGCCCGACGGCGACACGATCAATTTCCTACCGGACAACGACGACCTGGTGCGTAGCCTGCCGCGCTTCGACAACATCGGGCCAGACCGCCGCCACCTCGGCACGTATGGCACCCGGTTCGAAGGCATCGACACCCTCGAGACCCACTTCGAGAATCAGCACCAGGACCTGCACTACGCCCAGAGCGCCCGAAACCGGATGCTGCAGCTCATGGGATTCGGCGATGTGGTCTTCTGGCCGGACCGGCCGAACAAGATCCAAAGTGCGGAGCACCACCCCAGACCGGGTTATCTGCTGGCCAACGGCATCGAAGGCAACGGCCGGGTGCTCGCCCTGGTGTTTCCCGGCCAGCCCACCCCGGACGCCACCGACGGTGACTCGATATTCGTCGACCTCGCCGCGCTGGAGGCGAGCGTGAACGCCGAGCTCGTCCGTGGTGGCCTGGCCTACGCCGAGCTCTACTCCACCATGCCGATAGACCTCATCCACCGGATGCGCCAACTGGTCACGGCCGCCCGCCAGGCCGGTGACGGCCTCTGGCCACACGAGCACGTCACCACCACGGCCCGGGCACAGCCGAATGGCCTGGCCGATCTGTCCACCTTGATCATGTTTCCGAAGCTGTACCGCCGCCTGGTGAAGTACTTCCAGGCCGGACACCCTGACCTGGCCGCCTTCGACACCTGGGTTCGCGCCGATCCGAACCGCGACGACCGGGTGCTCCTGCCCACCGGCGAACTCGGCCACCTGCACGACCTTTATGACGTGGGCCCGGACGGGCTCGGGCTGCGATACCTGCCCGAGGAACTGACGTTCATATCCGGCCCCACCGTTGCGCAGGGCTGACCACCGCATCGGCCCTAGACTGCGGCGAATACGACCTCACCACCGCGGAGGCACGGTGCCCCAGTCGGACCCGGCAGCCCAGTCTGACCCGGCAGCCCAGTCTGACCCGGTAGCCCAGTCTGACCCGGCAGCCCTGCACAAGGTGCTCATCGCCAACCGCGGTGAGATCGCCGTCCGGGTGATCCGGGCCTGCCGGGATGCCGGGCTGAACAGCGTTGCGGTCTATGCCGACGACGACCGCGACGCGCCGTTCGTGCGGCTGGCCGACGAGGCGTTCGCACTGGGCGGTGCCACCCCCGCAGACAGCTACCTCGACCAAGCCAAGTTGCTCGCCGTCGCAGTCCGCGCCGGTGCGGACGCGGTACACCCCGGCTACGGCTTTCTCGCCGAGCACGCAGACTTCGCCCAGGCGGTGATCGACGCCGGATTGACCTGGGTCGGACCGTCGCCGCAGGCGATCCGTGACCTGGGCGACAAGGTCACCGCCCGCCAGCTCGCCGCCAAGGCCGGCGCGCCGCTGGTAACGGGTACCAAGGATCCGGTGTCCGGGGCTGACGAGGTGGTGGCCTTCGCGCTGGAGCACGGCCTGCCAGTGGCGATCAAGGCCGCCTTCGGTGGCGGTGGCCGCGGTCTGAAGGTCGCTCACACCCTCGAGGAGATCCCTGAGCTGCTCGAATCCGCGGTGCGCGAAGCCATGTCGGCCTTCGGTCGCGGCGAATGCTTCGTGGAGCGCTACCTGGACAAGCCTCGGCATGTCGAGGCGCAGGTGCTGGCCGACCAGCACGGCACCATCATCGTCGTCGGCACCCGGGATTGTTCACTGCAGCGCCGGCACCAGAAGCTGGTCGAGGAGGCCCCGGCCCCTTTCCTGTCCGACGAGCAGCGCCGCACCATTCATGAGGCGGCCCGGGCGATCTGCGCCGAGGCGGGTTACACGGGCGCGGGTACCGTCGAGTTCCTGGTCGGCCTCGATGGCACGATCTCCTTTCTCGAGGTGAACACCCGGCTGCAGGTGGAGCATCCGGTGTCGGAGGAGACCACCGGGTTCGACCTGGTGCGCGAGCAGTTCCGGATCGCAGCCGGCGAGAAGTTGACCATCACCTCCGATCCGCAGCCGCGCGGCCACGCGATCGAGTTCCGGATCAACGGCGAGGACCCGGGCCTGGGGTTCCTGCCCTCCCTCGGCATCGTGACTGTGTTCGAGCCACCGTCGGGCCCGGGCGTGCGGCTGGACGCCGGGGTGCGTGCCGGCAGCGTGATCGGCGGTCAGTTCGACTCGATGCTGGCCAAGCTCATCGTCGTCGGCGCGGATCGGGAGCAGGCGCTGGAGAGGTCCCGGCGGGCGCTGGCCGAGTTCGTCGTCGAGGGCCTGCCCACCGTCCTCCCGTTCCATCGTGCGGTGGTGGATGATCCCGCTTTCGCCGCCACCGACGGCGAGCATTTCACCGTGCACACCCGGTGGATCGAAACCGAGTTCTCTGCCCGACTCCAGCCCTACGGTGCCACCGAAGAAGTGCCCGTACCAGCGCCGCGGCAGACCATGGTCGTGGAGGTCGGCGGCCGGCGGCTGGAGGTCACGCTGCCGGGCGATCTGGCCCCTCGAGGCGGTGATACCGGCAGGGCCAAGCCCCGTAAGCGCGGCAGTGGCCGGGCGGCTGCGGTATCGGGCAATGCGGTCATCGCCCCCATGCAGGGCACCGTGGTCAAGGTTGCGGTGTCCGAGGGAGACGCGGTCGACGCCGGTGATCTCATCGTGGTGCTCGAGGCGATGAAGATGGAGACCTCGGTCACCGCGCACCAGGCCGGCACCATCAACGGGCTCACGGCGCAAGCCGGCACCTCGATCACCCCCGGCGCCGTACTCTGCCAGATCACGCCCTAACCCCGGCGTGTCCGGCGCTCGTGCACGGTGTGTCCGGACCCGGTGCACGGTGGGCACGGCGTTTGGTGACTACCCGCCGCTGAGCAGCAACACCCCTTCCGCTGCGACCAGGGTGATGACGGCGGTGACGGCGCCGGTCGAGACGAACCTGCCCCAGGCGATCCGGACACCCGCGGCCCGGCAGCGCTCGTACCAGATGATGATCGCCAACGACGCCCATGGGGTGACCAGCGAGCTCACATTGGTAGCGATCAACAGGCCGAGCAGCTGATCGCTGTTCACCACGACGGCTTCGCCCGCGACATAAGCCGGTAGGTTGTTGATCGCATTGGACAGGACCGCACCCAGCGCGGCCGCCCGCACAACACCCTCAACCCCCGTGTCGGTGCCGATCACACTGCTCAGCAAGCGACCCAACCCATACCGGTCGACCGTCTGGACAACCAGCAACAGTCCCGTGACGAACGCCAGCAGCCGCAGCGGGATCCGCCACGCGAAGGCGCTGCGATCCCGGACGACGAATGCCGCGGCGAGTACCCCGCCGCAGACCAGCGACGAGATCACCAGTGGGACGCCGGCCAGCGCCAGCACGACGAACGCCGTGCAGGCCGCAGCGGCGACACCAAAAAGGGTGCGATCCCGCGCCAGGTGCAGTGCCGGTGTGGTGTACCGCTCACTACCGCGACGGCTCCGCCGCCAGTAGAACAGCCAGAGGCAGGCCGCAGTCGCGACGATCGCGGCGGCCTGGGGCGCCACCATCCGGATCGCGAATTCGGTCGGAGTGAGGTTCATCCGATCGTAGGCCAGCAGGTTGGTGAGGTTCGATACTGGCAGCAGCAGGCTGGCCGTGTTGGCCAGCCACACCGTCAGCATCGCCAACGGCATATCCGGGATAGTCGCTTTGGCTGCGATGGCGAGCATGACCGGAGTGAGCAAAACAGCAGTAGTGTCCAGGTTCAAGAAAATGGTCGTAGCTGAGGCGAAAACGACGCACAATCCGAACAATACGGGGTAATTACCCCGAGCCATTCTCGCCAGCCGGGAAGCAACCACATCGAACACTTCGGCCTTGGCGGCGAGTTCAGCCAGCACGAACACCGAGCCGAGAAAGATCAGCAGCGGCAAGACCCGGCGGACTATCTCGCCAGCCTCAGCGCGCGGCAACAATCCGCCCAGCACGACGCCTATCCCGGCGACCAGAAAAACCGCGGCCAGCCAGTCGGGCAGCTCCCAGCGCCAGACCCAGCCGACCTCAGCCCGCTTCACCGGATTCCCGTCTTGCGGGGGGACAACTCGCTGGCGCAGCTTTTTCCTCAGCTGACCGGCTCCAGAAGGCGCGGGCGGGCCTCGGGGGCGGCGGCGCGGCGGGCGTCGGCGGTCGAGTCGTTGAGCTGGCACTGCGAGTCACGCTCGGCGGCCACCCGTGCCAGGTAGATCTCCACCTCCCGGCGGCGCGCAGCCGCCGTCCAGCCCAACACCTCACCCATCAGGTCGGCGACGTCAGCAGCGCACGCCGCACCCCGGTGCGGGTACTCGATCGAGATCCGAGTGCGCCGGGTCAGCACGTCCTCCAGGTGCAGGGCCCCCTCATGGCTGGCGGCGTGCACCACCTCGACCCTGAGGTAGTCAGGGGCCTCCCGAACCGGTGCCAGCAGGTCGCGACGGTCCGCGGCCAGCGCCAGCACTTGGTGCACCGCTGAGCCATAACGGTCCAGCAGGTGCCGCAACCGGTAGGGGTGCAGCCCGTGCCGGGCGGCCAGCGTCTCAGCCTGGTTGACCAGGGCGTGGTAACCATCCGCGCCGAGCAGCGGCACCTTGTCCGTGATCGAGGGAGCGACCCGGCCGGGCAGATCGGGCACGGCCGCGTTCACCGCGTCGGCAGCCATCACCCGGTAGGTGGTGTACTTGCCGCCCGCGATGGCGACCAGACCAGGTGCCACCCGGGCCACCGCGTGCTCCCGGGACAACCGCGAGGTCTCCTCGCGCTCGCCCGCCAGCAGCGGCCGCAGGCCGGCGTAGACGCCCTCGATATCGTCGCCGTTCAGCGGCGTGGCCAGCACCGTGTTGACGGTGTCCAGCAAGTAGTCGATGTCCGCGCGCGTGGCTGCGGGGTGCGCGAGGTCGAGGTTCCAGCGGGTGTCGGTGGTGCCGATGACCCAGTGATTGCGCCACGGAATGACGAACAACACCGACGTTGCGGTGCGCAGGATCAGCCCGCTGTCGGACACGATGCGGTCCCTCGGGACCACCATGTGCACTCCCTTGGAAGGGTGTACGCGGAACCGACCCCGCCCACCGGACAACCGCTGGATCTCGTCGGTCCACACGCCCGTGCAGTTGAGCACCGCGCGCGCTTCGACGTGCGTCTCCTCGCCGGTCTCGCAGTCCCGCACGCGGACTCCGCAGATCCGGTCTGCTTCCCGCAGGAAGCCGACGACCTGGGTCGAGCTGCGCACCACAGCGCCGTAGTGAGCCGCCGTGCGGGCCACCGTCATGGTGTGCCGGGCATCGTCGGTGATCGCGTCGTAGTAGTGCACCCCACCGATGAGGCTGTCGCGCCGCAGCGCCGGCGCCATCCGCAGCGCCGCCGCCCGGGTCAGGTGGCGCTGACCCGGCACTGATCGTGCTCCACCCAGCGTCTGGTAAAGCGCCAGCCCAGCGGCGACGTAGGGCCGCTCCCAAATCCGGTGGGCCAGCGGGTACAGGAAGCTCACCGGTCTCACCAAGTGCGGCGCCAGCCGGGTGAGCATCAGCTCCCGCTCGCGTAGGGCCTCGCGGACCAGGCCGAATTCCAGCTGCTCGAGGTAACGCAGGCCGCCGTGGAATAGCTTCGAGGACCGGCTTGACGTGCCCGAGGCGAGGTCCCGGGCTTCTACCAACGCCACCTTGAGACCCCGGGTGGCGGCATCCAACGCCGCGCCGGAGCCGACCACACCGCCACCGATGACCACGACATCGAACTGCTCGGCTGCCAGCCGCTGCCAGTTCGCCGCTCGCTGCGCAGGACCAAGCAGCCCAGGCGTGCACGCATCGATGGACTGCTGGCGCTGGTGCTCGACCTCCTGCACTGTGTCTCCCGACCCCTCCGCGTCCCGACTTGCCCCCTGCCGTCGTGCCGCCTGCCCGATGCACGCTACCGCCGCTGCCCAGATCCAGTGCGCCTTGCCGCCGCAATCGGGGCGTCGACGCCCCGATTAGCCCGTTGCATGTAGATGACAACGGCGTGTTGCCTCCACCGGACGGCACCACGTCGACGGCAGCACTGCCGTGTTCGCCGCCCAACGCGTCGAGCGCCACGGCAAGAATGCCTTCCCCACCGAAGCGGGCTACGGCGACGCTCCCGCGGCTGATCACTTGTGGCGCGGACTTCGACGACACCCAACGCCGCTATCTGGACAACATCATCGTCTACGCTGCGAGCCGGTTAAGGTTCGTGGCGGCAGCCATGAATGACCTCATATTGTGGCCATTCCGCGCTCGCCCAACCTGGCATGCTGGTCGCTATGAGGCTCGTTCCTCGGGCTGCCGGCCGGGCGAGGTCCAGCCAGCACAGCCGCCACCTGCCGGTCGACGACGATGACTGCGCCACGCTCGGCACCCACCCACTGCATCGCGCCGGTCGCATAAAACGATGAGCCAGTATGTCGCAGCGATCGACCAGGGCACCACCTCCACCCGCTGCATGGTCTTCGACCACGATGCCCGGGTCGTCGCGGTGGACCAGCGTGAGCATCAGCAACATCTGCCCCGGGCCGGCTGGGTGGAGCACGACGCGCTCGAGGTGTGGGCCAAGACGCGGGAGGTTGCGGCTGGAGCCCTGGCCAAGGCGGACCTGACGCCCGGCGACATCGCCGCAGTGGGCATTACCAACCAGCGGGAGACTGCCGTGGTCTGGGACCGGCTCAGCGGCAAACCGGTATACAACGCGATCGTGTGGCAGGACACCCGCACCGACCGGTTGTGCGCCGAACTCGGTGGATCTACTGGCGCCGGCCGCTACCAGCACCGCACCGGGTTGCCACTGTCCACTTACTTCTCCGGCCCCAAGATTCGCTGGATTCTGGACCAGGTGGATGGTGCCCGGCAGCGGGCGAACAGCGGCGAGCTGTGCTTCGGCACTATGGACACCTGGTTGCTGTGGAACATGACCGGTGGCTCGTCGGGTGGGCTACACGTGACCGATGTCACCAACGCCTCCCGGACGTTGCTGATGGATCTGGACACCCTGTCCTGGGACGAGGGCATCGCCGAGGAGATGGGCATCCCGGTATCGATGCTGCCGCAGATCCGCTCCTGCTCCGAGGTGTACGGCAAGGTCCGGGAGCGCGGCGCGCTGGCCGGAGTGCCCGTCGCCGGCATCCTCGGTGATCAGCAGGCGGCCATGTTCGGGCAGGCCTGCCTGTCCGTGGGGGACGCCAAGAACACCTATGGCACCGGCAACTTCATGCTGCTCAACACCGGCACCGAGAAGGTGATGAGCCGTAACGGTCTGCTGACCACGGTCTGCTACAAGATCGGATCACAGTACCCGGTGTACGCGTTGGAGGGCTCGGTCGCCGTCACCGGGTCGCTGGTGCAGTGGTTACGAGACAACCTGGGCATGATCTCCTCCGCGGCGGAGATCGAGGACGCTGCGGCCACCGTCGAGGACAACGGCGGGGCCTATTTTGTGCCCGCATTCTCTGGACTGTTCGCCCCGCACTGGCGCCCTGACGCCCGCGGCGCCATCGTCGGCCTGACCCGCTACGTCACCCGCGGGCACCTGGCCAGGGCGGCGCTGGAGGCCACGGCGTTTCAGTCTCGCGAGGTGCTCGATGCGATGAATGCCGACTCCGGGGTGACGCTGACGTCCTTGAAGGTGGACGGCGGGATGGTGGTCAATGAGCTACTGATGCAGTTCCAGGCCGACATCCTGGCAGTACCGGTGATCCGGCCGGTAATCAGCGAGACCACCGCACTGGGCGCCGCCTATGCCGCTGGCCTCGCGGTGGGGTTCTGGTCCGGCGAGGCGGAAATCCGCGCTAACTGGGCGGCCGACCGGCAATGGAACCCGGCGATGGAACCGCAGCGACGTGAAGAGCTCTACACGCAGTGGCGCAAAGCGGTCAGCCGGACCTTCAACTGGGTTGACTGACCTTGCGGCGGCGGCCTAACGCCAGCGCTGCGCCGGACCCGGCCGTGGCGACCGCACCGCCAACAGTGAGCGATACCGCGAGCATGCTCACCTCGGCCTCCGGCGCCGCCTGGCTGTCCGAACTGGTGCGCGCCTTATCGTGGGCCGACTCGTCGGCGATGGCCGCCGGGGCAGCACCTAGCATGGCCGCACCCGCGATCAGCCCGCAGGCGACGATCCGCATCGCAACCTCCTCAGGCTTGCTGTACCCGATAAGACGCATGGGGTGGCCGACGGTTGCCTGCGTGCAGCACGCTTCGTGGCCGTCTGTGAGCAGTGCGTAAGGGATAGCGTGGCGGGAGCGCTGCGATGTCACGGCTGGCGGCTACGCTGTCGCGCGTGCCGCTCTACGCCGCCTACGGGTCCAACATGGACCCCGCACAGATGATGCAGCGCGCGCCGCACTCGCCGATGGCGGTGACCGGGTGGCTGATCGGGTGGCGGCTGACCTTCGGAGGCGAGGATCTCGGCTGGGAGGGGGCACTGGCTACCGTCGTCGAAGATCCGTTTTCTCAGGTGTTCGTCGTGGTCTACGACGTCACCACGGAGGATGAGAAGCTGCTCGACCGCTGGGAGGGTGGCGACTTCGGGCTGCACAAAAAGCTGCGATTGCGCGTACACACCTTGGACGGCTCGGTACTGGCCTGGCTCTACGTGCTGGATGCCTACGAAGGCGGCGTGCCCTCGGCGCGCTACCTCGGAGTCATCGCTGATGCCGCCGAAGCAGCCGGTGCCCCGGAGGACTACGTCGCTGAACTGCGCAGCCGCCCCTGCGCCGGCATCGGCCCCTAACCTCTCCGGCGTGTCCGGCGCTCCTGCACGGTGTGTCGCGCTGTGGTGCACGGTGTGTCCGGCGCTCAGGCACGGCGTCTCCGTGGCTGCTGTTCCGCGAGGGGTGCCCTGAGGTAGGCGGCTCCCCTGACACGAAAAGCGTCGTCGAGTTTCGCGAGCAGCGCGCTCGGCTCACGGAGGTCCTCCGCGGTGGCGCGGATGGTGGTCCATCCCCGGCGCTGCAGATCGAGGTCGCGCTCGGCGTCCCGGTCCAGCCGATACTCGTGAGCCTCGTAGCCGTCGTACTCCAGCGCGATGCGCAACTCCGGCCAGCACAGGTCAAGGACATACCGGACGCAGGACAGCGCGTCGATCACCTCGAACTGTTCCGTCGGCGGCGGGAATCCCGCCTCCACCACCAGCAGCTTGAGCCAGCTCTCCGGCGCCGAGTCGGGCCGACCTGTCACTAAGGGAAGCAATCCGCCGGCCCGCGCGGTACCCCGACGGTCGGGCCGGGTGGCCAGTCGATCAGCGATCCGGCCGCGAAATGCCGCCCGTTCCCGCTCGGGGAACAGCGCGGCTGCCTGGTCTGCGACGGCGAGAGCGCGCCTGGCTACATCGGTGCTCAGCAGCTCAGCGATTGCTACCTCGAGTATCACTGCCCGTAGACCTCGCACGTCGATCACCTCATTCAGCAGTCTTCGACCCTGATGGACGACCAGGCCCTGCTGGGTTCGCAATGAGCGCGAGTACGGCACCGCCACATGCACGATCGGCGTTGCCGCCGCCGGGCAGCCCTGTAACCAGGCCGCCGTCAGACCGGTCAGCGCAGCCGCAGGTCCGGCCGCGAGCAAAGCCGCGGCTGCCCGGGTGTCGGGATCGAGCAGCAGCTCCCGAGGGAGCAGCACGCCCCAGAGCTGCCGGACTTGGCCGTCAGCCCGCATCCTGTCCAGGGTTCGGCGACCAAGAGCGGCGCGTAGCTGGGCGTGTGTCCGTGGGCCACGAAGGTTTTCCGGAAGGGTCAGCACGGCGTGAGCCTCGCCCGACGGATCCCCCATCGCGAGCGTTGAAGCGCGCACCTGTGGATTACCGCTCCGGTGTGGACAACAGCCGGGCCTGAGACTGCGACACACCGAGCACCAAGGCGCGACACACCGGGCACCAGAGCACGACACACCGGGCGTGAGAGCAGGACACGCCGGGAGGAGGGTTAGGCGAGGGCGGCCAGTGCGGTGTGCACCATGATCCGCACGCCGAGCGGCAGCGCGCGCTCGTCGAGGTCGAAGTGGGAGTGGTGCAGCTCCTGCTGCGGGCCCTCGCCGGACCAGACGCCGAGGCGGCCCATTGACCCGGGTACATGCTCAAGATACCAGCCGAAGTCCTCACCACCGGAGGACTGCTTGGTTCCGCTCAGAGCGTCCGCGCCGAGGGCTGCGGCGACACCGTCGCGCAGCAGCCTGGTGCTGACCGGCTCGTTGACCACAGGTGGAACACCTCGGACATGTCGCAGGTCGAACCCGACCCCGGTGGGTACAAGGAGAGCGGTGACGAGATCGCGTACCAACGGCTCCAGATCGGCCCAGATCTCGCGATCTCCAGTGCGCAGGGTGCCACGAAGCAACCCCTCACGCGGCACCGTGTTCGCGGCCTGGCCGGCCTGCACCGCGCCCCAGACCAGCACTGTGCCCGAACGCGGGTCGACCCGTCGGGACAGCAGCGCAGGCAGGCCGGTGATCACCGCACCAAGTGCGTGCACCAGATCGGCGGTGAGGTGCGGCCGCGACGTGTGCCCACCGGGCGATGACAGCCGCAACTCGAGCATGTCGCCCGCCGAGGTGATCGGCCCGACGCGAGTTCCGAACCGGCCGACCGGCAACCGTGGATCGCAGTGCAGTGCGAAGATCCGCTCCACACCGGACAGACCGTCTGCAGCGAGCACGTCCAGCGCACCGCCGGGCATCACCTCCTCGGCCGGCTGGAAGATCACCCGGATCCGGCCGGGCAGCGCCGGGGCAGACACCAGGGCGAGCGCTGCGCCGATCAGGATCGCGGTATGCGCGTCGTGCCCGCAAGCGTGCATGACACCGTCCACCGCGGACGCGAACGGCAGGCCAGTGCTCTCCGACAGGGGCAGCGCGTCGAGGTCGGCGCGCAGCGCCACGCACCGCGATCCGGTACCGATGTCACAAATCAGGCCGGTACCCCCGGGCAGCAGGGTGTACCGCAGGCCCGCGCTGGCGAGCTGCTCGGTTATCAGTGCCGTGGTGTCCTGCTCGTGGAAGGCGAGTTCCGGGTGCGCATGGATGTGCCTGCGCCAGGCGACCAGATCGGCGCCGTGGCTCGCCAGCCAACCGTCCAACCAGGACGGACCCCGACCGACTGCGGCGTCCGGCGCCGGCGGCGGCGACACCCCGGCTGGGTGCAGCAAAGCGGATTCCAGCGCAGTCACACGGCACCTCTGGCGGTGATCACCGGTACCACGCAGCGCCGGGACACTCCGCCGATCACTCGCACGAAGTCGGTGTAGACGGGGCTAACCCGGGTCACCTCGTGGGCGCACCCGATGGCGAACGCCTCCGCCTCGGAATAGGCCCGTACCCGGATCTCCAGCTGTTGCCGGGACTCCGCGTCAGGCGTTCGCAAATAGTACAGCGCCGATGTGTTCGCCGGAACGACACGGGGAGTGAGGGTGGCTGCCGCTGTACTCATCCCGTAATTCTGCCCGACGGAGATCAGAAGCTTTCTGGCGGTACGTGGACACCCCACACGTCGCGCAGTGCGTGGCACACCTCGCCCACAGTGGCGCGAGCGGCCAGTGCCTGCTTCATCGGGTACAGCACGTTGTCGCTGCCCGCCGCAGCCTTGCACAGCCTGCCCAGTGCGCGCTCGACCTGCGCGGATGATCGCGACGACCGTAGCGCGGCGAGCCGGGCCCGGGCACTGTCCTCGATCATCGGATCCACCCGCAACGGCTGGTAGCGATCCTCGGTGTCGAGCCGGTAGCGATTGATCCCGACCACGACCCGGTCGCCGGAGTCGATCTCCCTCGCAGTGCGGTACGCGGTCTGCTCGATTTCCGACTTCTGGAAGCCCGCCTCGATGGCGCGTACCGCACCACCCAGCTCGTCCACCTGATCGATCAAGGCCACGGCGGCGGCCTCGACTTCGTCGGTCATCGCCTCGACAGCATAGGAGCCGGCAAAGGGATCCACTGTGGACGCCAGGTCGGTCTCCAAGGCCAGCACCTGCTGGGTTCGCAGCGCCAGCCGGGCGGCCTTCTCGGTGGGCAATGCGATCGCCTCGTCATAGGCATTGGTGTGTAACGACTGGGTACCGCCGAAGATCGCGGCGATCGCCTGCGTGGTGACCCGGATCAGATTGACCTCAGGCTGCTGGGCGGTGAGCTGCACCCCGGCGGTCTGGGTGTGAAACCGCAGCATCAGCGACTTGGGGTTGCGCGCGCCGAAGCGCTCTTTCATCAGCCGGGCCCAGATCCGCCGGGCGGCGCGGAACTTGGCGACCTCCTCCAGCAGCGTGGTGCGGGAGACGAAGAAAAACGACAACCGCGGGGCGAACTCGTCGACGGCCATCCCGGCATCCAGCGCGGCCTGCACGTACTGCACACCGTTGGCGAGTGTGAAACCGATCTCCTGCGCGGGATTCGCGCCCGCCTCAGCCATGTGGTAGCCGGAGATGGAGATGGTGTTCCAGCGCGGGATCTCGGCCTTGCAGTAGGCGAAGATGTCCGAGGTGAGGCGCAGGGATTGCGCCGGTGGATAAATGTAGGTGCCCCGGGCGATGTACTCCTTGAGCACGTCGTTCTGGACCGTCCCGGTCAGCTTCGAACCCGGCACTGCGTTCTCCTCGCCCACCAGCTGGTAAAGCAGCAGCAGCAGGCTCGCGGGGGCATTGATGGTCATCGAGGTGGACACTTCATCCAACGGGATACCGTCGAACAGCCTTCGCATGTCCTCGATCGAGTCGATGGCAACCCCGACCTTGCCGACCTCGCCGTGCGCGATGGCCTCGTCGGAGTCGTAACCCATCTGCGTCGGCAAATCGAAGGCCACCGACAAACCGGCCTGCCCAGCCTGCAGCAGTTGGTGATAGCGGGCGTTGGATTCAGCGGCGGTACCGAATCCGGCGTACTGGCGCATCGTCCAGGGACGCTGGGTGTACATGGTGGGATACACCCCGCGGGTGAAGGGAAACTCCCCCGGCTGACCAAGCCGGTCCGACAGGCCGTCCGCGATGTCGTCGGCCTGGTACACCGGCTTGATCGCAAAGCCCGATTCCGAAGTCTTGTCGGCCATCAGGTCTGTATGGCACACACCAGCGCCAACCACAACGCAGGGCATCATGTGGCGGTGACCAACCCCTCACCCCGCCTGGTGGCGGGGCGCTACCGGCTCAGCGCCGTGTTGGGCCGGGGCACGATGGGCACGGTGTGGTCGGCCCACGACGAGGTGCTCGGCCGGCCGGTCGCGGTCAAGGAGGTGTTGCTGCCACCCGGTATCCCGGAAGCCGAGGCCGACGCCGTGCGGGAGCGGACGATGCGGGAAGCCAGGACCATCGCCGCGCTGTCACACCCCAATGTGGTCACCCTCTACGACGTGGCCCGGGAGGGCGCCGCACCTTTCGTGGTGATGGAGTTGGTGGCCTCCCGCAGCCTGGCTGAGCTGCTACTGCAGGGAGCCCTGCCGCCGCGGCAGGTGATCGCCGTGGGGGCCGCGGTGGCGGCGGCATTGCAGGCCGCGCACGCGGCGGGCATCACACACCGGGACGTCAAGCCCGGCAATGTGCTGGTGGCCCACGACGGCCGGATCAAGCTCACCGACTTCGGGATCGCCCGCAATCCAGCCGATCAGACCTTGACCGCGACCGGTCTGATGTTGGGCTCCCCTGCCTACATCGCTCCGGAGATCGCCTCCGGTGGTCCGGTCAGCCCGGCGGCGGACCTGTGGGGACTCGGCGCGACGCTGTTCTCCGCAGTCGAGGGCAGACCGCCGTATGACGCGGGCACTGCGATGGCAACAGTCGCCTCGGTGGTGCAGGACGAGGTGCCCAGGTCATCGTGTTCCGGACCGCTCGCCGAGGTGATCAGCGGGTTGATGACCAAGGATCCAGCGCACCGGATGCCGCTGTCGCAGGTGCGCCAGCTGCTCGGTGCACCCCCCGAGGCAACGGACCCCGAGCCCGCTCCGCACCCGGCTCTCGCCGCAACGAGCGCCCCGAAAACCACCCCAACGAGTGCTCCGGAAAGTACCCAGCAAGCAGCTGACACGCCGCGCCGACGGACCGGGCAGCTCGCTGCCGATCCGGGCCCGCTGCCCTTCACCGTCGCGTCCACTACCAAGAACCCGGCGGCGGCACACCGAGTCCAGAGCACCGGCGCCGGACGCCGAGTGATGCTGTGGACATTGGTGGTACTGCTGTTCCTCGGTGCCGCAACCACTGCTTTCGCTCTCACCCGAGCCGCCGCCGGTCGGCCCGCCCTGCCCTCCCTGGATGCCCCCGCAGTATTAGGTGCCCGCACCGACGACGCCGTGCTGACACCCCGAGTGGTGCAGGTAACCCAGGCCGACGGATCGCGGCCGGCTCGGTTCACCATCAGCGTGCCGCAGGACTGGGCGGAGTTCCGCGAGCAACGGGCCCTCGGCAACAACTCGAGCACCGTCATGCGTTTCGTCTCTCCGGACGGCTCGGAGGTCATCGCCGTGGAGCGGGTCACCGGCGTACTACCCAGCGAGGTTGGGGATCAATACCTCTCCCTCCACCTGCGCAGGCTCGCCCAGGGCGTGCCCGAACTCGTTGAGACCCAGCGGCAGAAGATGTCCACCGGAGCGATCGATGCCACCTTCCGCACTCAGGAAGGCGGCGAGTTGCGCAGGACCACCTACGTGCGGCTGGTGCCTGCCCAAGCGGACTTGTGGGTGCTGTCTGTCACCGTCCCGACCGAGCGAGAGGGCGCGGGGCGCACGAAGCTGTTCGAGCCCGTGGTGGCGAGGTTCGTCCTGGAAGTCTGATCACCATAGGCTTGGCGACCGTGACTGATCAGACGCAGGTCGCTCAGCAGGCGGCGGCCATGCTCGCCCAGCGCACCGGTGTCTCCGCGCATGACATCGCCGTGGTGCTGGGCAGCGGCTGGCGTCCAGCGGCCGACGCGCTCGGTACCCCCACAGTCGAGATCCCGTTCACCGCGCTACCCGGGTTCGCCGAACCGCAGGTCGCCGACCAGGTCGGGACGGTCCGGTCGGTGCCGCTGGACGGCCGGCGCGTCCTGGTGCTGCTCGGTCGCACGCACGGCTACGAGGGTCGTGGCGTGGCCAAGGTGGTGCATGGGGTGCGCACCGCCTGTGCGGCGGGCGCCCGGGTGGTGGTACTCACCAATGCCGCCGGCGCTATCGCCGAGGGGCTCGCGGTCGGGCAACCGGTGCTGATCTGCGACCACCTCAACCTCACCGCAACCTCCCCACTCGTCGGGCCGCGGTTCGTCGATCTCACCGACGCCTACTCCTCCCGGCTGCGCGCGCTGGCCCGCGAGATAGAACCGAACCTGGTCGAGGGCGTCTACGCCGGGGTGCCTGGCCCGCACTTCGAAACTCCGGCGGAGATCCGCATGTTGCGCGTGCTGGGAGCTGACCTGGTCGGGATGTCCACCGTGCTGGAAGCCATTGCGGCCCGCGCTGAAGGTGCCGAGGTCTTGGGAATCTCACTGGTCACCAACCTCGCCGCCGGTCTTGACGGCGCGGTGCTGGACCACCGGGAGCTGCTCGCCACCGCCCACAACGCCGCGGCGCAAATGGGCACGCTACTGCGGGAGCTGATGAGCCGGACCTGACGGTGCCCAGTGCGGAGGTGCCCAGTGCGGAAACGACGCGCGTCTTGTGGATCCGCCTCGGGCCCGCGACCGTTTATCGGCTCGCCGCACGCAGGGTGGTGAAGGCCTCGTCGACCAGCGCGATCAGGTCGGCCGAGCCGCCCCCGGCGGTCCAGGTGACCAGCGCCGTGGTCAGCGCGGCCAGCGCGGCGGCGGCAAGCACTTCCAGCTGGAACGTGGGCGATGGAAGCCCGGCGCGGTCAGCGAGTGCGGCGGCGAACAGCTGGCGGGTGGCGTGCTGGTTGTCGGCCTGGCGCGCCCGCAGCGCGGGGGTTTGCATGATAAGCCGGATCCGCTCGAGGAGTGCGTCGCGCGCAGCGGGCAGGATCGCAGCGAGACCCTGCGCCATTGCGCGGTGGACGGCGGTGATTGGGTCCTCGTCGGTGGGCCGTGCGCGGATCAGTTCCGCGATCATCGGGTCGTAGTCGTCGGTGTCGACCACTGACTCCTTGGTGGGGAAGTGCCGGAAGAACGTCATGTGTGACACGCCGGCTGCGGTGGCGATCTGCTCCACGGTGGTGGCGTCGTAGCCCTGGGCCAAAAACAGCCGTAACGCGTGTTCCTGCACACAGCGGCGGGTCGCGGCCTTCCTGGCCTCCCGGCGGTTGGCAGGCGCGGTCATCCGGGCGCCACGGCGGCGGGCGGGGATGGGGAAGCGAGGTGCAACGCGCCCGCTAGCCACTGCCGTGCGCCGGCGGGATCGGTGCCTCGCCATGCCAGGTGCGCGTCCGGTCGCACGAGCCAAGCGTCACGTGGTGCCCCCGCTGTCGGGGTCAGTCGTGCTACTGCGTCGGCGCCGAGCCACTCCCCGGCGACCTTCCCGCAGGTTGCCCGCAGTGCGGGATCCGCAGTGACGACCGCCCAGCCCGGCCCGATCTCAGAGTGCAAGCGGGTCGGCGCGCCGTCCGCATCGCGGCACACCAGATCCGGCAGCCGATCACCGGGGCGCGGACACGACAGCCCGTAGCGGGCGAGCGGGCCTCGCCGGTAACTGATCAGCAGCTGCGAGGAGTGCTCCCATATCAGGCGCTGCACCAGCTGCCGGTTCATCAGCGGCACCAGCACATGATCCCGCACCAGCCGCGCTACTGCACTGCCGCCCAGCATCACGCGCGTCATCCCGCTCGTCGACGCCAGCACCTCCCTCGCGACCGGTCGCCGTTCGGCTTCGTAGCTGTCCAGCAGCGCGGGCGCGGCGCGGCCCGTGCAGACCAGCGCAAGCTTCCACGCGAGGTTCTCTGCGTCCCCGATCCCGGTATTGAGACCCTGCCCGCCGTACGGGCTATGGATGTGTGCAGCGTCTCCCGCCAGCAGCACCCGACCCGCGCGATAGGTATCAGCGAGGCGTCGGTGGAACCGGAACGTCGATGTCCAATACGCCTCCCGGACCGCCTCGGCCGGCAACCCTGACCGCAATGCGAGCAGGGCCGTCAGTTGCGCGAGGACCGCGTCCGGGCCCAGGTCGGCGGACGGGTCAGCGGCCGGGGCCATCAGCCGCCACCGGTCATTGCCAGGCAGCGGGAACGCCGCCACCATCTCCTCGCCGTCGAACCACACCACCACGGTGTCTCGGGCCAGCGGGAGCTCGGCGCGGACGTCGGCGAGCAAGAAGCGCTCGACGAGCCGAACACCGGAGAATCCGATGCCGGCCGCCCTTCGGACGCGGCTGTGCGCGCCATCGCAGCCGAGCACCCACTCCGCGTTCACCACTTCGCCGTC
The DNA here is from genome assembly GCA_050700255.1 of Pseudonocardiaceae bacterium. Taxonomy (GTDB): domain Bacteria; phylum Actinomycetota; class Actinomycetes; order Mycobacteriales; family Pseudonocardiaceae. The sequence goes on from JBOHGX010000212.1 coordinate 27,298, forward strand.
CGCGAGCCGCACCGCAACTCCCGCTGAGGCCGCCTCGAGCCCGACAACTTCCCGACCCCACTCCACGGCCGCGCCCAACTCAACCAGCCTGCGTCGCAACTCACCCTCGATCTCGGCCTGCGACACCAGCAAGCCGGGACGGCGCACCAGAGGAGTCGGCGTCCCGACCGCCTAACCTGGCCAGCTCCCGGCCACCGACGTGCACCATCACCTGATGAACAGGCAGGCTCCGCGACGGCAGGTCACCGAGGGCGCCGAGCCGGTCGATCACCTCCGCACCGCGCGGCTGCAGACGCAACGCGCGTGAGGTCACGGCCGGGCCAACGGCGCCGTCGAGCACCCGGATAGGCACGCCGTGGGCGCGTAGTCCGCACGCCACGGCAAGCCCGGTGGGACCGGCACCGACGACGAGCACGGGATGAGTGGACATGTCGGCCTCCTTGGCGTTAGTCGCTAACATGTTAGTAGCTAACGCGTAACGATGAAAGTCGGGTACCGGATCCCCCGCGTCGCAGGTGTGGGACGTTCCGGCACCCTCAGTGCTTACCGCTCGTGAAGGCCCTCCCCATTGCTTCAAACACTGTTATAAAACACTGTCGCGATATGGTGACCATGTGCCACGACCGAAATTGCACGATGATGCGCTGCGGATCCAGCTGCTCGATACCGCAGGTGCATTACTCACCTCCGAGGGCCCGGACGCACTGAGCCTGCGCCGGCTCGCCGCTGCGGCCGGCACCTCGACCAGCGCGGTGTACGCACTGTTCGGCGGGAAGGCGGGGATCCTTCGGGGTCTGTTCATCGAGGCGTTCACCAGATTTGCATCCCATCTGGACACGGTGACCCCTTCGGACGACCCGCTGGCCGACCTCCTGGCCCTCGGCCACGCCTACCGGACCAGCGCACTGGCCGACCCACACCTGTACGCGGTGATGTTCGGTTCGCCGGTGCCCGGCTTCGAGCCGGCTCCGGAGGACTATGCCCACGCCGAGGCCACCTTCACGCCGCTGCTCGACACGGTGCGCAGGGCCGTCGCGGCGGGCCTGCTGCGCGACGCCGACCCATCCCTGATCGCCACCGCGCTGTGGGCCAACGTGCACGGCCTGGTGACACTGGAGCTGGGCTGTGCGATGCCACCTCACGCCGGGGCACCCGCTGCGGTGTTCGAGGTCGCGATCCGCGCCAACCTCAACGGCTGGCGCAGCGGCCCTGCGCGCTCGTGAGTGCGATTCGGTGCTGGAACACTGTTACGCACTCACGAGCACTACGCTGCCGCGCATGGCTGCGGACATCGTGCCGATCGAGCTCTCCCTGACCGCCGTCTGGCACATGCTCACCCACGATGTGGACTACCACGACCTGGGCGGGGACTACTTCACCCGCCGCGACCCCCAACGCGCCCTGCAACGCATCATCCGACAGGCCAACGCCCTGGGC
>JBOHGX010000213.1:0-12899 GCA_050700255.1 Pseudonocardiaceae bacterium
GGCTGGCCGCGCCCGCCGCCTGGGTTCCCGTGCCGACCGAACGGCACGCCGGCGTGCTCGGCGGGCTCGTGCGCCGCCGCCGGCTGGTCGGCAACGCGATCCCTGATGCGCACCTGGCCGCGCTGGCGATCGAGTACGGGGTCGGGGTCTGCTCGGCCGACACCGACTTCGCCCGGTTCGACGGCCTGCGTTGGGTCAACCCGCTCGCCCCCTGATGTCGGAGCCAGCCGCAGCTTCGCCTCCTGAGCGGGGCGTGCTCGCCTGGGGCGGCTGACGTTGAGCGGACCCCCGCCCACGGCGATCGACGCAGCCACCGCTCGCTGGAAGTTGGAGCTGCGAGCCGGTGACCGGGTGGCGTTCGCGCTCCAGTACGCCACCAGCTCACAGCGCCGTCCCGAGCCGGGGCAACACGAGGAGATCGAGCGCAGCCTGACGGGCACCCACGAGGGGTGGCGTTCGTGGCGCGGCAGCACTCCCCAAGCCAGCCGACACGATGCCGATGAAGCCGTCACGGCGAGAATGGTGCCGTTCGTCGAGCGCCGCTACGTGTGCACCGGCAACGGCGTCTTCGTGTGCAAACGGACGTCGGGCAACAGCCGATGAGGTTGCCAACTGCTATCACCTCACCGAGGAGCAGGTTGACCAGGCCGTCCGCTACCGCGCAGCCACACACCGGCCGCGTGAGTGCCCGACGCCCGGCCACCATCGACTTGGCACGGGTGCGCTTCTCAGTCGATGAGCAACTCGGGGCTCGGTCTTGGCCTGACGGCCCTGCGCTCAGAGATCGTGGTGGCCAGCCACTCACCCCCTTGCTGACAAGGCTTTACAGGTTGAGCGCGGCTCGCAGCGCCAGGTCGACCTGTTCCATGGCCGGCGCCGGGACGGTGGCGAGCAGTTCGGTCAAGCGTTTGACGTGCGCGTAGCCGCCCAGCTCGTCACGGCGCCGTCTGCGCGATGGCCTGAGACCAGCCCACCGTGAGAGGCTCCCGAGAACACCAGCCGGTCTGGGCTGGTCCAGCCGTGGTGGGTCAACCATTGCGCCGCGGCGTGGACATCATCAAACGTGTTCTGCTTGTCTCGACCCCGCCCGGCGTGGTGCCAGTGCGCTCCTTCTTCTCCGCCACCCCGGACGTTGGCTACCGCGTAGACCCCGCCGGCTTGGACCCAGGCTTGGGCAATCGGTGAATAGGCGGGCGGCAGCGAGAAACCGAACCCGCCGTAGGCGAATAGGATGGTCGGTCGGGGCCGGGTCGGCTCGGCCTCCGGTGCGATCACGAACATGCGCACCGCGGTGCCGTCGTGAGCTGGATAGATCACCTGACGGGTATGGATTCCTGCTGATAGCTCTTCTGAGCGCTCGGCCCAGCGGGTGAGTTGACCGTCGCGGGCGTCGTAGTGGCACACCGTGGGCGGCGAGGTGTGATCGGTATAGGTGAACCAGATCTCGTGTCCGCCACCGGGGCGTCGCCTGATGCCCTGCACGGAGCCGACCCCGGGCAGGGGTATTTCGCCGAGAGGGCGCCGCTGACCGGGTCGTGCAGGGCACACGTGACTGTCGCTCTGAGACTGCTGATCCACGGTATCCCAGTTCTATCGGGCGCCCGGACAATACTTTAGAAGTGGCTAGTCGGGACCATCTGGCGGGTTGTGGCAGGCGTCGGTGACCGGGGTCGCAGAAACCGTGGTCGAATCGTCGACCACACGGGTGCTCAGCTCCATCGCGACGAGTCACCATGGTGAGTCCCGCACGCTGCGCATTCCCCGACAGGTCGGCGACATCACTGTGCGGGTGGACAATGTGATCCGCGGCGTCGCCGATCCCAGCACCGTGATCGATGTATCGACCATGACCGAGCACGACATTGACGAGCATCTTCGATTGCAGGAACAGCTGTGCACTTCTCGCGTTCTGGAGACAGATTGCAGTAATTCGGGCCGAAATTACTGCAATCTGTCTCCAGAACGCGCTTGCGCAATCTCCGGGAGGTGGCAGGCGACGCGGTGGCCGGGGGTCAGCTCGGTGAGCGGGGGTTCCTGGGTGCGGCAGATCTGTTGGGCCTTCCAGCAGCGGGTGTGGAACCGGCAGGCCGGAGGTGGATTCAGCGGGCTGGGCACATCGCCGGTGAGCAGAACCCGACTCTTGCTGCGCCGCTTGGGGTCGAGCACCGGTACCGCCGAGAGCAGCGCCACCGTGTATGGGTGCATGGGCCGGGAGTACACGGCGTTGCTGTCACCGAGCTCGACGATCTTGCCGAGGTACATGACGGCGACGCGGTCGGACACGTGGCGCACCACCGACAGGTCGTGGGCGATCAGCAGGTAGGTCAGGTCCAGCTCGTCTTGCAGGTCCTCCAGCAGGTTGAGCACTTGGGCCTGGATCGACACGTCCAGTGCCGAGACGGGTTCGTCGGCCACGATCAGCTTCGGTCGCAGCGCCAGCGTGCGGGCGATGCCGATGCGTTGGCGCTGGCCGCCGGAGAACTCGTGCGGGTACCGGTTGTAGTGCTCGGGGTTCAAACCGACGAGTTCCAGCAGTTGTTGCACCGCCGCACGCACCCCGCCGGGTGGGTCCACGTCCTGGATCCGGAACGGGGCACCGACGATGGTGCCGACGGTGTGCCGCGGGTTCAGTGACGAGTACGGATCTTGGAAGATCATCTGGATGTCCCGGCGCAGCGGGCGCATCCGGCCGGCCGATAGGTGCGTGATGTCGCGCCCGTCGAACGCGATCGACCCGGCTGTCGGCTCCAGCAGCCGGGTGAGCAGCCGCCCGGTGGTCGTCTTGCCGCAGCCCGACTCGCCTACCAACGACAGTGTCTCGCCGCGGAGCACCTCGAAGTCCAGCCCGTCGACGGCCTGCACGGCTCCGACCTTGCGCTGCAGCAGGCCCCGCCGCACCGGGAAGTGCTTTCGCAGCCCGGACACGCTCAGCAGTGCCGTGCTCACAGGTTCGACCGGATCTCGTCGTCGAGGATGTGCTGCCGGCGCTCGTCGGGCAGGTGGCAGGCGACTAGGTGATTCACGGACGGTGAAGGCCGCAGCTCGGGCCGGCTGGTGCTCGCCTGCCCCCCGGTCAGCTCGGCGTACCGGCAGCGCGGGTGGAACGGGCAACCAGGTGGAACATTGATCAGGCTCGGCGGGCTGCCCGGGATCGGCGCCAACCGCGCCGAACGCTGCCGATCCCATCGCGGCACCGAGCCGAGCAGCCCCCACGTATAGGGATGCTGGGGCGAGGAGAACACCTCACTGGCCGGCCCGTACTCGACGGCTCGTCCCGCGTACATCACCAGGATGTCGTCCGCAAGCTCGGCGACCACGCCCAGGTCGTGGGTGATGATCATCACCGCGGAGTCGAACTCCGCCTGCAGGTCCCGGATCAGGTCCAGGATCTGGGCCTGCACCGTGACGTCCAAAGCCGTCGTCGGCTCGTCGGCGATGAGCAACTGGGGGTTGCACGACAGCGCCATCGCGATCATCGCGCGTTGCCGCATGCCTCCGGAGAACTGGTGCGGGTAGTCATCGAAGCGCGAGCCCGGCTGCGGGATGCCGACTCGGTCGAGCAGTTCCACCGCGCGGCTGCGTGCGGCTTGCTTGCTGACGTCGTGGTGCAGCCGGGAGGCCTCGACGATCTGGCGACCCACTGGGTAGTACGGGTGCATCGCCGACAGCGGATCTTGGAAGATCATCGCCATGCTCCGGCCACGCAGTTTGCGGACCTGCTCGGAGTCGGCCGAGACCAGCTCCTGGCCCTCGAGCCAGATCTCCCCGGAGATCCGCGCGGTGCCCGGCTGATGCAGCCCCATGATCGACAAACTGGTCACGCTCTTGCCCGAGCCTGACTCCCCGACGACCCCCAGCCGGCGGCCCCGGTCCAGCCGCAGCGACAGCCCGTCCACGGCCTTGACCACGCCGTCGGCGGTCGGGAACTGCACACGTAGGTCACGCACGTCGAGAAACGGGCTCATCAGTACCGGACCCTCGGATCGACCACGGCGTAGAGCAGGTCCACGACGAGGTTGGCCACGATGATGAAGATGCTTCCGACCAGCACCACCCCGAGCACCTTCGGCAGGTCGTTGTTGACCACTGCGTCCACAGAATACTTGCCGATTGGCCTCGTCGTGCTCATCTGGATTCGCCACCTGCAGCGGCAAGGCTGTGGGCCAAGCGCAGGGTGTGGGGGTGGTCGTCGCCCAGCACCCGGCGCATGCGGGCCAGGGTGTCCTCGCTGAGCTGGTGAGCCGGCTCATACTGCCCCAACTCCTGCAGGGAGACGGCAAGGCTGTCGGCCGAGCGCAGGGTATCGGGGTGGTCGTCGCCAAGCACCTGGCGCATGCGAGTGAGAGTGTCCTCGCCGAGTTCGCGGGCCTGCTGAGGCTGCCCCAACTCCCGCAGGGTGGCGGCAAGGTTGGTAGCGGAGCGCAGGGTGTAAGGGTTGTCCTCGCCGAGCACTCGACGGTAGCGGGTGAGGGTGTCCTCGCTGAGCTGGCGAGCCCGCTGGTACTGTCCCAGCGCCCGCAGGGTGTCGGCAAGGATGTCGGCCGTGCGCAGGGTCTCGGGGTGGTCGTCGCCCAGGACCCGATGGCAGCGGGTGAGGGTGTCCTCGCTGAGCTGGCGGGCCTGCTCATACTGCCCCAATCCCCACCGGGAGGCGGCAAGGACGCAGGCCGATAACAGGGTGGCGGGGTGGTCGTCGCCCAGGACCCGGCGGTAGTGGGTGAGGGTGTCCTCGCCGAGCTGGCGAGCCTGCTCATACTGCCCCAACTCACACAGGCTGACGGCAAGGATGAAGGCCGAGCGCAGAGTGGTGGGGTGGTCGTCGCCCAGCACCCGGCGGCAGTGGGTGAGGGTGTCCTCGCCGAGCTGGCGGGCCTGCTCATACTGCCCCAACTCCCATAAGTTGAAGGCGAGACCGCCGGCTGACTCCAGCATGTCGGCGTGGTCATCACCCAGCATGCAGCGGCGCAGGTCCAGGGCGCGTTCGAACAACGGCCGGGCGGGGCCGGATTCCCCTCGGGTCTGCAGATACTTAGCGGCGCGGTCAAGCAGCCAGGCCACGTCCTGCTCGACTCCGGTGAGGGTGCGGTGGGGGTCGGTGGCGGCCAGGACGTGCGCCAGGAGCTGGCGCCAGGCCGGCCAGGCGGTCGGGTTGTCTGCCGGGTCGTCTGGGACCGCGGCACGTAGTAGCCGGACTGCCCGGGTGGGCAGGTCCTGATGTGTGTGTGGCTGGGTGCGCAGGATCGCGGCGAGCAGCCGGTGCAGGGTCAAGGTGGCCGGCTCGATGCGGGCCAGCCCGTGCTGGCGTAGCAGCCGGGTCAGTGCGGTGAAGGTCAGCGGATCGGCGGCCGCGGTCGCCAGCGGCTCGGGCAACTGGTCAGGGTGGGTGCTGAACAGGGTCAGGGGGATCGACTCCGGTGCCAGGTAGGCGGCCAGGGACAGCAGCACCAGCGCAGCCGGGGACTGGGCAGCCAGCCGGTCCAGGGCGATCTGGGTACTGGCGGCCAGCGACACCGGGTAGGTGGCGGAAGTTCCTTGGGCCAGTAGCTCCGTGGTCCGCTCGGCGAGCAGGGCCAGGAAGTCCTGCACGCCGATGGCCGTGTCGGCCAGGTACGCGGCAGTCTGGGTCAGCGCGAGTGGCAGGTCCCCCAGCGCCTGGGCGACCTGCCCGGCCTGCTCGTCGGTGAGCTGGGGGGCACGGCGGCGCAGCAGCGCGATCGACTCGTCCCGGTCGAACACATCCACGTCCACCGGATTGGCCAACTCGCCCCAGCCGGGGTTACGGGAGGTGATCAGCACATGCCCGCCTCCTCCGGGCAGATACCCGGCCAGCGCCGCGGGATCCTCAGCGTTATCAAAGATCAGCAACCACCGCTCCCGCTGCCGCAATGCCCCCAGCAGTCGGGCCACCGCCGCACTCACAACGTCGGCGGCGGTCGCCAAATTCAGGGCATAGGCCAGCTCGGCAAGCCGGTGGGCTACCAGCGCTGGTTGCTCGGCCGGGATCCACCAGACCACGTCGTAGTCGGCCCCGTAGCGGTGGGCGTACTCCATGGCCAGTGCGGTCTTGCCGATCCCGCCCATCCCGTACAGGGCCTGCACCACCGCCGTCGAGCGCCCGTTTTCCAACGCGGTATGCAGCGTGGTGAGCAGCTTCTCGCGTCCGGTGAACACCGGGCTGCGGGCGGGCACGTTCCACACCCGCCCCACTGGCACCTCCTCCGAGCGGGCCTGGGGCAGATCCCGCAACGCCGCAAACAACACCTCGCTGAGCTGCTCCGGGGTCGTCACCGTTGCCGTGGTTACCCCGCTGTCGGCCAACCGGGCACGGAAGGCCTCCTGGCGCGCGCCATAGCGCAGATCAACAAACAGATCCTTGGGGCCCTCGGCGTCCTCGCCCAGCAACACCACCAGCCGCGGTAACCCCGCCTCGCCGGCCAACTCAAACTCCAACTCCGTATAGGACAACTCCGGGCGATCGGCCACCGGCGAGCCATACCGGAACCCGACCACCGCCACATACACCTCGGCAGCCCGCACGGCGTCCCGGCACACCTGCGCGGGCTGCTGCTCGCGCGGCCCGAAATAGGCCATCTCGGCAATGGCGTCCCCGGCCCGAGCCACCGCCCGCGCCGCCGCGGCCACAAACGACCGCCCCACCGGAAACCGCGCCAGCTCTGAGGTGTGACTGACAAACACCCGCCGTGGCCGAGACACAACACACAGCATCCCACCTCGCCCATCGCAACCCCGAGCACGACCAGCACCACGACACCGGCCATCGACACAGTCCAGGTCTGTCATGATCGGCTCATGGATCTAGGGCTAGCTGATCGCGTGTTCGTGGTGGGTGGCGGCAGCGCGGGACTCGGCTTCGCCACCGCCAGCGTCCTGGTCGAGGAGGGTGCGCGGGTGGTCATCGTCGGCCGTGATGAGCAGCGCGTGGACGCTGCCGTCACCAAGCTCGGCGGGGGTTCGGCCGCCGGCTGTGCTGGTGACCTGGCCCACCCCGCCGTCACCGCCGCGGCCATCAAGACCGCGGTGTCCTGTTTCGGGCGCCTCGATGGAGCTTTGGCCAATACCGGCGGTCCGCCCCTCAGTATGCTCACCACGACGACGGATGACGCTTGGCGGCAGGCGTTTGAGTCAGTCTTCCTCGCACCGGTGCGACTGGCCCGCGAGGTCGGCCTGCATACCCGGCAAAATCACGTCGAGGGCGCGGCAATCTGCTTTGTGCTCTCAATCTCGGTCCGAGGCCCTCTTCCTCGGCTGACCATGAGCAACGGGCTCAGGCCCGGCCTGGCCATGCTTGTCAAGGATCTCGCAGACGAGCTCGGACCCCCGCCGAGCTCGGTGCGCATTACCGGCGTGCTCCCAGGCGCATTCGCTACTGCACGTTCCTTGAGCACCAATACCCAGGAGCAGAAGGAGCAGCAGCGCGCCAGAATCGCCACAATCCCGCTCCGCCGCATCGGAGATCCACTTGAGTTAGGCAGGGTGGCAGCGTTCTTGCTCAGCCCAGTCGCCGCTTACGTCACCGGCACGGTGGTCGCCGTGGACGGCGGCGCCTGCCGGGCGATCTAGGAGTGCGCTGATTTTTTTTGCTTGGTCGGCCTGCCTCCGACTGTTGATCAACAATTGCGGCAAGGCCTGATGCCGAGACCGCGCCCGCATCCTCACGACACCCTCAGGCGCGCCGCCCCGGTGACTCACTGGCCCCCTGGACCGGTAAGACCAAGTGGCTGCTATGGGGACACGGCCAGGGCATCAAAGACCTAGGGCGGTTATTCCGGGCGGCTGCGCTGCGGTGGCAGTCCCGGCGACCCAGCCGCCAACCGGGCGACGTCCAGCACCGGACATCGCGGGCCTGACGCTCGCGCGAGTCGATGGTCGGCCGTTACCAGGCTGGTATCAAGCGACTCGGCAAGGGCAACGTACCAGCCGTCGTACACGGTCAGGTTCTCCCGTAGCTCCCACACGCGGTCGACAAATGGCTCGAAGGGGTACTGCACACTCCGCACCACCTTGATTTTCGCGACCGCGCCACTTGCCCGTCCAGGGCTCACCTCCCCGCGCGCCTGCATCGAACGGATTGCCGAGGTCACCTCAGCCGCGAAGATCGACGGAACATGCAGCAACGAGTGGTCGCGCAGCACCTCGCGGGCGTCGTTTCCGGCGGGCCCGGCCACCACGAGCGCATCGGCCAGCACAGAGGCATCGAAGACGGTCAATGTGCCGCTCGGTCCGCCCGGAGCAACCCGGCCGAGGATCGAGTGGCAAACCCCTCGGTACCCTCCGAGGCGAGCCGCTGCTCGATCTCGGCTACCAACTCGGCTGGGGTCCGGGTCCGTGCATTGCGGGTCAGCTCGGCACGGAGGTATTCCTGCAAGCTCATCCCCGCTAGTGCGGCCCGTTGCTGGTAGATGCGGTGGACGTCGTCTGGCACGTCGCGGACCTGGATCGTCGCCATGCATGTACTTTAGCGCTTGCCGCTCTACTTCGAAAGCTGACGTCCCATCGCGCACGGGACTATAACGTTCGTACGCTGGGAGCGCGGGTCCGATCCGAGAGAAGCAGGCACGGTATCCTGAGATGCCCGATCGGGACCGCGGACAGCCTCGGCAGCGGGCGGCGGGGAGTGCCGGTAGCGACGGACACCGCCAAGATGTTCGACCCATCGCTGATCATGCAGATCGGCATGGGGCTTCTGGTCCTCCAAGACCCTGCTGTCGGCAGTCGAGCTGGGTTTGTTGGCTCTACGCCACGAACCTGGGACGGGGCCTTCTGATCCGTGTGCGCTGGTGATCGCCGGTTATGCCTCCGTGGGTGAGGCGTCGCCAGCGGTTGTCTCAAGCGTCCGCTCTACGTCGGTCATCCAATCGGCGCGCTCGCCACGAGTCTCACGAGCTTGTCGGAGCCGTCGTAAGGTGGCCAGGGTGCTTCTTGGCTCCCAGCTTTCTCGGACCGCCGTGACGGCATCTGCAAGTGCTGCCCTGACCGCGTCCTCGTCACGGTTGATAACTGCGAGCTCGAGAACTGTTGCATAGTCCCAATAGTCCGGCTGCTTTGACTGGATGCGCCGTTTCACGCTGTAGGTGACGATCGGAAGAAGCTCATCACGGCGGGGGTCGGGCGGATCGCGTAGTTCCATAAGCTGAACGGCGTTGATGCCCGGGTACGCGTCGCGCCAGTCGCTCTCGAACCCTTTGACGTAGGCATCGATTGCTTTGTTCAGTAGGCCCCTGGCCAGCGCCTCGTTACGCTGGGCGCGTGCGCGTTCCCACCGATCTTTGTAGACGCGGCCGAGGATGCCATACGTCTCGCTGCTTGGCCCGCGCTCGTCGATGAGCTTAACAAGCACCTCCTCGGCGTTGTCCCCGCGACCAGCCCGATTCAATGCCAGAGCGTACTGCTCACGTACCAGAACCGAGCGGGCCAGTGGCTCAGGCATCCGCTCCACAAGAGCGACCATGTCGTCCCAGGCCTCGACGGCGCGGAACGAGAGGAGCAGATCGACCACCACACCAGATTCCACGCTACCGAGATCCCCTAGCTCGTCGCCGATCGCGCGGACCGCCTCGACGGGGTGACTTCGAGCCGCGGCGAGTTTGGCTTTTATGCTGCTCGAGTACTCGACGCGGTCTCGGAATACGTCGGTCTTCAGCCGACTGATGTCGGGGTCCGGCAGGTCTTCGAGGAGTTGAAAAATCGGGCTGTCGGTGGTTTTCTGCTGTGCGGCGCGCAGCCGCTCGGCCAGAGCTTTCCGGTTCCGTTCAGGTTCTACGGTAACTCCGGCTGGACTTAGGGCATAGGGAAGGCCACGTATCGGAGCGAGATCGAACGGGAGTCGGACGCCCTCGGCGAAAATCAGTACGGTGCTCCACGGCCGAAACGCGTGACGGACTCCTAACTCATAATAGACATTCGCGTTTGCCGTAGTCAGGTCCGCCACGGCGTAGTCACACAGGATCAACCGCTCGTATATCGGTTTGTGCATGATTCCGCCCACTTGCTCCTCGTCCGCGCGTACGGCTCGTAGGCCCGCATCGTCGACGGCGGGGGCTATGAAATCCCGATAGACAACGTCGAAGTCGATCACAAAGCCGGTCGGGTCGGTCTTCGAGCCGAACGGCATCAGGACGAAACAAAGCGGCCGCGGATCCCTCATGATGGTCATATCATTCTCCATGCTGCCGCTGCCGGGATGGCGATCTTTATCGGCTTTTCCATGACGACCCCTCCGGTCAAGGAACCTACCGCAGAGCTGAACCCCTGCATCAGTACCGGACTCTCGGGTCGACCACGGCGTAGAGCAGGTCCACGACGAGGTTGGCCACGATGATGAAGATGCTGCCGACCAGCACCACCCCGAGCACCTTCGGTAGATCGTTGTTGACCACCGCGTCCACCGCGTACATGCCGATACCGGGCAGCGAGTACGTGCTCTCGGTCAGGATCGCGCCGCCGAGCAGCAATCCGAGGTCCAGCCCGAAGATCGTCAGGATGGGGGTGAGCCCCGCTCGCAGCCCGTGCTTGAGCACCACGGTGCGCTCCGGGAGCCCCTTGGCGCGAGCGGTCCGGATGAAGTCCTCGTTCATCGTGTCGAGCATGCTCGCCCTGGTCAGCCGCGCATAGCCGGCGGCGTAGAGGAACGCCAGCGTGACCCACGGCAGGATGAGGTTGTATGCCCAGCGCAGCGGGTTCTGCTCGATGGGGACGTAGCTGCCGCCCGGAGCGGTGATGCCCAGCCCGTAGCTGAAGATCGCCAGCGCCAGCAGTCCGGTGAAGAAGATCGGCAGCGAGACGCCGGCCAAGGCGACGCCCATCGCGGCGCGGTCGAAGATACTGCCCCGGCGCAGCGCGGACACCACACCGGTGGACACTCCGGCGACAAGCCAGATCAGCGCCCCACCGGCCGCCAGCGACATCGTCACCGGCAGCCGGTCGATCAGGTCGGGTAACACCGGGTTCTGGGTGAGAAAGGAGTACCCGAAACACGGTGCCGGGCAGTGCACTGTGGTCGGGCCCGTGCTGTAGTCCGCGCCGAGGATCAGGCCCTTGACGAACCGGCCGTACTGCACCCAGATCGGGTCGGTGAACCCGAGCTTGTCGGCGATCTCCCGGATCACCTCCGGTGCGGCGGTCCGGCCGACGTAGCGCGAGGCGAGGTCCTCCGGCGTGGCCCCGGCCAGCCGGGGCACCAGGAAGAAGACCGCGAACGTCGCCGCGGTGACGATCAGCAGCAGGATTACCGCCGCGACCAGCCGTCGAATCAGGTAGACGCCCACGGCTAGTTCCGGGTGGTGCCCAGCGCCGGGTAGTCATACATCTGGAACCCGTCGGTGATGAACACGTTGGTCAGGTTCGGCGGCCGGTACAGCAGGCCCTTGGCCCAGACACCGGGCAGGACGAACGCGCCTTCCATCACCCTCCGGTCGATGCCGACCCAGATCCGTTCCCGCGTCGCGATGTCGGTGGTCACCAACGCCTGGTCGAGCATCTGGTCGATCGCCGGATCTCTGATCCCCAGGTTGGTGTTGCCTCCGGTGGCCCTGATGACCCGGCTGTCGACGAGCTGGGACAGGAACCCGTAGCCGTCGGGCCAGTCCGCGCCCCAGCCGTAGACGATCAGGCCCAGACCGTTGGACTTCGCGAAGTCCGGCTTGCCGGCGTACAGGCGCAGGTAGTCGGTCAGCGGGTACGGCTTGATCTCCAGATTGATCCCGGCCCGCGCCAGTGACTGCTGCAGTGCTTCGGCGGTGGCCTTCTCCTTGGGCCGCTCGGCGCGGTAGGAGATGCCGGTGGTGAAGCCGTTGGGCTGGCCGCACTGGGCAAGCTCGTCGCGGGCCTTGGCGATGTCGCCGGTGTTGTTCGGCGACGGGTAGAGGTCGAATCTCTTCGCGCCCGGGATCACCGGCGGCAGCAGGTTCGTGGCGATCTCGCCGCCCGTGGCTCCGCCGTAGGCGCGCTGGTAACCGGTCCGGTCGGTGGCATACAGCACCGCCTTGCGGCAGTGGATGTTGTCCAGCGGTGCGACGTCGGAGTTGAGCGCCGTGAACCACAGCCGGGCGACGAGCGCGGAGTCGGTGTTCGCGCGCAGACCCTGGTCGGCGAGGATGCGGCCCTGAGCCGATGGCCCGACACCGGAGCCCTCGATCGAGACGTCGAGATCACCGGAGATGAGCCGGTTGTCGACGTCGTCGGCGTTGACGTTGAGATCGACCTTGATCCGGTCGGGCAGCGGCCGGCGGTTCGGGTCGGTGGCCGGGTCCCAGTGCGGGTTGCGGACCATCGTGAAACCCTTGCCCAGCTCGTTGGTCTCGAACATGTACGGGCCGGTCGAGACGACGTGCTCCTTGTACTTCGACCCGGTGTCCTTTGCCCGTGGCACCGGAATGGTGGCGGGCAGCTGCGCGAGGTAGTCGAAACCGCTGAACGCCTTGCTGAGCCGGAAGACGATCGTCCGGTCGTCCGGGGTCTCGATCGCCTTCAGGCCGAGCTTGTCCGGGTCGGGATCGGAGTACGGGCTGGTGTAGCCCTGCCGGTCCAGGACGTCGTTGAAATACGTCGGCCCATTGGGGAAGGTCGCCTTGTCCAGCGATCGTTCGACGGCGTACTTGACGTCCTTGCTGGTGACGAGGGTGCCGTCCTCGAACTTCACGCCCTGGCGCAGGGTGTAGGTCCAGGTCTTGGAGTCGTCGCTGGAGCGGCCCAGCGACTCGGCGAGGTCGGGCACGAGTGTTGCGCCCTGCTGGCCCGGTGCCGACTTGAACATCAACAGGGCCCGCCCGTAGTTCCGGACGAAGTTGAAGGAGTACGCGTAGTCCGTATCGGCCGGGTCGAGGGAGTCCCAGTCGCCGGAGTTCGCGAACCGCAGCGTGCCGCCCGTCGCGTCCGAGGGG
>JBOHGX010000214.1:0-5809 GCA_050700255.1 Pseudonocardiaceae bacterium
CAGGTGCCTGACCAGCGCCGGGGCGCCGAACCCGACGCCGGTGCCGGCGCCCGTCGCGAGCACCAGGACGGCGACGACCACCGCAACCCGCTTACCGCGCTGAGCAGGCAGCTGCAGCGTGGCTCCGATCCGGCTACCAAGTCCCGGCACCGCTGGCTCCTCCGTTACCTGAGACGTCCGTCCAAGTCCAAGGGGGTGTGACGAATCCTGCCCGAGTGCGCGCCATCCACGCAGATCTGGGTGGCGCTGACCCAGTTGGCCCGCTCGGACAGCAAGAACGTCACCACGTCCGCCAACTCCTCAGGTGTACCGAGGCGGCCGAACGGAAAGTCCCGCTCGATGAACTGCCAGTAGCGCTCAGGAGCCTTCTCGCGAAAGGAGTCCCAGTCACCGCCAGGCGACAGGATCGAGCCTGGGCTAACTGCGTTCACCCGGATCCGCTCTGGAGCCAACTCGCGCCCGAGTTCCATGGCGAGGTAGATCTCGGCTGCCTTGGCTGAGCCGTACTGGGGATAAGGTGCGGGTTTCATCCGGAGATGGAAGCGATAATGATTACCGCACCGCCGCCTGCCTGTTGCATATGGGGCACGCAGGCGCGGATTGTCCGCGTGGCGTGTCCAACGTTGAACTCAAATGTCTGTCGCCAGTACTCCGGTGTTGAGGCGAGGAATCGTCGTTCCCCGGCATTCGGACCCGCATTGATCACGAGCAGATCCACTCGGCCAAGCTCGGCAGCGGCGGGTGCTCCTGCCACACGGCATGCCTGACCTCGCCGTCCATCTCCCCGAGCAGGAACTTATCGCCATGCTCGACCGCCTCCGTGACAAGCTGTGACAAGACCGCAGCTGCGTCCCGCAGCGGTAGCGTGCATTGGGCGAGCGGTATGGGGCCGGCTGATCTCAGGCATCAGTCCTGACGGTCGGCAAAGGTGACCCCACGTGACGGTCCAAATATCCAGCTGTGCGACCGGCTGCTCCCACCGCGTGGCCAAAAGCTGCCGGAGAACGTTGTTTGGGCTGCGCCGGAGATGGCCTCACTGGACTACGGTCCCGGGAGTGGAGTTCGACGTCACCATCGAGATCCCCAGGGGCAGCGCAACAAGTACGAGATGGACCACACGAGCGGCCGCATCCGGCTGGATCGCATGCTGTTCACCGCCACCCAGTACCCGGCTGACTACGGCTTCATCGACGACAGTCTCGGCGCGGACGGTGATCCGCTGGACGCGCTGGTACTGGTGCAAGAACCCACCTTTCCCGGCTGTTTGATCCGCTGCCGGGCGATCGGCATGTTCCGCATGCGCGACGAGAAGGGCGGTGACGACAAGGTCCTCTGCGTTCCCACCGATGATCCCCGGATGGAGCACCTGCGCGACATTCACCACCTCGACAAGTTCTACCGGCTGGAGATCCAGCACTTCTTCGAGGTGTACAAGGCGCTCGAGCCCGGCAAGAGCGTCGAGCGCGCCCAATGCGGTGATCAACCGAGGGTCGCGCCGAACAGGACGCCCAACAGGTACGTGGCGGTGGCGGCGCCGGCGCCGATCGCGAGCTGGCGCAGGGCGCGGCGCACCGGAGGGCCGCCCGAGAGCACTCCGACGGTGGCGCCGGTGAGCATCAGCGCGAGCCCGACCAGCACCATGGCCGCGATGAGCGCCGCAGCGCCGGTGAACCCGATCAGAAACGGCAGCACGGGTACCGCGGCTCCGGAGGCGAAGAAGGCAAAGCTCGACAGGGCCGCGCCGAGCCCGGTGCCCACGACCTCGTGCTGGTCGTCCTCCGAGCCGTCTTTCGGTCCATCTTTTGGGGCACCGGTGGGCGTGGCGGTGACGGAGTGGTTGCGCAGCACTGCTTCCGCGCGCCGCTGGGCCTCCTCGGCAGGCAGCCCCCGGGCCCGGTAGACCAGGGCGAGCTCGTTAGCTTCCACGTCGAGATGGGGCAGTAGGTGACGGGTCTGCGGGTCGGGGGTCGAGGCCGCGAGCAGCTCCCGTTGCGAGCGCACCGAGAGGTACTCGCCGGCCCCCATCGACAGCGCCCCCGACAGCAGCCCCGCCAAGCCGGTGAGCAGGACCGTGTTCGCGGCCGCGCCGCCTCCGGTGACGCCCACTATCAGGGCAAGGTTGCTGACCAGGCCATCGTTGGTGCCGAAGACGGCGGCGCGGAAGGTGCCCGATACCCGCGACCGACCCCGGGCCGCCAGCCCGCGCACGACCTCGGCGTGGATGCGCTCGTCGGCGGCCATCGCAGCCGTGGCATCAGCATCGGTGGCGTAGGGCGACCGACCCTCGGCACGCTGGGCCAGCGCAAGCACGAAGACCGAGCCGAACCGCCGGGCCAGGAAGGCCAGCAGCCGCATGCGGAGATCACCACGACGGGCCGGCCCCACCTCGTCGCCGAGCAAGCGTTGCCAATGCGCGGCGTGCCGCTCCTCGGCCTCGGCCAACCCGAGCAGGATCTCCCGCTCTTCCCCGCAGCGCCGGGCCGCGAGGTCGCGGTAGACCTTGGCCTCCTCACGCTCGTCGGCCAACCGCCGCCGCCACCGGCGCACCGCCGAGGACCGGACTCCCAAGGGCCGCGAGCCCCCGTCGCGCGTCTCGCTCACCGTCTCAGGATCTCAAGTCTCATCCGGCGTACCCGGTGCAGACCAACCACCCCTGTGGTATCCCCGGTCTGGCCGCTCACTCGGGGAGGTACCGATGACCACCGCAAGCCAGGTGACGCCGGGTGCGGTACGCAGCCTGATCCCCGCGAGGATCGACCGGTTGCCGTGGTCGCCGTTCCATTCCCGGATGGTGGCCGCGCTCGGAGTGGCGTGGATTCTCGACGGCCTTGAGATCACGGTCGCGGCCGCTATCGCGGACATCCTGAACAAACCCGAGACGCTCAACTTGTCCTCGGCCGCGGTCGGGCTCATCGCGACGGTGTACCTGTTAGGCGAAGTGGTCGGCGCCCTGTTCTTCGGTTGGCTTTCGGACAGGCTGGGGCGCCGCAATCTGTTTATGCTCACCCTCGCCGTCTACCTTTTCGGCAGTGGCCTGACCGCGCTGACCCTGGGCAACAGCGGCGGCTGGATCGCTTTCCTCTACGTCACCCGCTTCATCGCCGGCATGGGCATTGGTGGGGAGTACGCAGCAATCCATTCAGCAATCGACGAGCTGATCCCGGCCCGCTACCGCGGCCGGACCGACCTTGCAGTCAGCGCCACGTACTGGGCCGGCGCGGTCCTCGGCACGCTCGGCACCTTCATCCTGCTGAACGTGATGGACCCCAGCATCGGCTGGCGGATCGGCTTCCTGATCGGCCCGGTGCTGGGTGTGGTGATCCTGCTGGTGCGCCGCAACCTCCCGGAGAGCCCCCGATGGCAGGTGATGAGCGGCCGCGAGCAGGCCGCTGAACAGTCCATCTCCTACATCGAGCATGAGGTGGAGCAGTCCGGCAAGACGCTGCAGCCAGTGGATCAGGCCAAGGCGATCGAACTTCGACCCACCGATCAGATCGGTTATCTCGCGCTCATCCGGGTGCTGTTCCGCGAGTACCCCCGCCGAGCCGTGCTCGGCGCGTCACTGATGATCAGCCAGTCGTTCCTGTACAACTCGATCTTCTTCACATACACCCTGGTGCTGGGCACGTTTTATGGCGTGCCCTCGACATCGGCTCCGCTGTTTCTCATCGCCTTCGCCGCCGGCAACCTGATCGGTCCGCTGGCTATCGGTCACCTATTCGACACGATCGGTCGCAAGACGATGATCGCCGGCACTTATATCACCTCGGGCGTGCTGCTCGGGATCACCGCTTTCCTTTTCAACGCGGGATTGCTCACCGCGATGACCCAGACGCTCGCCTGGTGCGTGATCTTCTTCTTCGCGTCGTCCGGTGCCAGCGCCGCTTATCTGACGGTCAGCGAGATCTTCCCGCTGGAAGTGCGGGCAAAAGCGATCGCGGTGTTCTTTGCCATAGCGCAATGTTTCGGCGCGCTCGGTCCGGTCATCTACGGAGCGCTCATCGGTGACGGCACCCAACCGTTCAAGCTCTTCCTCGGTTACCTGCTCGCCGCGCTGGTGATGATCGCCGGTGGGCTGGTCGCGGCTTTCCTCGGGGTGGCGGCCGAACGCAAGTCTCTGGAGGACATTGCCGCGCCGCTGGCAGCGGCCGGTCGCGGCCGAACTGGTCCAACCCGGACGGCAGGGGCGTTTTCCACCTGACGGGTCACACCAGCCACCACGCCAGCCCCAGTCCCAGCACGATGATGGCCACCACGAGCAACAGCACCGCGGACAGCATCCGACCCGGGTTCGACTCGCCCGGTCGCACCCCGAGGCTGCTGCGAAGATGCGAGTCGGCGACGGCGCACTCAGCGAAAGCGATGTTACTGCCGGTTCGCAGCCGCGGGACGTTCTCGTCCTCGTGACCAGGCGGCGGCGTGAGCTGGTATCCCATGGCACAGACTCTATGGAGAACGTGGTTACCGCCCGGTCTGACATCGGTTAGCCGAAGGTAAAATCCGACGGCGAGACGGTGAGATATCCCGGCACACGTCAACGCGGCCACCCGCTGCTCTACCTGATCGAGGACAAACACACAGATCATCAGGCTCGCAGCCCTCGGCGTTGCGCGCTACGATCACTGTCGGAGTTCGAGCGGCTACGCTAGGTGCGTAGGGCTGGTTTCTCCACCACGTTGGCGGCGGGAACCGACGAGGAGAAATGATGCGGGAGCCGGAGACAGCCCTGCCGGAGCTGGACTGTGTGGACGACCCCACAGGTGGGGCTGTGGCCTGTGCTCTGCTCATCGTGGGTGCGGCGCTGGTTACCGGCATTCTTCTGATGGTCATGTGGGCCGTCGGCGCTGCGTGGTAGCACTGTGACGGCTTCCTACCGTGGTGGCTCAGGAAACGTGTGGACATGCCTCAACGAACGGTAGGAAGCCGTCGAGGAATCGCTCCGTGGCCGGCATGAAGTAGCCGCCGTAATGGCTGATCGGGTCCAGTGTGGACACCACGATCGTGCCAGCAGTGGAGACTCGGTCGACGTAGAGGAGTGCTTCGCCGGTGGTCAGCTCCACCAGCACCTGCGCGCCGTCCGGCGGCTGAAGCACCCCGTGATAGTGCCAGGTGCAGTCGCGAACGGTAAGGCGCTGGAACAGCGGGTGCTCAGGTGCCGCAAGACGGACGCCGAGATCAGCGCCGGATTCCAGCCACCACCAGTAGTTGGTCGGCCGGTGCTGCCAGCGCACACCGGGCAGGAACTCTGGGATCGGCTCGCCACCGCTGAATGCGATCACCGTCCCGCCGGCTTCGAGCAGCTCGGTGATCCGGTCGGCGGCCTGGGTGAGCAGACCGCGATGCATGCGTTCGGGGATGACTAGCCCGCGGTAGGCGGTCAGGTCGGTGCCGGCCAGCTCAGGGAGGTAGATCAGCCCACCGCCGAGGTGCTGGGCGTACTTCGGCTCGGTGAGTGCGCGGTGGTGCTGGGCCGAACCACCGTAGACGGCGGCGAACCCCCGCGTCCGGTCAGCGGTCGCTGCTCGGCGCTGGGCCGACTCGGTGACGACCCAGTCGAGCAGCGCCTCACCGCAGTAGCTCAGCAGGTCACTGGTCGCTTGGACGACGATGGTGCCCGCGGTCGACACCCGGTCCAGATATGTCGCCGGCTCGCCACCGGACAGCCGGGTGAGTACCTCGGCACCGGCCGGAATCGGATGGTGCCCGCGGGCGAAGAACCCGGCGACGCCGCGCCGGAAGGTCAACTCGTCGGGCTGTTTGCCACGGAAGATCGGATGGTCGGCGACCTCCGCAACGCGGTACCCGGCCA
>JBOHGX010000215.1:0-2606 GCA_050700255.1 Pseudonocardiaceae bacterium
GTAACAGTGTTATAACACTGTTACGCACTCACGAGCAGCAGCGGTAGGTGCCGTCAGCGCCATCGAGGTGGGACAGTTCGTCGGCGAGGCTTGCCGTCCCATTCCGTCAATGGTGCCGACTGCCACCACCAGCTGGCGTCGTTGGGAATGCCGCGCACCGTGGCGCGCCCAGTTACGGCGAGCAGCAGGGCATCGGGTGTGCCCAACGTCAGTGACACCCACGGAAAGACCCGAGCGAGGGTGCGACGGCAGACCTGTTCGGGAAGGGACAGGTCGATGTTGAGGGCACAGGCGACGTCGTGACCGTGGGCGAGCAACTCGGTGACGGCCATCCCGGCCCAGCCGCTGGCATCAGCGAGACCGCTGGGATGCCAGGCCCGCTGCGGGCCTAGGCCAGGCAACAGCCCGGCGAGCACATGCGCAGCGGTCACCGCGTTGTCGAGTTGCTCGGATGGTGGCGCGGCTCGGCCGTCACGCAGCACAGGCAGGCGGTGATCGGCCCGGCGGGCGACCTGCCCGGCGTAGAACAGCAGTGCGTCAGGGATATGTGCCACCGCCTGTGCTGCCGTCCACATCGTGGGAGCGGCGCGCAGTGACCACCGTGGATCCGTGTCAGCCACCGCCACCAGCGCAGCGAGTGTGTAGGACGCGACGGTGACGTCCTCGGGCCGCGGCTCACTCACCCGCCGAATCGTCGCACTGTTATCGTGATCCGCCCGCACCTGAGTCCGTAAGGTTCTGTTATGCCGCGTACGCGTTCGATCCGGATCGGCACCCGCTCCAGCCCGATGGCCTTGCACCAGGCCGGGCAGGTTGCCGCTGCGCTCGAGGCTCAGGACCCCGCGGTCAGCACCGAACTGGTCAAGATCACCACCTCCGGCGACCAGTGGATGGGTGACCTGGCTGCGCTCGGCGGCAAGGGCGCCTTCGTCCGCGAGATCGATCGCGCCCTGCTCGACGGTGGAGTCGACCTCGCAGTGCACTGCCTCAAAGACATCCCCGGCGATGTGCCCAACCCCGAAGGCCTCGTTTTCGCGGCGTACCTGGCGCGGGAGGACATCCGCGACTCGGTGATCTCGCGCACCGGCGCACATCTGGCGCAGCTACCCGAAGGCTCAGTCGTCGGGACCAGCTCCGTGCGCCGCGCCGCGCAGCTGCAGCTTCACCACCCGCAGCTGCAGGTCAAACCGCTGCGGGGCAATGTCAATACCCGACTCATGCGGCTGGACGCTGGCCACTTCGATGCGATCATCGCTGCGGTATCAGGTTTGCACCGCGTGGAGCAGGCAGACCGGATCACCGAGATCTTGGCGTTGGAGACGATGTGCCCGGCGATCGGCGCCGGCATCATCGCGCTGCAGTGCCGCGCCAGCGACGACGAGATGCGGGAGTTGGCCGCCTGGTTGGGCGACGACAAGACCACCCGGCACGCAGTCGCCGAGCGCGCCATGCTGCATGCCCTGCAGGGCCATTGCAACTCACCCATCGCGGGCTATGCCACCACCGAACGCAGCGGCAAGCTGACCTTGCGCGGCAAGGTCTTCAACCTCGACGGAAGTCAGTGGCTCGACTCCCACCATTGGGGCGTGCCTGAGGATCCTGCCGCGCTGGGGTACTTCGTCGGCGCCGACCTGCTGCGCCAGGGCGCCCGCGCACTCATCGACTCCATCGCCCACTGATCCGTCGCCGATTGTTCAGCCGGCTCGCACCGTCCGCGCTGCTAGCGCCCGGCTCAGGCCTGGCAGCGCGACCGCCAGCCGACGGTGGCGTGGTACTGCGACCCGGCGGGACAGAATGTGGTACCCGGCCGCCTCGATCTCGTCCAGAATGCCGCCGTACAGCCTGAATGCGGTAGCCACACAGGCCCGCGACACCGGGGCGAGCATCGGGATTCCTGGTGCCGCGCGGCGGTAGATCGCCCGGGTGTGGGCCACCAGGTGAGCCAGTGCGCGGCGCACCCGGGGGTCGGACCGTCCGGTGCTGCGGCACCATGCCAGCAGCGCCCGGTCCACCCCGAATGCAGCCAGCTCGTCAGCGGGTAGGTAGACCCGCCCGCGGTCAAGATCCTCACCGACGTCGCGGAGGAAGTTGGTGATCTGGAAGGCGATGCCCAGCGCGGCGGCGTGCGGTTCGGCCCGCTCCTGGGCGACCACGGTGCCCAGTACCGGCAGCACCTGCAGTCCGATGACCGCCGCCGAGCCGTGCACATAGCGGCCAAGCTCGTCGAAGGTCTGGTAACCGGCCACGCCGCCTTGTTCCACCGGCCGGTCCATCCGCATCGAGGCCATGAAATCCGTGAAGTGCTGCGGATGGATTCGGTAGCGGATGGCGGTGTGCACCGGCGCGGCGAGCACCGGGTGGTCGGAGCTGCCTCGGGCCAGCCCTTCGCGCAGTTGGATGGCGAAGGTGTCCAGCTCCGCTAGGCGCTGTGGCCAAGGCCGGGTGTCGGCCAGGTCGTCGACGATCTCGTCGGCGTATCGGGCCAGCCCGTACAGGGCATGGATCGCCGGCCGGGCCGCAGGTGGTAACAGCCGGGTCGCCAGGAAGTAGGTGCGGCCGTGCACCGCGTTGAGCTGCCGGCAGCGGGTATACGAGGCCCGCAGCGC
>JBOHGX010000216.1:0-2004 GCA_050700255.1 Pseudonocardiaceae bacterium
GCCGGGCTCGTCGGGCAGTTGCAGGGCTGACAGGCACGTCAACGCCTGGGTTCGGGTGCCGAGCAGGTCGGTCAGGAGGGTTTCCCAGTGCTGCTCGGGCAGCAGCCAGTTGACGATGTGGGTGGAACTGACGCGCAGGATTGCTGTGGTCGCGGCTGCCATGGCGGTAGTGAATGCGGTGACGTTGCCGCCTGCGTGCGCGGTGTCGCAGACGTCCAGGGCGCAGGTGGCGGCGGCTCGGTCTTGCTGGGTCCGGGTGATCAGGTCGGTGACCAGGCTGGGGTCGGCGAGCCGGGCGTGCCACAGGCCGGTTAGCCGCTGGTGGTCGGCCTGGTCGATGTCGACGATGCCAGGGCGACGCAGACGGCCGTAGGGGGCGGGTTCGTCCATCAGCACCGTCGGCCAGGTGATCAGTGAGGTTGTGTAGAGATCCCAGCCCAGCGGGGTGCTATCGGGACGTGTTCGCTCGTAATCGCAGGTGAGCATGCCGTTCCATACAGGCTCCACGGGTCCTCCGGCTCGCCTCGGTGTGGATGGCGGGTGGGTGCGGGGGGATGTGGCAGGCTTCGGGGCCAGCCTGGGCGGGCCGGCCGCGTGGGGGACGGGGGATCCGAGGGGTCTATGAGCAGCGAACTGGTACAGGAGCTGACCGTGACGAACTTCGTGTTCCGCTGTTCGGGGAACAGCGGCGAGTGGCTGACCGGGATGATGTGGCATCCGCGGTTCGAGGGCTGGCTGCCGGCGTGCGGGCATGTGGAGCTCGGAGAGACACCCGCGCAGGCCGCTGAACGCGAGACGCGCGAAGAACTGGGCTGTCGGGTGCGGCTGCTGCCCGCACCCGGGCTGCCACTGCCGGAGGGCTTTCCGCACCCGTCTGGCCCTGCCGCGTGGTGGGTGGTGGACATGCGCGCGAGCGCTGATAGCCACACCCCAGCCAAGCATCGCCATCAGGATCACGTGTTCGTCAGTGAGTGGATCGCTGACATCCAGCCGCCGGAGACAAAGGTCGCATGGCTCTCGGAGAAGGAGATCGCGGAGATCCCCGGGCTGGCCGAAGACAGTCGCCTGCAGGCCAAAGCCCTGTTCGGGCACGTTCACCACCTGCTTGGCGGCGCAAAGGATCTTAGAACAGCATGACCTGCTGCGCATCGGCGTCCCCCGCCCGGTCTGGTTTGACGTAGACACCGGCGGCGACGTCTAAGTCCCCCAGTGTCGCCCACTTGCGCGCTGAAGTCCCGGCGGCCAGCACGGCCTGGAAGACGCGGACGGTGAGTTCGACGTCGGGTAGCGCCCGGTGCCGGTTAGCGGGTTTGGGGATGTTCAGGTAGCGCAGCAGCTCGTTGAGCCGGTGACTGCGCAGCTGCGGATAGGCGATCCGCGCAAGCTTGACCGTGCACAGCAACAGTGTGGCCGCCAGCGTGGGGCAGTGGTGGCGTTGCCCGCCGATCACTCCTGCTTCGGTCTGGGCGTTGTGCGCCACCAGCCGATAGGGCGGGGCCGTGAGACGGCCGTCCAGCTGTGCCATCACCTCGGCTTGGGGGCGCTGGGCGCGAAGGATTTCCGCGGTGAGCCCGGTCTGGGCGGTGTCGAAGCGGGTGATCGGAACGTCGTCGGGGGGCTGCATCAGCGCTGTGTAGCGGCCGCTCTCCCGCCAGTGCCCATCCGGGGTGAATCGTCCGGCAACGGCCCCGACCTCGATCGGCTCGGCGGGACGTCCGGCAGGCGTGAGCGTTTCAAAATCGATCACGACAAAGGTCATGGCCATAAACTGAAGATCGTCGGTCAGTGCCACGCCGCCACCTCCCTCCTGATCAGCTTGGCGATCTGGCCGAGGCGTTCGTCGTCGTCCGCGGACGTCACCGGTACCGCCAGCAACGAATCGATCAGCGCTTCGGCGCGCGGACACACCGCCGCGTCCAGTATCTGGCAGGCCGGATAGGTGTGCGCCGCTCTGAGCCCGAACGTGCCGATTGCGTTGACCACTCCGGCGGCGGCCAGCCGCTG
>JBOHGX010000217.1:0-14536 GCA_050700255.1 Pseudonocardiaceae bacterium
GCTTGTCGGAGGTCTACTGGACCGGGCGGCCCGCGCATTTCCCGCTGCGTCTGAAGAGAACAGACACGGATGGTGGATGCGACACACCGACAGCAGCATGTGGTGGTCGGGCGCCGTGCTGGCCCACGGCGCAAGACAAGCCGCCCCGCTCGATGAGGGTATCGCCACCGCCGAGAAGTTCTACGCGCGCCACCGCGCTGGGGCGCGCTTCCAGATCTGTCCCGGCTGCCCAGCCGGGCTTGACAGCGCATTGTCGCATCGCGGCTATCGACTGGAGTGCCCGATGTCCCTCCAGGTCGCTATCGCCGAGGAGATCGCGGACTGGTTCTCGGTGCCTTCCCTGCAGGTTCAGGTCAGTGATCGTCTCGACCCTGCATGGTTCTCCACCTGGCGAACGATGGGCGCTACAGCCACCCATCGAGGACCGGAGTGGCGTGTGCTCCAGCGCGTCAGGAGCCCCAGCGGCTACGTCACCGTCTTCGACTCTGACCGGCCGGTAGCGGTAGGTCGAGCGGTCGCCGACAGCGGCTGGACGGGCGTGCTGGGCATGGCAACCTCGCCGCACGCGCGCAGACGAGGTGCCGCCAAAGTGGTCCTGTCCGCGATTGCCCGCTGGGCCATGACCCAGCAGGCTTCCCGCATCTACCTCCAAGTCGAACAAGACAACGCCCCGGCGAGGCGGCTCTACGAGACCGCCCGCTTCGCCGAGGTCGCGACGTATCACTACCGCCTTCAAACACGTCAGTGAACGACGGGCCCGCCGCCAGGCCGTCTCCAGGCCGTGAGACGTGAGGGAGCTTCGAGAAGGATCGAGAACAAACGGGCAGATACCCGCAGGTCGGCAGGGGCACCCGACCACCTCGCCGCAGATCAAGCTGCCGCGAAGGGATATCCACCATCGGCCATTCGTTGGCTGGCAGGGGATCAATGGTGTAGTGCCTGTATCATTGTCCTGGCGGCGTGGCGGGTCCGCACAACCCGGACGGCCTGGTCGTGCTCGCCGGGTCAGCCGATCCACGACGGTGCGGCAGGCTAGCTCCGCTTCACGATGGCTGCGAGCGGATTGCCGTGCTCTACGTCGGCGACTCATCTTCAGTGGATGAGATACATTGCTGGACTAGATCGCCTCTCTCATGGGCCTGCTACCGGCAGCGTTCGGGCAACGCAATATTGTGGGCCGTAGCGTGCCAGCGTGCCGGGAGCATCGACTCGATACCGTGACATCGGGACTGCGTTGCTCCGGACGAGTGACCAGTCTGGTTCCGTCGCCGCAAACCTGTAGTATGCAGCGGTTCGACTACTCAGAGGAGAACCGTAGTGACGCACGATGACCGCGCGCCGTCGTAGGAAGACGGGCTCCGGGCCCTCTGCCACTGCCTTGATCGCCTGGGTCGGTGGTGCTCCGGTGGTGGCTGGCGTCTCCGCCGGTACGGCGGTTTCCGGGGCAGGCCACGCTTGGTCTCCCACTCGGATGCCCGGTGGCCGGGCGGTCCTCATCGGCCGCGCCTGCGGCCTGGCCGCTGGCACCGTGCTGGCCTGCGGTTCGGTGTTGGCCAGCGCAGTACACGTCGGTGACGGTTCACTCGCTGGCGAGGACGCGTCCCTACCCAGCTATATTCCGCCCGGCCCGGCTGCTCAATCCGGTGCTCCAGTCGGATACCTGGGGATGGCTGCGCAGCGCCCGCCTGCCGCGCCGGATGCCGTCAGTGCCCAGGCAGTCGTTCGAACGACCCCGGAGCTACGTCGGCAGCCTGCGCGAGTGCACCGGAACAACCCGATGTCCATCACCGCGCCAGCTGAACGTGGCACGGCTACGTCGCCCACCACGCAAGCCCCTTGGCGCTCACCGGCGCCGTCGGCTGACCCTGCCCCCAGCGGCCCGATCGCACCGGTGAATCCCGTGCTTGATCCCGCCGCGTCGGGAGTTGGTCGGGTCGCCCCGGTGGCTGGCGTGTTGCAGCCGGGAGTCAAGCGCGATGAGCAGCCTGCCCCCGCCAGCACGCAGGCGGTGGTGCCCGGAACGCGGGCCGCAGCGCCGCTCCTCAAGGAGGCGACTCAACCGGCGATGACGATGCTGGGTGCGTTGCTGCCGATGAACTGATTGTTCAACGGACCACGACAGCGGTGTGGGACGCACGGCGGTGTGGCGTGCGTGCCCAGTGATCCGGTCCAGTTCAGTGATCCGGTCCAGACCAGCCGTAGCGCTGGGCCAGCCTGAGCACTGCTTGGTCGTACCGACCCCGGGCCTCTGCGGGGAGTTCGTTGCGCATCACCAAGCTCTCCAACACGGCGAACAGGTCGGCGATGACGTCACGCTCGCAGATGTTCAGCTGGTTGGACCGTATCTTCGCCTGTGCGAGTGCGGGCGCAGCGAGCTCAGCCGAGGCGGCGGCCTCCAGATTAACGTCGGGTATGAACCACATCGGAGGCCTCCTGGACTCTCGTGCCGCGAGCGTCGCGCTGGCAGCAGGCAGCCTTGCCTCGTCCCCCAGAATGTATGTTCTCCGACCAAGGGTTCCAAACCGGCAGAGGTTGCTCCTTCACATTTGTGGGGGTAATCACAGGAAATCTTCCCGTTCCTCGATAACATCGGCAGCCGAACCACCCCGCTGCCGCCAAGGAGTTCTTGTGCCCGCGCCGCCCCAGGCCGCTCCGACTGCCTCGCCAACCGGCGTTGCAACCGCGCAGCGGGATGTGGACCACACGGCCCCCGAGCTCAAGATTCCCGAGTTCACGATCCACCAGTTCAAGGCCCAGGAAGGGGTCGGGGCACCAGACGGATGGCAGCGGCTGTGGACACCGCACCGGATGGCCTACATCAAGGGCGAGGGCAAATCGGGATCTGAGGCCGCGGGGCAGTGCCCGTTCTGCCGGATCATCACGATGGACGACGCGGAAGGCCTGGTGATCGCCCGCGGCAGCACTGTCTATGCCGTGCTGAACCTCTATCCCTATAACCCCGGTCATCTGATGGTGGTGCCCTACCGGCACGTCGCCGACTACCCGGATCTGACCACCGAGGAGACCGCCGAACTGGCCAACTTCACCCAGCGGGCCATGCTCGCAGCTCGCCGCGCGGCCGCACCCCATGGCTTCAACATCGGGATCAACCAGGGCGCCATCGGTGGTGCCGGCATCGCCGCGCACCTGCATCAACACGTGGTGCCCAGGTGGGGCGGTGACGTCAACTTCATGCCGGTCATCGCGGGGACCAAGGTTTTGCCGCAGCTGTTGTCGGAAACCCGCGCGCTGCTGGTGGACGCGTGGAAAGAGCTGTCTTGAACGCCGCCCGAGTGGTCGACCGGCGGTGTGTGGGCTCCACCGGCGGCAACGTCGATTGCGCCGACGACCTCCACTGTCTCCCCGAATAACGCAGGTGCGCGATGCTCAACATCTTTGCCCGTGCGTCCGTCGCCAAGTTCTTGGACCCAGTGGGCAGCTGGTTGTCCAGGGCCGGCATCGGACCTGATGCCATCACACTGACCGGCACATTAGGAACCGTCGCGTCGGCACTGTGGTTCTTCCCCCGCGATCAGCTGTTGGCCGGCACCATCGCGGTGACAGTCTTCGTGCTGTTCGACATGCTCGACGGGGCGGTCGCCCGGGCCCGCGGGCACGGCACCCCCTTCGGCGCAGTGCTGGACGCCGCCTGCGATCGAGTGGCCGACGGAGCGCTTTTCGCCGGGTTGACCTGGTGGTGCTTCGAGGTCGCCGACGACCGCCCGCTGGCTGCGGCAGCGTTGTTCTGCCTGGTCACCGCCCAGGTGATTTCCTATATCAAGGCGCGCGCGGAAGCCAACGGGTTGTCTGCGGACGGTGGAATGGTGGAGCGCGCGGAGCGCTTCATCATCGTGCTGGTGGGGGCCGGGCTGACCGGGCTCGGCGTGCCCTTCGCGCTGGATATCGCGCTGTGGTTGCTTGCTGGGTTGCAACTGGTGACGGTGATCCAACGGATGCTCGTCGTGCGGCGCAGCGCCCAGGAGCGAGAGATGAGGTGAGCCGCCTCGCCGAACTAGGGTATGCAGCAGGGTGGCGATTGGCCCGAGTCGCACCGGGCGAAGTGGCTACCCGGCTATTTCGAGCCGGTGCGGACCTGGCGGCTCGCCGGGACGGCCCCGGCGCCCGTCAGCTGCGCCGCAACCTCGCCCGGGTGGTTCCCGACGCCACCTCCGCAGGACTTGACGCGCTGGTCCGGGACGGGTTGCGCTCCTATGCCCGGTACTGGCAGGAGACCTTCACGTTGCCCTCAGCCGACCACGACGCCCTGCTGGATCGGCTGAATGGTGCTATGGAGGGGGTCGAACATCTGAACGGCGCGCTGGCACGCGGTCGCGGGGTGGTAGTGGCGCTGCCACACAGCGGCAACTGGGATATGGCCGGCTTGTGGTTCGTCAGGCACCACGGTGTGTTCAGCACCGTTGTCGAGCGGCTGCAGTCGGAGGCGCTGTACCAGCGCTTCGTCGACTATCGCGCCTCGTTGGGTTTCGACATCGTCCCGCTTACCGGGGCAGGTAATCCAACGCCACGCCTGCTGCGCAGGCTGCGTGCGGGTGGCGTGGTGTGCCTGCTCGCCGACCGAGATCTCACCGGTGCCGGGGCTGCCGTGGAGTTCTTCGGCGGCACGGCGCGGATGCCGCTTGGACCGGCTCGGCTGGCTGCGGTCACCGGCGCCACCTTGCTGGTTATCGGCTGCTGGTTCACCCCCGACGGCTGGGGCATTCGCTTCCATCCCCCGGTGCCCACGCGGAAACGATCAGCGGCGGAGGCGACCCAGGCGGTGGCGGATTGCTTTGCCACTGACATCGCGGCGCATCCGCAGGACTGGCACATGCTGCAGCCACTGTGGATCGACGACCTGCCGGTCGCTCCGCTGCGCGACGCGGGATAGTGGGGCCTGTGCGGATCGGGATGGTGTGCCCGTACTCCATCGCCACCCGGGGAGGGGTGCAGGCGCACGTACTGGGACTGGCCAGCGGTTTGCGTGGCCTGGGCCACCAGGTGGAGGTACTCGCCCCGGGTCCGGCAGACGACCCGGTGCCGGAGTTCGTCACCGCCGCAGGGCGTGCCGTGGGCGTGCGCTACAACGGCTCCATCGCCCCGCTGGCCTTCGGACCGGTCGCGGCCACCCGGGTCCGGCGCTGGTTGCGCGACCATGACTTCGACGTGCTGCACCTGCACGAGCCCACCGCGCCGAGCCTGTCGTTGATCGCTCTGGCGCTCGCCGACCGGCCTGTCGTGGTGACCTTTCACATCGCCACGACACGATCGTGGGCACTCGCGGCGGCGCACGGCCTGCTGCAGCCTCCGATGGAGAAGATCACCGCCCGGATCGCGGTTTCCCCGCTGGCTCGACGAGTACAGGTGAAGTACCTCGGGGGAGACGCCGTGGAGATCCCCAACGGTGTCGACGTGGCTCAGTTCGCCGCCGCGCGGCCACTGCGGGGTTACCCGCGCTCCGGCGGCACGGTGGGCTTCGTGGGTCGCTACGACGAGCCCCGCAAGGGCATGCCGGTACTGCTGGCGGCGCTACGCACGCTGGCTCGGACCCGGCCAGGCGTGCATCTGCTGGTGGTCGGTGACGGGGACGACGCGGCGCTGCTGCGCGCTGCAGGTCCCGCGCTGGCATCCCGCATCCAGGTCCTGGGCGGGCTGAGAGATGAGGGCAAGGCGGCGGTGCTGGCAAGTGTGGACGTGCTGTGCGCGCCCGCTATCGGAGGGGAGAGCTTCGGCATCGTGCTGATCGAGGCGATGGCCGCTGGCACTCCCGTAGTGGCCAGTGACCTCGATGCCTTCCGCCTGGTGCTCGACGGTGGGCGGGCCGGCGTGCTCGTCCCTGCCGGAGTACCGGCGGCGCTAGCCGAGGCGCTGGATGACCTGCTCGACGATCCGGGCCGGCGAGCTGAGCTGGCTGCTGCCGGCCGGCGACGTTCGATGATGTGGGACTGGCCGGTGGTGGCGCGGCGGGTGGTTCAGGTCTACGAGACGGCGGTTGCCGCCGACCCGCGCCGCTTAGGGGCCCGGCTCACCCGCTACGGCTCGTCTAGGGTCGCACGATGAGAGTTGCCGGGGCGGTGGCTACCGGGCTGCTGGTCGCTTCGGTAAGCGCGCTCGGGGCGATGCACGCGGCCAGCCGATTGGACCGGTTGCATGTGCGGACCGACGCGGCGTGGGCTGCTCTGGACGCGGCGCTATGTCGCCGCGCGCTCATGGTCGGTGGGCTGGATGGGGCCGCCGCGATGAACGGTGCCGCCGATGTGGCCCTTCGGGCCGGGGCTGATGTGGCCCGGGAGGAGACGGAGAACGACGTGAGCCGGGTGCTTGCGGTACTGGACTGCGCCGGCCTCGACCCAGCTCGCGCCGGCCAGCTGGCCGACGCACAGCAGCGGGTGGTGATCGCCCGACGGGTCTACAACGACGCGGTGCGCGACACTCTGGCGTTGCGCTCTCACCGGACAGTGCGCTGGCTGCGACTAGCCGGTAGAGCCCCGCTACCGCGCTATTTCGAGATCGCCGAACCCGCGCTGACCGGCTATGAGCTTGAGCTCGACGGCGCTGGGGCGTAGCGGCAGAAGCGCCGGGTGAAACTGGCGGTGCCCGACGTCAGCCCGCGCAGATCGACGGCGTAGCGGAGCAGCTCGGCTGCCGGCACCTCAGCGCGCACCAGCATCTGGCCGGTCTGATCGGTCTCGGTGCCCAGCACCCGACCGCGCCGGCTGGACAGATCTCCCAGCACGGTTCCCAAATGCTCCTCGGGCATCCGTACTTCCACCTCGTCCAGCGGCTCCAACGCAACGACGCTGCCCTTCTCCGCGGCGTCCTTGAGCGCCAGCGCTCCCGCCATCTGGAAGGCCGCGTCGGAGGAGTCCACGCTGTGCGCCTTGCCGTCGACCAACGTGACCCGGACGTCCACCAGCGGGAAACCGCTGCTGCCCAGGCCGCGTTCCATCTGCGTCCGGACACCTTTCTCCACGCTCGGGATGAACTGGTGCGGTACCGCCCCGCCGACTACCTTGTCCAGAAATTCGAACCCGCTACCTCGGGGCAGCGGCTCCACGTCGATGTCGCACACCGCGTACTGACCGTGCCCGCCGGACTGTTTGACGTGCCGCCCGTGGCCTTTGGTGGGGCCGCCGAAGGTCTCCCGCAGCGGCACCACGACCGGCTCGGTGTCCACGTCGGCGCCGCCCGCGCGTAGCCGGGAGAGCACGACGTCGGCGTGCGCCTCGCCCATGCACCACAGCACCATCTGGTGAGTCTCGGCGTTGCGCTCCAGCCGCAGTGTCGGGTCCGCGGCCACCAACCGGCCCAACCCGCGGGCCAACGCGTCCTCGTCGCTGCGGCTGCGGCCCACCACCGCCACCGGCAGCAACGGCTCCGGCATCGTCCACGGCGTGACCAGCAGTGGATTGCTGGGCGTGGACAGGGTGTCCCCGGTCTCCGCGGAGACTACCTTGGTCACCGCGCAGAGGTCTCCGGCCACACAGTGGGGTACTTCGCTCAGCGTGCCGCCCAGCGGGGTGTAGACGTGTGCCACCCGCTCGTCGACGTCGTGGTCGGCGTGCCCGCGGTCGGCCAGCCCGTGCCCGGAGACGTGCACCGGACGGTCTGGATGCAAGGTTCCGGAGAACACCCGGACCAGCGAGACCCGGCCCTGATAGGGGTCGACGGTGGTTCGGACGACCTCCGCCACCAGCGCTGCGGCGGGGTCCACGTCCACCATGGGGTGCGCCGATCCATCGGGGCGGGTCACCGGGGGAGGGGTGTGCTTGCCGGGAGCAGGGAAGGCGCCGGTGAGCACCTCGAGGAGCTCGGCGAGCCCCACCCCCGTGCTGGCGCACGCCGGGATCACCGGGTGAAAAGAACCGCGCGTGACCGCGGTCTCCAAGTCCGCGATCAGCGCCTCGACGTCAAGATCCTCGCCGCCGAGGTAGCTGTCCATGAGCGACTCGTCCTCGCTCTCGGCGATGATTCCCTCGATGAGTTCGTTGCGGGCCACGCCGAACTCGTCGGCGTCCACAGCGCTGCCCACCGGGCTGGGTTCGCCTTCCACCGGCGGGTATCCGTTGCGGTAGTCGAACAGTTGCTGCGACAGCAGCCCCACCAGACCGGTCACCGCACCGGCTCCGTCGTGGACCGGCAGATACAGCGGCAGCACGCCGTCGCCGAAGGCAGCCCGGCAGGCGACCGTCTCGCCGTCCAGATCGGCCCGTGGGTGGTCCAGCCGGCTCACCACCACCGCTCGCGGCATCCCGGCGTCCGCGCACTCCTGCCACAGCGCGACCGTGGCGGGGTCGACGCCGTCTCCAGCGGAGACCACGAACAGCACTGAGTCGGCTGCCCGCAGCCCAGCCCGCAACTCGCCCACGAAGTCGGCATAACCGGGGGTGTCCACAAGGTTGATCTTGATGCCGGCGTGCTGCAGCGGCGCGATGGCCAGCGTGACCGACCGTTGCTGGCGCACCGCGGCCGGGTCGTGGTCACACACCGTGGTGCCGTCGGTGACCGTGCCCGCGCGGCTGATTACACCGGTGGCCGCGAGCAGTGCCTCCGCCAACGTCGTCTTCCCCGCCCCGGATGGCCCGACCAGGGCCACATTGCGGATCCGAGACGGGTCCTGCGCCGCTACCGCGGGATCAGGACGCTCACCGTTACCTTTCGTGCCCATGGCACCCACCCTCGGCTATGCGGACCGTGTGGTCGATCTCACACCGGTGTGCCGGGTCGAGGCAACCCCCAGCAGCCTGGAACCCCCGACGTTGTCAGCGGCCCCAACGTACGATCGAGTACTGGGTCCCGACTACCTGGGTCCCAGTGTTTGTCTCGTGCCACTGCCCTGAGGAGCGAACCGCCGTGCTCGCCGAGAACATCAACACTGAGCGTCAGATCGGTACTGCCCTGGTCAAGCGCGGGATGGCCGAGATGCTCAAGGGCGGTGTGATCATGGACGTGGTCACGTCGGAGCAGGCCAAGATCGCCGAAGACGCCGGCGCGGTGGCCGTCATGGCGCTGGAGCGGGTGCCCGCCGACATCCGCGCGCAGGGCGGTGTGGCCCGGATGAGTGACCCGGACATGATCACCGGGATCATCGAGGCGGTGTCCATTCCGGTCATGGCCAAGGCCCGTATCGGACATTTCGTCGAGGCGCAGGTGCTGCAGGCGATCGGCGTGGACTATGTCGACGAGTCCGAGGTGCTGACCCCGGCCGATGAGGCCCACCACATCGACAAGTTCGCTTTCACCGTGCCGTTCGTCTGCGGCGCTACCAACCTGGGTGAGGCGTTGCGCCGGATCTCCGAGGGCGCGGCCATGATCCGGTCCAAGGGCGAAGCCGGGACCGGCAATGTCGTCGAGGCGACCCGGCACATGCGCTCGATCCGCGCGGGCATCCGCGCCCTGGCGGCAATGCCACCCGAGGAGCTGTTCGCGGCAGCCAAGGAGCTGGCGGCTCCAGTGGAGCTGGTCCGCGAGGTCGCCGAGGCCGGCTCGCTGCCGGTGGTGCTGTTCACCGCTGGTGGTATCGCCACGCCCGCCGACGCGGCGATGATGATGCAGCTGGGCGCCGAGGGTGTGTTCGTCGGCTCGGGCATCTTCAAGTCCGGTGACCCCGCCAAGCGTGCGGAGGCGATCGTCAAGGCCACCACGTTCCATGATGATCCGGAGATGGTGGCGAAGGTGTCCCGGGGACTGGGCACGGCGATGGTAGGGATCAACCTCGGCGAGTTGACCGACGGGCAGCGGCTGGCCCAGCGCGGCTGGTGACCCCCGGCAAAGGTGTCACCGACGCAAGCGCGCTGCTGCTGTCTTGCGCCGCCGGAGCGCGGCTGCGCACTCCGGGGCGCGAAGCAGGCGCCGGCCGTCGTTCGCGGATCAGCCCCGGCACCGTGCTGGTCCACGCGGACCTGCACAACCACACGTTGCTTTCCGACGGCGCCGGCGACCCCGAAGCGGCGTTCCCCTCGATGCGCGATGCCGGCCTGGACGTCGCAGCACTCACCGATCACGCGATCCGCGGTGCCTCGGTGGAGGGCACTGGGCTAGGCGGCACGCCGTGGATCGGGCTGGACCGCGCCGGTTGGCGGCGCATCGGGAAGCTCGCCGAGACCTACGACCGGCCCGGCGAGTTCACCGCGATCCGCGGCTTCGAGTGGTCGCATCCTCATCTGGGGCACGTCAATGCATGGTTCACCGATGACTTCACCGACGTGGCCACGCATGGGGCGATGGCCGAGCTGTACGCCTGGCTGACCCGGTTCGGTCGCCGCAACGGCGCTGCGCCTCCGGCTGGGCTTGCCGGCTTCAACCATCCCTGCCGGGAGAAGGGCGCCTTCGCGGGTTTTCACTATACGGCCGCGGCCGCCGAACAGGTGGTCAGCCTCGAGATGTTCAACCGCTGCGATGACTACCTTTTCCAGGGCGTCGCGGCGGGCGGCACCTCTCCCTTGGTGGCCTGTCTGGACGCTGGTTGGCGGACTGGGCTGCTCGGGGTCAGCGACGAGCACGGCACCGACTGGGGCTTGCCGGAGGGTAGGGGACGGGCCGGGCTGTGGGTTGCCGAGCACAGCCGGGCCGGGGTCGCGGAGGCGTTGCGGGCCCGGCGGTTTTTCGCTACCCGGGTCCCGGGACTGCGGGTGGACGCCACCGCGACGGGGATTCGCATGGGTTCGGTGCTGCGGCACCGCCATGGTTGCGTGGCATTCGCACTCGACGTCGATGGCGGACCTTCCTGGCTCGGCCGCCCGCTGCAGGTCCAAGTGCTGCGTCCGGGCACGCCGGTGCCCGCAGTGGCCGATGTCATCGAGATGCGCTGCGGTGACGTCGCCCGCTTCACCGTGCCGCTGGATATCGGGCAGGGGCATTGGGTGGTGCTGCGGCTGGCCGACCCCGAGGTTCGTAACGGCACGCAAGGTCCGCCTGACCACCCTGCGAACAACCACGCGCTTGCCTACACCAGCCCGTGGTTCCTCGAGCCCTGTTGATGTCGGCGAGCAGCGCCGGGTCGGCCGCCTGCAGCGCCGGCGTCAGCTCCTTACCACCGCTTTGGACCCTTCGAGGTTGCCATTGAAGTCCCCTCGGTCTTGGCGTAGCGGTCCTCCTCTCCGGTGATCTTGCCAAGGGAAACCTCCTCGATCAGCTCGGAGGCGCCGACGGCGACCTCGGCCGGCGGGATCTCCAGGGTCGCGAACTCGGTCTTGAGGGTGCGCAGATCGGCGTCGAGCTGATCGGCGAACGGCGCGGCGCCCTCCGTGGTGCTCTGCGCGAACAGCAGGTACTCCAGCCGGTGCCACCCGGTGAACTTGGGGTCGTCGACGCCCGCGAAATCGTCGACCCGGGCGTCGATCTTGCCGTCGATCTCCGCCACGAGCCCGGCGATCGGCTCGATCCGTTC
The DNA here is from genome assembly GCA_050700255.1 of Pseudonocardiaceae bacterium. GTDB lineage: Bacteria > Actinomycetota > Actinomycetes > Mycobacteriales > Pseudonocardiaceae. The sequence continues at coordinate 11,387 of JBOHGX010000217.1, forward strand.
TCACGGCACCCGCGACGGGGCGTAGGCCGTCTGTGCAGCGGCGAGATCGCCGGCGCGGACGGCGTCGGTCAACACCTTCGTCCTCGTCACCGTCTCGTCGATCTGACCGTCTACGTAGGTCTTGTAGACCGCGATGGCCTGCTCGACTTGCGGTTTGGCGGCCGTCCCGGTGGGCGGGCTCGCACCCTGCGTCGAGGTGGTCGGCCCCTGATTGGCCGAGCACGCCGGGATGACAAGCAGCCCGGCGGCGGCGATGAGACGTACAAGCTTGCGCATAGTGAGCCTTACCTTATATATGACCCGAGTGGGGGCAACAGGCTTGGGCTGATCCGGCCCGAATAGCGGCCTACCCTGGACCCTGTGACTGAGCAGGGGCCGGTGGTGGGGGTGTTGGCACTGCAGGGTGATGTGCGTGAGCATCAGCGCGCACTAGCTGGCTGCGGGTTGCGTAGCACGCTGGTCCGCCGTCCCGCAGAGCTCGCCGAGGTGGACGCACTCGTCCTTCCTGGCGGTGAGTCCACCACGATGAGCCGGCTGCTGGTCGCATTCGACCTGATGCAACCGCTGCGGGCTCGACTGGCGGCTGGCATGCCGGCCTACGGCTCCTGCGCGGGAATGATCTTGCTGGGCCGGGAGATCCTCGACGGCAGGCCCGACCAACAGCAACTCGCGGCGCTGGACGCGGTGGTGCGCCGCAACGCCTTCGGTCGGCAGGTCGACTCCTTCGAGGCGGACCTGGACTTCGTCGGCGTGCCCGGCGCCCCGGTGCGGGCGGTGTTCATCCGCGCCCCGTGGGTGGAGCAGGCCGGAGCCGGCGTCGAGGTGCTGGCCAGGGTGCCCGACATCCCAGCTGCCGGCCGCGCCGCCGGTAGGATCGTGGCGGTCCGGCAGGGGTCCGTGCTGGCCACCGCGTTTCATCCGGAGCTGACCGGCGATCATCGCGTGCACCAGCTCTTCGGCGAGATGGTCCAGCGGTCGGGTGCAGCCCGGGTGAGCGCACCCGGGTGAGACTGGCAACCGAGAAAGAGCAGGTATGAGCGGCCATTCGAAATGGGCGACCACCAAGCACAAGAAGGCCGTGGTCGACGCCAAGCGCGGCAAACTCTTCGCGAAGCTGATCAAGAACATCGAGGTGGCCGCCCGCACCGGTGGTGGCGATCCGGACGGCAACCCGACGCTGTACGACGCGATTCAGAAGGCCCGCAAGAGCTCGGTGCCCACCGACAACATCGACCGGGCCGTCAAGCGAGGTTCGGGTGCCGATGCCGGCGGTGCCGAGTACCAGACGATCATGTATGAGGGGTACGGGCCCGGCGGGGTAGCTCTGCTCGTCGAGTGCCTCACCGACAACCGCAACCGGGCGGCCTCCGAGGTTCGCACCGCGATGACCCGTAACGGCGGCACGATGGCCGACCCCGGGTCGGTGTCATTCCTGTTCAGCCGCAAAGGCGTGGTGATCGTCCCGCAGCAGGAGGGTGTCTCGGAGGACGACGTGCTGGCCGCGGTACTCGACGCCGGCGCCGAGGAGGTCAACGACCTCGGCGAGTCCTTCGAGGTGGTCTCCGAGGCAACCGACCTCGTCGCGGTCCGCACTGCGTTGCAGCACACCGGCATCGACTACGACTCCGCCGACGCCAGCTTTCTGCCCTCGGCGAGCACCCCGCTGGACGCCGACGCCGCCCGCAAGGTGTTCAAGCTCATCGACGCGTTGGAGGACTGCGACGACGTGCAGAACGTCTACGCCAACTTCGACGTCCCCGACGACGTGCTGGCCGAGGTCGGCTGAGGCCCGTCGCCGCAGTTAGTCGCCGCATTCAGCGGGCTCAGCGTGGCTACTGTATCGGTGCGCCAATTACCCCGCTTAGCCCGCTGAATACGCCGATCGGGCTGGTTGGTGTGTCGGTGCGGGGGAGGCGGCAGAGGCTCAGCTAGGGTTCGAACACATGTTCTCCATCTGAGGAGGTTGTCCGTGCGGGTGCTGGGTGTGGACCCCGGGCTCACCCGCTGCGGACTCGGCGTGGTCGACGGCGGCTGCGGGCGGGCAGTCAGCTGCGTGGCTGTCGACGTCGTGCGTACTCCGCCTGAGGTGGACCTCGGTGCCCGGCTGGTTGCGGTGGCCGATGTCGTGGAGCGTTGGGTGGGTGAGCACCGTCCTGACGTCGTTGCGGTGGAGCGGGTGTTCAGTCAACACAACGTGCGCACCGCGATGGGCACCGCGCAGGTCAGCGGGGTCGTGGCGCTGATCGCGGCCCAGCGGGGCCTGCCGGTCGTCTTCCATACCCCCAGCGAGATCAAAGCGGCAGTCACCGGCTCTGGCCGGGCGGGCAAGGAGCAGGTAACGACCATGATCACTCGACTGCTCGCGCTGCCCGCCAAGCCGCGACCGGCTGACGCAGCGGACGCGCTGGCGCTGGCAATCTGCCATCTGTGGCGGGCCCCGATGACGGCACGTCTGGTGCAGGCACGAGCCCATGCCGCGCAGCTCGCTCGAAACCACCGCGCACGGTTGGCCGCGGCAGCTCGTAAGTCGGGAGAGGTGTGATCGCCGAGTGATTTCTTCGGTGCGCGGGCAGGTGCTGGCCGTGGAGCTGGACCATGCCGTGATCGAGGTCGGCGGCGTCGGGCTGGCGGTACGCGCCGTCCCCGCGACCCTGGCCACCTTGCGGCGCGGCGAACAAGCCCGGCTCGCCACGTCGCTGGTCGTCCGTGAGGACTCGCTGACGCTGTACGGCTTCGCCGACGGCGCGGCTCGGGAGTTGTTCGTGCTGCTGCAGACCGTCTCTGGAGTGGGACCGCGGCTCGCGCTGGCGATGCTTGCCGTGCTCGAACCGGACTGCCTGCGCACCGCGCTCGCTGAGGCAGACCTGACCGTGCTCACCCGGGTGCCCGGGATCGGCCGCAAGGGTGCAGAGCGGCTCGTCGTGGAGCTACGAGACAAGGTGGGGAAAGCGGGGCCGGCCGCACCGGGACCGGCGGCAGGCGCCGGTGGGGCGGTGCGGACCCAGGTGACCGAGGCGCTGGTCGGCCTCGGATTCGCGGTCCGGCAGGCCGAGCAAGCCGTGGACGCCGTACTTTCCGACTCCAATGGGGAGTCTCGTGAGACATCTGACACCTCGGGGATTCTGCGCAGCGCACTGACCAGGCTAGGGC
>JBOHGX010000218.1:0-5055 GCA_050700255.1 Pseudonocardiaceae bacterium
GGCATTCAGTGCTATAGCACTGAATGCCACTCACGAGCACGACCTTCAGTCGTGGCCGCCGCCGGGGCCTACCGGGTCGGGTAGCACGAACACCCGGTCGTCGCTGGTGATCGGCGTTCCACCCATCTTGTTGACCGTGCCCAGCCACATCATTTGCCCGTCAGGGCTCAGCGCGGCGGCGGACACGCGGCCATAGCGCTGCAGCGGAATCTCCAAGGGCTGGCCGACGAACGTGCCGCTCGGTCCGATCCCTACCGCGAACATCGGCGCCCCACTGCGGAACGCGACCTGGATACGACCCAGCATGACCACGCAACCAGCAGCACCCCTACTGGCTGGCCAGGTCCAGGAGGCCAGACCCAGCGGATTCCCCGGCTGCACTCGATGCAGCAGATGGTGTGCGGGTTTCTGATCAGTGATCCACAACTCGTTGGTGATCGGGTCGATACACAGCCCACCCGGCGCGTGCAATCCGCTGACCAGCACCTTGGACCCGGCCGCGTTGCGCGGGTCCGGTCGGCCGGAGGTGTCAATCCGCAACACCTTGCCGGCCAGCGACTGTGGGTCTGTGGCTGCATCGGGATTACCGGCGTTTCCGGTGGCCACCAGGAGCATCCCGTGCGAGTCGATCGCCAGTGCGCCTGCGTTGCCGGTCGGGCCGCGCGGGATGCCCACCAGCACCGGCTTGGGCACGTCGCCGGGTGCGATTCGGACTACCCGGTTGTCGATGGGGGTCGTGATGTAGGCGTAGATCAGTTCGTCCTCGGCGTAGCTGGGGGACAACGCAAGGCCGGTCAGTCCGCCGTCACCCGAAGGATCCACTGCCAGAGTGCTTACCTCCTGGGTCGGCCGCTCCCGCTGTACCCGCAGGATCCGACCCGTGGTGCGCTCCGCGGCCAGACCCACCAGCGCCGAGCCCGGCAGCACGACCAGCGCGGAGATCGGTTCCAGACACGTCGCGACCACCTGCGGGTCCGGGTCGACGCAGCCCCGCGGTGGGCCTGGCGATGGCCGCCCGTTCGGGCCCGGACCGGGTGCCCCGGGCGGCCTTGGAATTTCGGGCCTCGGCTCGGCCTGCGGCCCGATCTCCGGTTTGAGGCGAAATGGTCCGGCGTCGCGCTCCGGGAAGTCGGGCGTCACCGAGCATCCCGCCAGCAGTGCCGCCGCGGCGAGCGCCACAGCGACCGCGCGGCGGCGGGCACCGGGCAAACCCGACACGGTGGATCGCACGGTCGGCCAGGGTAGGCGCCGGCCCGTGTGTCGCTGGTGAGCGGCAAGCCGGATGCCGCACAACGGCGCGAGGCCTGCGGGATCCGTTACGGCTGGTCTTCGGGCGCACGTCGATCGCCGCTGGCGGCGAGCGGGTCTGGCAGCCGTCCCCCACTCAAGGCCGCCAGCAACGGCACGTCCCGAGCCCGCACCGCGGGCAGCCCCACTTCCTCGCCATCGTGCAGGACGGCCCAGACCCGGGACCGGTCATCGATCCGCAAGCCATAGAGGTCCGACCAGGTAATTCGCCGCGAGCCCACCACCCGATGCGCCACCATGGTGTCGCGGTCGACCACCGTGCGGGTCCGCGCCAACCAGATCCCCACACCCAACGGCACCAGGTACAGCACCTGCAGTCCTGGCGCACCGAAGGCCACCGGGGTCACGCATACGGTCAGCCCGAAGACCCCGATCAGGGCGGTGAGCGGCCGCCGGAAGGTCGCCGTCAACGACTCGGTCACAGTGACATAGTGACAGGGGCCATCGGGCCATCGGGGCGCTCGGCCAGGTTGGCGTGTCTGGCCCCTCTCGTAGGCGTACAGTAGGCGTATGCCCCGGATTCAGATCTACCTTCCAGACGATCTTCATCACGCGGTCAAAGAACTCGAGCTGCCGATCTCCGAGCTCAGCCAGCACGCCGTGCGAGTGGAGTTGCGCCGCCGCGAGCTGGCCGCCGACGCAGACCGGTATCTGGCGGAACTGTCCGTAGAGCTCGGTGGACCGCCGACGGCTGACGAGCTGGCGGCCGCGGACGCCTGGATCGACGCCGCCACGGTTCCGCCCGCACGACACCCGAGATGAGCCTGGTCCTCGACTCGCGGGCGATCACGGCTCTCGGTCGTCGGGATCGGCAGACAGCAGCGCGCATCACTGCGCTTCGGCTGCGCGGACTGTGGCCACCGATCGTGCCGACCGCCGTACTCGTCGACTCGCTGACCGGAAACCGGATCCGCGACGCGCTGGCCAACCGCACGGTGGGGCTGTCCTTGGTTCATCCGCTGGACGAACCGCTGGCTCGTCGCGCGGCACAGCTTCGCGGGCGGGCGCGGGCAGGCTCGGCAGTCGATGCCGTTGTCGTGGCCACCGCGGAGTTGTTCGAAGCGCTGGTGGTCACCGGCGATCTACATGACCTCCCCCGCCTGTCCCAACACGCCAACGGGGTCGCCCTGCTGCCCGCCTGGTAACAGCGTGGCCTGCCTGGAGCTTCCCAGGATACGGGAGTGATTCTCGCTAGGTTGACGGTGCGGGGGCACGCCCGTTACCGTCGCGACGTGCTGATCCCCCACGGTCTCGTACTTTGCGGGCGCGTCGTCTGAAGAGTCAAGAGACGACGCGCCAACCCTCGCTTGAGCCCAACCCGGGCAGCGGGGGTTTTTTGATGTCCAGGGCGAGCCAACGATGAGCTGAGGCAAAACCATGACAACCGTGACCCCACGAGAGACGGCGATCCCCGAGCAACCGCCCAAACCGGCTCCACCGGCAGGTGCGCCGGTGCGCATGACCGGCGCGCAGGCCCTGGTGCGCTCCCTTGAGGCGGTTGAGTGCGAGGCGGTATTCGGCATCCCTGGTGGGGCTGTACTACCGGCCTACGATCCGCTGCTCGACTCGACCGCGGTGCGTCATGTCCTGGTCCGCCACGAGCAGGGCGCGGGGCACGCTGCGGCAGGTTATGCCCAGGCGACCGGGCGCGTCGGCGTGTGCATGGCCACCTCTGGTCCTGGCGCGACCAATCTGGTCACCCCCATCGCCGATGCACATATGGACTCGGTGCCAATGGTCGCCATCACGGGTCAGGTGCCACGGGCTTCGATCGGGAGTGACGCTTTCCAAGAGGCGGACATCTGCGGCATCACCATGCCGATCACCAAGCACAACATCCTCGTGACCGATGCGGCAGAGATCCCACGGGCTATCGCCGCGGCGTTCCACCTCGCGTCCACCGGCCGGCCTGGACCGGTGCTGGTGGACATTCCCAAGGACGTGCTGCAGGCACAGACCACCTTCTCCTGGCCACCTCAGATCGACCTGCCAGGGTACCGGCCCACCACCCGGCCGCACGGCAAGCAGATCCGGGAGGCCGCCCGGCTGATCGCCACCGCGCGGCGCCCGGTGCTCTACGTCGGCGGGGGCGTCATCAAGGCCCGGGCCACTGCGGCGCTGCGGGAGCTGGCCGAGCTCACCGGTGCGCCGGTGGTCACCACACTGATGGCTCGCGGCGCCTTCCCCGACTCGCATCCCCAGCACGTGGGCATGCCCGGCATGCACGGCACGGTGGCGGCGGTCGCGGCGATGCAGCGCTCCGATCTGCTGATCGCGCTCGGCGCCCGGTTCGACGACCGGGTCACCGGACAGCTGTCCACCTTCGCTCCGGACGCCGCAGTGGTGCATGCCGACATCGATCCTGCGGAGATCTCCAAGAACCGCCGGGCCGATGTGCCGATCGTCGGTGACTGCGCCGAGGTGATCAGCGAGCTGATCACGGCGGTCCGGGCCGAGTTCACCTCGCTACGGCCGGATCTCACCGCGTGGTGGGCCCAGCTGGAGAGTTGGCGCACGACGTTCCCGCTGGGTTATGACCCGCCGACGGACGGAATGCTCTCTCCGCAGTTCGCGATCAAGCGGATCGGTGAGCTGGTCGGCCCGGATGCGATCTACACCGCTGGGGTGGGACAGCACCAGATGTGGGCGGCACAGTTCATCAGGTACGAGAAGCCGGGCACCTGGATCAACTCCGGCGGGCTTGGCACGATGGGTTTCGCGGTGCCGGCGGCGATGGGCGCCAAGCTCGGCAGGCCCGACGTCACGGTCTGGGCCATTGACGGCGACGGCTGCTTCCAGATGACCAATCAGGAGCTGGCGACGTGCGCCATCGAGAAGATTCCGATCAAGGTCGCTGTGATCAACAACGGCAGCCTGGGAATGGTCCGGCAGTGGCAGAACCTGTTCTACTCCGAACGCTATTCGCAGACCGACCTCGGGACCCACTCCCGCATCCCGGACTTCGTGAAACTCGCCGAGGCATTGGGTTGCGTGGGCCTGCGCTGCGAGGCCGAGCCGGACGTCGACAAGGTCATCGAGCAGGCGATGGAGATCGACGACCGCCCGGTTGTGATCGACTTCGTGGTGGGTAAGGACGCCCAGGTATGGCCGATGGTCGCGGCGGGCCACAGCAACGACCAGATCATGGCGGCGCACAACATTCGCCCCCTGTTCGACGAGGACGGGTCATGACCACGCACACCATGTCGGTGCTGGTGGAGAACAAGCCCGGCGTCCTGGCCCGGGTGGCCGGGCTGTTCAGCCGCCGCGGATTCAACATTCACTCGTTGGCGGTCGGGCCCACCGAGAACCCCGACATCTCCCGGATGACCATCGTGGTCGCCGTCGATGAGCTACCCCTGGAGCAGGTCACCAAGCAGCTCAACAAACTGATCAACGTCATCAAAATCGTTGAGCTCGACCCGGCGGCGGCGGTGCAGCGAGAGCTGCTCTTGGTGAAGATCCGAGCCGACACCACGGTGCGCTCCCAGGTGCTCGAGACGGTCACGCTGTTTCGAGCGAAGGTGGTCGACGTCTCCCCGGAGGCGCTGACCATCGAGGCAACCGGGACCGCGGACAAGCTCGATGCGCTGCTGCGGATGCTCGAGCCCTTCGGCATCCGCGAGATGGTGCAGTCCGGCATGGTGGCCATGGGCCGCGGGCCCCGCGCTCTCACCGCCGGCCCGCTGCGCTAGACCCGCCCTTCCCGCGTTCTGGGGACAGAACGCAGTTACCAAACCTCACGTA
>JBOHGX010000219.1:0-4051 GCA_050700255.1 Pseudonocardiaceae bacterium
GTTGATGGGAAGGTTCTCGGGGACACGTTCCACCTGTCAGCCGACTACGTGAAGGCCGATGTGTCCCTGGCCTACTCCTCAACCCAGCACACTGCGCAGGGTCGCACCGTGGACACCGGCCACAGCATCGCCGGCCCCGGGGTCAACGCCGAAGGGCTGTATGTGGGCGCGACCCGAGGTGAGCAGGAGAACACCATCTGGACAGTCACCCAGGCCGTGCCCACCGACGCCGCGCCGGGTCAGACCCCAGAGGTGCAGACACGCTCAGCCCGGGCGGTGGTGTCCGACATCCTGGAAGGGGCCCGGCGGGACCCGTCCGCCCTACGGCAGCAGGCCGACGCCCAGACCGCTGCGGTGTCGACGCTCAAGCACGGCGACCAGCTGATTTCAGTAGCAGCGGAGGCCACCGCGGGACGGACCAGTGCGTTGTTGGATCGCCTCGCGGCGCAGGGTGTGCTCCCACCGTCGCACCGGGAGGCCCTGGCCGCCGATGACAGCACCTGGAGTCTTGAGCGGCTGCTGCGCACCGCCGAGATCGGCGGTCATGATCCCGCCGAGGTGCTCGCTGCGGCGGTGTCCGAGCGGGATCTCGACGGTGCCCGACACCCGGCACAGGTGCTGTACGCCCGGATCGAGAACCGGTTGCGCGCCGAGCTGACCCCGACGGTGTCCAGCTACCAGGACCTGATTCCCCGGGATCTCCCCGAGGAGTGGCGGCCGTGGGCCACCGCCCGCGCCCAGGCAGCCGACCAGCGGCGCCAGCAGCTCGGCGAGCAAATCGCCACGGAGGCCCCACAGTGGGCCGTCGAGGCCCTCGGTGCTCCGCCGCAGGACCAGACCGCGCGGGCGGAATGGGCCGACCGGGTCGGATGGGCCGCGTCCTGCCGGGAGCTGATGGGCCATACCGACCAGACCGATCCACTGGGTGCCGCCCCCCCGGCGGCTCTCGCGGAGAAACACGCGATCTGGCGAACCGCGCACGCCAAACTGGACCTGCCCGACGCCGGTGCCGACGAACACAGCCTCTCCGACGGGCAGCTGCGTGTACGGGTGCGGGCCTGGGAACGGGAACGGCTGTGGGCGCCCCGCTATGTCGCCGATGAGCTGGCCGCCACGATCCAGGCCGTCGCGCGAGCCCACCGTGACGCCACGATCTGGGCGCAACGAGCCGCCGCCACGACCGAGTCAGAGCATGCGGAGAAGCTGCGAGCGGAGGCGGCCACCGCCCGCGTGACGGCACGAGCACTGGCGCAGCAGGTCGCGCAGCTAGAAGTCGCCGACGAAATCCAGGCCCGCTGGTACACCCACACCGCGCCCACTCGCAACGCCGCCGAACGCGCCCGAGTCGTGCTGGGCAAGCGTGGTATCGATCTCAACGAGCCCGCCGAGAAGGTCAGCGCCCAGGAATGGCTTGACGCTCACCGCGAAGCCGACGCCGCGGAAGACCCCCACCGCAAGATCTGCGACGAGTCCGAACTATCTGATACCGGCTGGGAACGGGTCCGCGCTGAAGCCGACCGGCTCGCCGATCCCAGCACACACCACGTCGAGACCGCCGTTGCGGACATCCGGGACACCGCCGAACCGGACGCGGCGGAGTACGCCGACCCCAACCAGCCCGGCGGCCTGCTGTCCGCCGACCAATCGGCCGCCGCGGTGGACCGAGCACGACAAGCCGTGGCCGAGGTCGAGACTCGCCGCCGGTACGACCAATCCCGTGAGGCCGACGATGCCCTACGCAACGAGCAGCTGACGGTTCGCTGGACGGGGCACGGCCGCGCCGCCGAGCGGATCGACGCCGACCGTCACAACGCGCTGACAGACGAGCTCGACTAATGGCCGGCTGTTGCGTCCACCCGCTGGCGGATATGTCGCCAATGTCGCAGCGCATCCGTCTCAGCCTGATCCCGGGGAGCCCGCTCGGCCACCCGCCACACTTCCGTTCCCCAGTCGGAGTGGGGCATGTACAGGTGCGGCTGCTCCGGCAGAATGCCCGCAGATCGCTGCCAGCTGGTGTAGACAGGCCAGTCGCCTCGAACGCCGAGCAGCCAGGCCAGAGCGCGCCAGGCGCCGTAGGCGAACTCACGGTCATCGGTGAGCACGGGCCGAGCATCAACACCCAACCGTTCCCAATCCCCCGCGATCGGGAGCGGCTTACCGGCAGCGACGCACAAAGCGACCCAACTTTCCGAGCGAGCCACCTCCCACGTGGCAGCGTTGAAAGTGCGTTCTGTCATCGGGGACAACTCACCGATACTCAGCCACGCAAGAACCCGAAAAGCCCCGCAATTGCGTCCATCCACGAACCCGCTGAGCTTCAGGTGCGCGACGCGGTAGCACTCCTCAAACTCGTCGAAGGGCCGGACCACCCACCCGGGAGGCTGAGGAAGCGCGAACATGCACCCGAGTATCCGACAACACACCGACAAGTCCTAGGTTCGCGCTCAGGGCCGCGCGGGCCAAGCGTCTCAGCGGACCGCCTCCGGCGGGCTGCCTCTCGTACCCCTCACCCTGGCGGGAATCGTTTCACGTCGTCCTCAGATGTCCAGGGCGAACCCGCGCGGGGACCCCGAGCCCCGCACGGAACCGTCGCTACGCGACCGCCCTGCGGGCGGCCCTGGACACCCTCCGGGCGCCGCAAAGTTCCGCCTTGTATCGGGTGAGGGGGGAGACCGGCGCGGGTCAACCGCAGGTCAGCCACCACCGCCCGCGACCTCAGGGGACAGGAGCTAAGCCATGGGTGAGCAGCAGCGGTGGACCGCATGGGGTGTGGCCGGAAACCGAGAGGACGGGCCGATGAACGAGGAAACCGAGCTTCAACAGCTGAACCAAGTACACCGTGAGATCACCCTCGACCAGTCCATGTGGCAGATCGATCCGGTCGAGTCCGGTCGAGTCGGGCTAGTTCGGTCTCGGCAGATCGACGACTACATTCGAGCCGACGTCACCGTTGAGCTCGACGACGACCCGTCCCGGCCACGTTTCGTCGTGCGCGCGATAATCGTGGACTGCCACGACCCCGTGCGGCTGCAGACCGCACGCTGCGCGTCAACCACCGAAGCCGCCGAGGCGGCAACGGCGATGCTGCGGTGGGTGCTCCGGGAGGTTTATGCAGTCGCCGCGAGGGAGCCCGAAGTCCCATAGCGACGCTTGCACGTCCTGATTGGCGAAAGGCTCTCGATGGATGCCGGGGTCGACTGACGTTCGTGGTGGAACGTTCGCTCGTCGTCGAAGACCGGTCACACCGCGGGCTGTTGACTGGTGTGCGATAACCGCTGCCAGCTCGCGTCGATTTCGCTTCTGCATAGGTGCGCGAGTGCTGCGTCGTCGAGAGATTGGGCGTCGATGAAGGCTAGTCGTCGGAGCAGTCGAGCCGTGACGTCGCGGACGAGAGGGCGACGGTGGGCGCCGTCCGGGGTGTGATCGACGATGGACCGTGCGAGAGCGCAGATCAGTCTTGGGTCGCCACCCATGGTTCTGCGTTCGAGAAGCTGGTTGAGGTCGCTTTCGGTGAGTGCGTCGAGGACCGCGGGATCGTTCTCGAAGACGACCGCCTGCCACCAAAGCCGTGACCAGGTGTGGCGAGTGAGATCGGTGGCTATCCAGCGCTCGGAGTTGTTGGTTCCGAACCGCCAGCTGGTCAAGTGGGGCAGCGTGACGATGGCGAGGAAGGACCAAGTGTCACGTTGTCCGGCCTCAGACCAGCTGAGGTCGATGGTGTCATGCAGGATCGTCGTTGCTCGCCGGTCGAATGTGATCCGGCCCTGGTCGGATGCCGGTTGCGGGTAGCCGTGTTCGGTCGCGAGATCGGTCAGCAAGGTGATCAACTTGCGAATCTCGGAGTCCGTGGCTCTGCGGCCGCCCACCGGTGTGTAGATCTGGGCGGGGTGCTGTATCTGGGGTCGGCCTGGCCCGCTGATCTTGATGCGATCGAGTTCGTCTGTGGCGACAGGTGTCGGGAGTCGAGGCCAGAGCACGGTCATCGCAGCTGTCTTCCGTGTCCGGCGGCGCGAACCGCGGCCGAGATCCTGGTGCGGGCGTGTGCCAGCAC
>JBOHGX010000220.1:0-3430 GCA_050700255.1 Pseudonocardiaceae bacterium
CAGTGCTATAGCACTGAATGCCACTCACGAGCCGCCACGTGGCGGGCCACCAGCGCCCCGAAGAGCAGGCCGATGGTGGCCCACATCACCAGCTGGGTGCCCAGTGAGGCGACCCGGAATTCCCATAGCACCGTCGCCGGGAATGCATCGGGTATCTCATTGATAGTGGGTAGCAGGAACTGGACAACGCCCACGGCCACGACGAACACCGCGGCTGCCACCAGGGCGGCGTTCCAGGCGCCCAGGCGCGACGTGAGTCGCCGGCCGAGGTAGATCGCCACCACCGCCAGCAGCACCGAAGCCACCACCATCGCCAGGTATAACGCGCTGCGCTGGCTGATCGTGTCGGCGTTGCCGACTGCCGGCGGATTGGCGGGATACTTCAGGAACGGCACGACGAACACCGTGACGTAGCCGGCCAGCCCCAAGACGGCAGCCGTGGCCCGCGCGCTGAGACGGCCGATGCGGCCATAGGCGACGGCGAACGCCAGGCTGAACAGGCCACCGAAGGCAACGGCGTACACCACAATGGCGGTGGCCAGCCCGATGGTGCTCTGCACCGCCCGGCTGACCGTTTCCGGCTCTGGAGCCTGACCCGTGGCGGCCTGTGCGGCTGACTCGAAGTCGATCGCACTGACGACCAAGGGCTCACCGACGATGTAGGCGAATACCAGTGCGAGTAGCCCGGCCGCCAGACCGGAGAGCATGCCACGCACCAACAACATTCTCATCATGGCGGTGGGCCCGGCGATCAGTGGCAGGGGACGCCGAGCAGATGCCGCCCGTCGTGCACGAATTCGTGCAGATAGTGACCCGCGACGGTCGACATCACGCCCTGTTCGACGCCGATGAAATACAGCAAGATGACACTGAGCACGCCCACGAAGATCGCCCAGGGCAGAATCTCCCGTAACGGGATGCGAACCGGAATCGGTACAGGTACGGAGACGACACTCACGGTGGTACCTCCCTGGGTTGACGCGACCCACTAGATGGTGATCACGACGGCGAAGTGTCTGACTCACGAAACCCAAGGCGGGTGTCGTTCACAGTGGCGCGACCGCGCCGGCATTGCACCGGCTTACTCCACTCCGTCGAGCACCTGACGGTAGGCATGGGGCAGCGGCGGCGTCAATCGACCGTACCGGTGCGGGCGTGGGGGGCCGCTCAGCGGGGACGGAGGCGTCCGAGGAGCTCGGTCGGCACGACCCGCACCTTGAACGGCCGGTGTGCTTCGAAGACCTCATCGCCGGTCACCCGGACCACTTCTTGGTACCGGCCGCCGGCGTCGAGTTCGAGAACCAGCAGGTCCGGTACGTCGGGATCCAGCACCCAATAGCTGGGCGTACCCAGCCGCTGGTAGTGGGCCCGCTTGAGGTTGAGGTCGATCAGCCGGCCGCTCGGGGACAGCACCTCGACGGCCAGCACGGGTGCCGCGGGAAGATTCTTGTCGGTGAGCTCGTCGAACCGGGCGACCAGAACGTCGGGCTGCACCTCGTTGGACATGTCGGTCTGCACGGCAAACGGCGCAGCGATGACGTACAGGTCCTCCGGACACACGTCATCCAGCAGCCGATGCAGCTGGTAGGCGATCGTCTGGAGCCGCAGGCCGGGCGCCGGGCTCACCAGGAGCTCGCCGTCGATGAGTTCATAGCGGCGGCCGTCATCGGGCATCCCTTCCAGGTCATGGACCGTGAAGGGCGTGCTGGCAGTGACGCTCATGCTGGTCATGGTCCCCTCCTGGAGGTCGGTCTGCCAAACGGTGCCACGAGGGACCGACGTTTCTGAGCAACTCACGGGCCGAAGGTGCGGCCGATCTTGTCCGGGTTGACGATGTCGTAGATCGCCACCAGCTGTCCGTCGCGGATCGCGAAGCACGACACCCGGCCGGCCAGCGGCGGGTGCCCAGCGTCGCCCGGCCACGGCGGGATGACCATCCCCAGGTCCCCGTTGACCAGCACCAGCCGGGCAGCGCCGAGCCGTTCGGGGCCGTAGCGCTGCTGCAAGCCCAGGATGAACCTGGCCACTTTGCCGGCGCCCCGGACCGGCCGCCATGCGGTGCGCTCCTTGCCGCCGCCATCGCCGATCACCGCCGCATCCGGGTGCAGCACGCTGACCAAGGCGGCGAGGTCACGACCGGCCAGCGCGGTGAGGAACGCGTCGAGCACCCGGCGCTGCTCGCCCAGAGCCACCCGGGCCGGCGGATCGGCCGATGCGACAGTGCGCCGCGCCCGGGATGCGTGCTGGCGGGCGGTGGAAACCGAGCAGCCCAACACGCCCGCGATCTCGTCGAACGGCACGCTCAACGTGTCGTGCAGCACGAAGGCGACCCGCTGCTCGGGGGTGAGGCGTTCCAGCACGACCAGCGCGGCCATCCGCACGCCGTCGTCGCGGACCACCTCGTCCAACGGATCCGCCGGGCCGTCCAGCCGGGTCAGCAGCGGCTCAGGCAGCCACGATCCGACATAGCGCTCGCGCTGCACCGCCGCTGACCGCAGCCGGTCCAGGCACAGCCGCCCGACCACGGTGGTCAGCCAGCCGCGAGGGTCACGGATCGCCGCCCGGTCGGCGTCGGATAGCCGGGCCAGCCGCAGCCAGGCCTCCTGGACCGCGTCTTGCGCATCCGCGAGCGATCCGGTCAGCCGGTAAGCAACCCCGAGCAGGTGGCTGCGGTGCTGCTGGACGACGTCGGCCTCGGCCTGCACTCGACTGACCCTAGACTCGCTGACCGTGGCTGGACGGATTCGGGACGCCGACATCGCGGAGGTCCGCGAACGCAACCGGATCGACGAGGTCGTCGGCGAGTACGTCGCGCTGCGCCGGGCCGGCGCGGACTCGCTCAAGGGGCTGTGCCCCTTCCACGACGAGAAGACCTCGTCGTTCAACGTCCGCCCAGGCCACGGCACCTTTCACTGCTTCGGCTGCGGCGAGGGCGGCTCCGTTGTCGACTTCATGATGAAGATCGAGCACCTCGGTTTCGTGGAGGCAGTGGAGCGGCTGGCTGACCGCGTCGGAATCCAGCTGACGTACACCGGTGGCGGCTCCTCAGTGCAGCGCGACCGCGGCACCCGGGCCCGGCTCGTCGAGGTCAACAAGCTGGCGCAGGAGTTCTACGCCGAGCAGCTCAGCTCGCCCGAGGCGCGCCCGGCCCGGGAATTCCTCACCCAGCGTGAGTTCGGCCAGGAGGTGGCGGGCACCTTCGGCTGTGGCTACGCCCCCTCGGGCTGGGAGCAGCTCACGAAGCACCTGCTCGGCCGCGGGTTTGCCTTCGAGGAACTGGCCAAGGCGGGGCTATCCCGGGAAGGCCAACGGGGGCCGATGGATCGCTTCCACCGCAGGCTGTTGTGGCCGATCCGGGATCTCGGCGGTGACGTGGTGGGTTTCGGCGCCCGGCGGCTGTTCGACGACGACCGCAACGAGGCGAAATACC
>JBOHGX010000221.1:0-2329 GCA_050700255.1 Pseudonocardiaceae bacterium
GTTCTGGAAGACGTCCTCCACCTCGATCTCGCGCGCGATCGTCACGCCGTCGTTCGTGATGGTGGGGGCGCCGAACTTCTTGTCGAGGACGACGTAGCGTCCCTTCGGGCCGAGGGTGACCTTCACCGCGTCGGCTACCGCGTCAACGCCCTCCTGGAGCGCGCTTCGCGCCTCCTGGGCGTACTTGAGCTCCTTGTGAGCCATCTGAATCCTTCCTGTTCCTGAGTTGGGGTTAGCCGGCGACCTTCGCCAGCACGTCCGACTCGCGCAGCACGAGCAGGTCATCGCCGTCGACCTTGATCTCGGTGCCGCCGTACTTGCTGTAGAGGACCACATCACCGACGCTCACATCCACTGGGATGCGAATGCCGGTGTCATTGATCCGACCTGGGCCCACGGCCAAGACCTTGCCCTCCTGGGGCTTCTCCTTGGCGGTGTCCGGGATAACGATGCCGGACGCGGTCGTCGTCTCAGCCTCACTGGCCTGAACGACGATCTTGTCCTCGAGCGGCTTGATGTTCACGCTCGCCACGGTGTGACCTCCACTTTCTGGGGTCTTCGATGAGCTGGCAGGGTTGTCTGATGCCGGCTGCAGCCACCCCGCCGTCGCGGGTGCCGAGGTGGCCCATGCCATGTCTGGCACTCTGAGGACCAGAGTGCCAATTGGCAGACTACTGCGCCGAGTGCCAGCGCTCAACTAGGGTGGCCGGAAGTCCGTTGGTAGCTCTTCAAGTACCACCAACCAGGGAGGTGGTGATCGGAAGGCCCGGGTCGGCGGGGATGTCAAGCTGGGACGGGGGCGCTCCGGCGGCGAACAGGTGCGCGCCGAGGGCAGCCACCATGGCTCCGTTGTCAGTGCACAATCGAGGCCGGGGCACCCGCAGCCGCAGCCCGGTCGCCGTGCAGCGTTGCTGTGCCAGCGCGCGCAGCCGCGAGTTGGCGGCCACCCCACCGCCGATGAGCAGGGTGTCGATGCCCCGATCGGTCGCGGCCCGGACCGCCTTGGCGGTGAGCACGTCCACCACAGCCTCCTGGAAAGCTGCCGCGACGTCGGCCACCGGCACCGTGATGCCACGGCGCTGCAGCCCCTCGACGTGCCGGGCAACCGCAGTCTTGAGCCCGGAGAACGAGAAGTCGTAGGGCGCATCGCCGGGACCGGTCAGACCACGAGGGAACCGGACGCTACTGGGATCGCCGTCCCGGGCGGCCCGATCGATGAACGGTCCGCCCGGGAAGCCCAGCCCCAGCAGCCGCGCGACCTTGTCGAAGGCCTCCCCGGCGGCGTCGTCGATGGTGGCGCCCAGCGGCTGCAACGGCTGCGTCAGCGAAGTGACCTGCAGCAGGCTGGAGTGCCCGCCGGAGACCAGCAGGGCAAGCGCAGGAGGGAGCGGACCGTGCTCCAGAGTGTCCACCGCAACGTGCGCGCTGAGGTGGTTGATCCCGTACAGCGGGACGGCCCAGGCTGTCGCGTAAGCCTTGGCCGCGGCCACCCCGATCAACAACGCGCCGGCCAGCCCCGGACCGGCAGTGACCGCCACCGCGTCCAGATCGGACGGCCTGACCCCGGCGACCTGCAGCGCCCGGCGCACCGTCGGCACCATGGCCTCCAGGTGGGCGCGGGACGCCACCTCGGGAACCACGCCGCCGAACCGGGCATGCTGATCCACACTGGACGCGATCTCATCGGCGAGCAGGGTGACCGTCCCGTCGCACGCCAACCGCACGACGCCGACCCCGGTCTCGTCGCAGGAAGTCTCGATGCCCAAGATCAGCCCGGTCACAATGCCGCCTCCGCGGGAAGAAGTACGTCGGCGGTCATGATGCCTGCCTGCGCATGGTGAACGCATCGGCGCCGCTGGGCCGGTAGTAACCGCGGCGGGTGCCGATCACGGTGAACCCCTCGCTGCGATACAACTGGATCGCTGCCGTGTTGTCGGTGCGCACCTCAAGGAACACCGTGGCCCCGGCAGCGTGGTCGAGCATCGCATGCAACAGGGCCCGGCCGATCCCCCGACCGTGGTGCGCCGGATCGACCGCGAGAGTGTGGATCTCAGCCTGGTCGCCGGCACGGAACAGGCCCGCATAGCCGATCAGGGACCGGCCTTCCCGCGCGGCGAGATAATGATGACGGCTAGCCAGCGCCTCCAGGAAAGCCTCCGGGCCCCACGGCTCGTCGCCGTCGAACAGTAGTTTCTCCAGCTCGGCGCAGCGCTGCGCGTCGGCCGGCATCATCGGTCCGATCAGGACACTCATACCGGCGTCACCCGCTTGACCGGACCAGGTTCCAGCGCGTCGGGACGGCGCAGGTACAGCGGCGTCAGTGGAGGCG
>JBOHGX010000222.1:0-11918 GCA_050700255.1 Pseudonocardiaceae bacterium
GCGTACCCAGCGCCTCGGTGATCTCCTCAGCGGCGGCGACCGAGTCGCCGAACAACTTCGTCAGCCGGTCCTCGGGCTTGCCGCCCAGCAGGCGGCGGCGCTGGAGCAGTGCGATGAACGCGTTACGGGCCTGCGGTTCTTCGATCCAGGTCTGGGCGTCGACGATGCCGGAGGCGACCATGGTCTGCACGCGGGCGCTGACGATCGCCCACCACCGTCCGTCGGTGACGACCCCGATCGGGATCGTGGCCGCTCGCAGCAGTTCCTCCATCCGGTCGATGGGGCTGGCAGCCCAGCCGTCGTCGAGCGGATCACGCAGCGAGTCGACCGGGTCGACGACCAGGACGAGCGCACCGGTCGCATCCCCGTGGGTGAGGGCGCCGTTCGACCGCACGGTGACGGCATGGTTGGGCGACCGGACCGCGTTGCCGGTCGTGGTGGTGACGTAGGAGTCTCCCCAGCCCAGCACCTCGCGCAGGACGACGTCCACCCAGACATCGCGTGCTTCGCGGAGAACGACCGCGGCCGTGTCGTCGCGGCGCTTGTCCCAGTTCTCCCACGCCTTCTCCCACGCCGGCTTCGCGTCCTTCAAGGCCGCGGCCGCGTCAGCGTCGGGTGGTGGCATTCCTGTTGACCACACACGTTTGAGTGCCGGCACGGCCAGGAACGGGCCGTCGGTGTCGACCAGTGCCAGCCACTCGCGGTGCAGGTCGGTGTACGAGGGGGCGAACTTGCGGCTCACGGTTGCATCATCCCGGCCTCGGCCTCGGCGTCGGCCGGAGTCAGCGCGAAAACAACGGCGGCGGCGGACACGTGCGGCTTGATGTCGCGGTAGCGCTCACCGACCGCGGTGATCTCGCGTTGCTCCTCGTCGTCCAGGCTTGCCAGCCGGTCCTCCATAGCCCGCAGGTCACGGCGCCGCTGCGCGTGCTGGTCGTCGGTGAACAGCGCTTGCTCCTGGTCGGAGATCTCGCGCGCGAGCCGATCGCGTGACTCGCGCAGGTCGCATCCACGCTGAACAACGCGCTGCGCAGGACGCGGGTCGACCGCTGCATGAGCGCGTGACCAAGATGGACGTGCACGAGATCAGCGACCTGCGCGGCCTGATCATCGAACGTGATCGGACGCAGGATTCCCGTCCAAACCGCGCAGCGCGGGTTGCCAGGCTGAGCCGAGGCCCGGAACGGTGAACACCTGCGCGTCGGTGTCCGCATGGCCCACTTCCACCAACGGCGGCTGCGCGGTGAGCGCCAGCGCGGCGTCCACCACGCGTCGCGCATTGCCGGGCGTCAGGTGCATCTCCACCTTGCGTTCGTCATAGGTGCGCGACAGCTCGGTGAGCCTGCGATTCAGCTCGATGCCGCCTGCCAGCGCTCGAGTGATGATCGCGTTGCCGTCGTCGGGCGCGGACGGTCTGGCCTTCCGCGAGGCCGCTGTGGGACTGAAGTGGTTCTGCACATCGGCGCCGATGACCTGGTTCACCGAGCCGAGATCCTGGGCGACGTTGCCGACTTTCTCCGCGATGCGGCGCATGAAGTCCATGTCGGCGGCGTAGGTCGTGGATGTCGATTCTGGGGCGAAGTGGCGGATCTCCGGCGTTTCCCGTTGTCCGTACCGGTCGATGCGGCCGATGCGCTGCTCAAGCCGGGACGGGTTGAACGGGATGTCGAAGTTCACCAGCCGGTGGCAGTGTGCCTGAAGATCGATACCTTCGCCCGCGGAGTCCGTCGCGATGAGCACGCGCACGGCGTACTTGGCCGGGTCCTCGGTGAACTGGGCGCGGATCTTCTCCCGTTCCTCGCTGGGCGTCGAGCCCTGGATCGTCGCCAGGACATCCCGGTAACCACGTTGATCCAGACTCGGGCGATCCAGTCCAGCGTGGTGGCGTACTCGGTGAACACCACGACTCGCTCGTTGGTCCACGTCGTGCCGTCCGGGCGGCAGATCGCGTCAAGGAACGTGATCAGCGCCTCCAGGCGGGAGTCCGGCCGGTGCTCGTAGCCTCGGCCCCACTCGATGAGCGAGGCGATGTCCTGGCTCGTCGCCGTCACGAGCGGATCGGAGCCCTTGCTCTGCCGCAGTGCGGTGAACTCCGGGTGGTCGACCTCGCCTTCCTCCTCATCCGACTGGCCGCTGCCCAGGACTTCCTCGTAGTAGGCATCCTCGTCGTTGAGCTGGAGTTGCCGACCGGTGACCGCGGCCTGCTCGTAGAGCTCCAGCGTGCGGGCGAACGACCATGGACTGGACAGGAACCGCTTCTTCAACAGCATCGCCACGAGGTCGCCCGAGCGGCGTTTGCCGTTCGCGCATGCGCTGTTGGTCAGAATGCGGTCCAGCGTGGTGAACTGCCGCTTGCTCATCCTCGCTCGGGCGAAACGGGAGCACCGTGAGCCGGCGAGGCTTGAACTCCTTGTCGGTGAGTTCCGTCTTCAGCCGGCGAACTTCGCGCAGCGGATCGGGCTCGACGACTCGACGCTGTCCGAGTCCCTGAGCGGTGCCCGCCGCTTCTCCTCGCTGGACCTCGCGCGCATCGCGGAACTGTGCCAGGGCACGGTGGTGTCAGTCGGAGAAGTGCTGGCGGCCTTGGAGCCATCCGACCGCGGCGAGATCACGAGCCAACCACCCGTACGCTAGGCCCGTTGCAGGGCAGGGGAGGTGAAGCGGCAACTGGAGATTCTGAATGGGGTTCTGGCCGAACGCGGTCCGGGCAGCGCGCCGATGGTCCTGGCCGAACTCCCAGAAGGTCCGGTCATGGTCGCTGGTGATCAGGCGCAGGTCGACCGTGGGAACGTCGGGATCATGTTGCGTCGGATCGGGATGCAGGATCAGGCGCATCTCGACGCCGCTGGCGTTGTCGTCATCGACGAACCTGCCCACGAGCCCTTCGACGCGCAGGGGCAGTATGCTGTACAGGCCCATCGCATCGCCGAAAGCAGGAAAGTTGCATTCAACAAGCTGGCGGTAACCGATCAAGGCTTCGCGTACGACACCCGTGGCCATGGTCAGCGTCAGCGCGGGCGAGTAAGCCTGCCATGCCCACCTGCCGGTGTGGTGCTGATCGCCATCGGGCCAAGGCTGCCGGAGCGTGTCGCCGTCCTCCATGGCGAGTTGGGTGGATAGCCAGCGGATTTCATCGGAGTCGACGCTGCGGCCGACCGACTGCCATGTCGACCGCTGGGATGCGTTCACCTTTTCCATCCACGTGGCGACCCCTTCGCGGAGCTCGGCGACACGGATGGGGCGACGACGTCGCGCGGAGGCGAAGTCGTTGACAAACGCCGCGAGAAGGTACATGCGTTCGCGCGCCAGCCATGAGGTGCGGGGTACCGGCAGGGTTCTCCTCGTGATCGCGGCCTGTAGCCGCTCTCGCAGCGCGTTCTGGGCAAGTAGCCAGCGCCCGAAGTCCGTGGTGGGAAAGCGGAACTGTCTCCAGCTTTGCCATCCGGCGGCGAGCTTCGGGTGGATCTCGGTAAGTCTGACTACTTCCGGTGGCGGAGTCCTGTCGCGTGAACGGGCGAGCGTGAGGTAGCCGCTCTGCAACCAGACCCCCCACTGGACCATCCCGTCGCGGTGCCGGGCCAACGACTCGGCGAGGGGCCCGATACCGCTCAGCAGCGCCTTCTCCGCGTCGCGTAGCCACAGGCCCGCTCGGATCGCAAGGTCGGGTTCGGTGACGGTGCTGCTCGGGTCGCGGCGCCGGATCAACGCCGCGATCACATCATCGGAGGGGCCGTCGTGCGTCTCGTGCGCTGCGGTCTCGGCGATCTCATCAAGGACCCAGAACGCAGCGGCGGGGTTGACCTTCGCCAGCTCAATCAGCAGCGTTTCTTGATCTGGGGCGGAGGCACGCGACACAGCGAAGGCGAGCGCATACCGCCATCGTGGGAAAGACCCGGCTACGGCTACCGCCTCCAGGCTCACCAGCCCGGACCTGATCGCCTCGGATCCGAAGTACTGCTCGAATACCGGTAGCGCGAACGTCAAGGTGCCGTTGTCAGGGACGACAAGATCGGTAGAGATAAGGCGACGCACTCGCGGCAGCGGGTGGAACAAGGCAGCGGTCGCTGACTCCGGCTGCTGGAGTATCCGGACGGCGAGTCGGGCCAGGTCCTGCCATGTTTCATCGGATACATCGATGTCATGCGACTCGACCACCGTGGTGGCCAGATCGGATAGAAGTTGGGCTCGCGACACCTTGGTGCCGCGGCCGGCGCGGACGCGAGCGGCCAGAGCCAGTGCGGTGAGCGGGCTCGTTAGCAGGTCGGCAGTCTCGGTGGTCCACAAGTGCCAGGGAACGTGATCGCCGATCGCCACTTCCGCCAGATCCGCCCCACGCCCGACCGGCCAGGGGTCGACGTCGATCTTCTCCTCGGCGGGTACCGCAATCCCGGGACGCGCGGTTGCCAGCACGCTGACGGCGGGCCACACCTGGACGAGTTCGCGCGCCTCCGTCAGCAGGCGAGTCGCCTCCTGGGCTGACACCCCGTCAAGATCGTCGATGACCACGCGGCAGGTGCGGGTCGGGTCCCCGCCGATTTCAGTGACGACCGCCAGTTCCAGGCTTGAGGTTATCTGACGGGCGGTGAAGAACAGTGGGATCTCGGTGTCGGAGTCGTTGGCGGCGACCTGCAATCCTTCCTCCCACCAACGGGAGGCGTGCTCGGACTTCCCGGCGCCGAGGCGAGCTACCAGTACCCGAACCTGGCCTGCCGGAACATCGACGATTGGGTCACCGAGCGCCGCCATCCAAGCCAGCACCGCCTCCCGACGCGCTGCCGTCACGAGCGGTGTCAGGCGGGCCACCCGTCGGCCGTGCCCCCTGCGCACGGCGAGTTGCCACGCCTCGACACGACTACGCATCCGCGGGTTAAACGGCACCACGTCGGCGATCTTCTCGATCGCGGTGCGTAGGTCGAATGGGGCGACAGCTTCCAGCGCTTCCGCATCGGTGATCTGCCAACTCCTGCGGGCACGCTCGTACTCGGCCAACTGGGCACGCTTCCAGGCACGCAGCATGTCCGCGGGGTACTGGTCAGGTATGTCGTCAACTTCCCAGGCGTGGAAAAGGCACAGAAGAAGCAAGTTGCTGGCGTCACGGTTGTCCGCCTCGCTCATACCTGGATTCCAACGAGGACCGCCTTCGCTACGCGCGTGGATGTGCGCGACGCGGCTGTTGAGAACGTGTTGATCAGTGCTCTCGTTCCCCTGTAAAGCCCCGCGTGGCATCCTGGCTTGCCGCACGCGAATGCCGTGCCGTAGAGCTGCCGAACCGTACCGGGCGTGGCCTCGCGATGTTCGACGGGCCTCTCCCGCCTGGCGGAACGAGGGGTCACCGTTGCATTATCCGGAACCGTAGGACACGGATCCGCATTGGGAGTGGCACGGCGCGACAATCCGGACCGGAGCACGGGCTGTGGCGCGGGTGCCTGGCCATGCTCGTGCCCAGCGTTCGGGCAAGCACACCGAGTCATAGACGATCTTGCGGATGTGCACCATGCCGGTCTCCACCTTCACGCACACCCGGCGCTGTTCGGGCCGGCCATCCGGCTCGTGCCGCCGGTTCCGGCGCGTGGGGTATGTCTCCTCGGCGGTCACCTGGCTCAGGACGGTGCCAGTCCTCGGTGCCGGTCATGCTCGGCGGTGAGCACGGTTCTCAAGGCATGCGGCATGGTGAAGGCGAACCCTGGTCGGTGGATGTAGGAGGCAAGCCCGACGAGGCCAGTGATCATCAGTGGGGTAATACGAGGTCGTCCAGGCAACGCACGACTTGATCGCCTGAAACGCACTCACATGCCGCTGTCCGTGCGCGGCGCCGGGCGCAAGCGGCGCAGTGTTGGCCGAACGGATCTATCTGTAGATCACAGCGCTGGTGTGCCGGCGTGACACCACTTGTGACGCGAACTCGTATCGACCCGTGCCGTTGTGGCCACTAGAACGATCATTGTAGCCATTGAAGTCCCTGGTAGCAGGCATGGTCAACGTGGATGGGGCGTCTTGTAAGCGGTAGGTCGTCGGTTCGAGTCCGACCACCGGCTCCGGTTCTAACAGGGAAGTACTTCCCTGTTATGATCTTGGATGGTCCGCGTGACACCATTCATGAGACGAACGTTCGAGTGCGCCTGCTCGCGATCGCCAGAATTGAACGGCCTATGGGGGCCGATCATGGCTCTGCACGTCGGCCGGTCCACGGTGACCCGGTGGGAAGCCGGCGATCAGGCTCCCTTGCCGATGCAGCGCAAACATCCCTTCGTTGTTCCAGACGTCGCTGAGGAGTTTTGTTCGGTCGATACGTTCGGCGTCCTCCCGCACGTATGAGATGAACGCGTGCCCAGGAGGACGCTCCAATGGCTCGAAGTCCACTGCGTGGGGCTACTGTACCTAGCGCCGCTTGGGCGCGCGAACTGCCACCCACGCGAAGTCAGCGGAACGCTGATTCCCTATCCGATTGGGCTTTCCGACCACACCCCAGAGGAACCCAGGGACAGTGCTCCGCTGGGTACGGCCCGACCTATGGCCGCCTGCGCCAAGATCACAGCTTCGGTCGCCGGAGCGACAGGCAACGGCGTGGGTGAACCGCGCGAGGTGCGATCTGTCCGCTACTGTCACACCATGGGCAGCGACCGAAGTGACCTGCACCGCCTGATCGACGAGCTGGACGAGCAGCTGCTAAGCGATGCGGCGGCACTGCTGCGCACACTGAAACCGACAATCGACCTACCGCGCCAGCCGCGGCGCCGACTGCCGATGACCGGTGCCTACGACAGCGGCCGGGGCGACACCGCCACCCGATCGGCCGAGATTCTGCGGCAGGGACTCGGCGGCCGGAATCCGCACAACAGTTGATCGTCGACACCGGCGTCATCTACGCCGACATCGACCGATCCGACGATTGGCACGCTTCTGCGGCCGAGCTGCTCAGCACCTCACCAGGTCCGCTCCGCGTGCCCTCTCTGGTCGTCACCGAAGTCTGCTACAGTACCTCCTGGAAACCCGCCTCGGTCCGGTCGCTGAGGCCGATTTCCTGGCGGCGCTCAGCCGCCAGGACTTTGACCCCATCCCACTGACGAGCAGGGACTACGCACGAGCATCTGAGCTGGTCCGCAAATATGCAGACCTTCCCCTTGGCGCTGTCGACGCGTCCGTGATAGCGATCGCCGAGCGACTGGGTGACTTAGAGGTTGCCACTACCGACCGCCGGCACTTTCATGCTGTCCGGGAAGCTCGCGTCTTCACGCTCTACCCCGCCTTATAGGGCGCTTATACGAAATCATCAACATTCTTCTGCATCGCTTCTCGTGCCAGACGCTCCTGCTCGGTGGCGACAACGCGACGCGCGAGTTCGACCTCGGAGATATCCCCGCGTCCGAACTATTCTCCGCCACCTCGCTGCGGCGCGCGTAGTCGTCGAAGAGTCGCGACTTGGCGGCCAGCAGTTCGATCATCCGTTGGTCGACGCTGTTCGTGACAAGCAGTCGGTGCGCCTGAACTGACCGGACCTGACCCATCCGGTACAAGCGTGCGATCGCCTGCTCCTCCAGAGTCGGCTTGACCTGGGGTTCGCATATGATGACAACGTTGGCGGCCTGAATGTTCAGTCCCACGCCGCCCGCCTGAATTTGGCCGAGCAGGACTGAATGACCTTCGACTTTTGGAGAATTGATCAACGATTGCCTGTCGCGCACCAGGAGGCACGCTGCCTGTAATTGGACCATGAGCATTATTGAGCGATCGGAGAATGGTCTTAAGAACGTCTCTGAAGTATGAAAAAATAACGACCTTGCGCTCGTTCGCTGTGCTCTCGTCCACTATCTCCAGTAATCGTCTCAATTTGGCTGAGCGGTCGGGTGTCCCAGGAGAGTAGCCGGCGCGCCGCATAGCCATGAAGTTGCCTTCTTCGACTGCTGCGCGGTATGCAAGAAAGTCAGGCCGGCCGAGCTCCACCCAATCGTCGGAGCGGACGAGTTGGGGCAGCTCGGTCAGCACTTCCTCCTGATTGCGGCGTAGGTACATAGGCGCCACCGCGCGCCGGAAGGCGTCCGCGCCTGCCAGCGCATGTTTGCCGTCGATCCGCGGAGCGAGCCCCGGCTGGAGGTAGTCGACTAAACTCTTGAACTCCTCGACCCGATTCTCCATGGGTGTGCCAGTCAGGAACAGCACGCGATCCACGCGAGCGGTCCAGCGGCGGACGGCTTGGCTGCGCCGGGCCAGCGGATTCTTGACGTAGTGCGCCTCGTCGACGACCAGCAGACCGATCGCAACGTCCTCGGGCACGGTCAACGAATGCAGTGAGTCGACCGTCGTCACGCCGACTCCGCCGAGCCGCTCCCACATTGCCTGGTTGGTCGCGCGTTCGGGCCCGTGGAAGCGATAGGGGGTCAGCTCGCTGCGCTCTGCGATCTCCCGTGTCCAGTTGATCAACACGCTGGCTGGGCAGGCGACGAGAAACCTCTCGTGGCCAGTTGCGCGGAGGTGAGCGATCGCGGCGATGGCCTGAATCGTCTTGCCGAGGCCCATCTCGTCACCGATGATCGCGCGCTGACGGGCGAGTGCGAAGCGAGCGCCGAAGGCCTGGTAGCCCCGCAGCGAAACACGCCGGAAGCGGTCGTCGAGAGGATGAGTATTGACGCTTTCGACGACCTCGGCCGGTAGGAAACCGGAGGCAGCGTCGCGGTCCTCACCGAGGTCCACGATCTCCCCGAGAAGCCCGTAGAACTCTGGGGAATGTCGCTCGAAGTCAGTCCACGCGGCGGCAGGCTCAGGCGTACTACGCAGCGCGGTGCGGGCACCGTCGAGCTCGCGTTGAACCCCGGTCGACCCGGCCGACTCGACCAGCTGTCCGACCCGAGCCAGCGCGGCGTGGGCGTCAGACCGGCTCCTACCGAACGACAACACCCGGCGCAGACGGCTCCCGGTAGACGCCGCTGCCGGGAGCGCTCCGCTCAGATCGCTGGCTATTCGCCCCGCGTGCTCGCGACCGAGGTCGGTCACAGCCTCGAAGCCCCGCAGCCGGTATAGAGCCACGATCAGGGACGTGCTGGCCGCGTCGTCCGGATCGAGGTCGACCCGCACGCGGAGCCCATCGCGGATGGCGGTGGCCACCTGCCTGGCGGCCGCCAGGAGCTGAGTCGCGATCGTCGCACCGACGCCAGGAATCTGCTGTAGCCGCCTTGGCGACGAATCGTGGACCCTCCAGCACGGTCGGGAACCCGGCGTGCTCCAGTGGCCCAATACGCAGCCGCCCCTCGGTCGTGTCACGGAGCCGCGTCACTGGGATGTTCGCGAGTTCACGTCGAACCATCTGCTCGCGGAGTGCTGTGAAAGCGGCTTCAACGCCATGCCGCAGGGATTCACGTCCGTTCTCGACCTCGCTGACCAGCTCGACCAGATTCTGCGCGCGTCGGAGCAATGCGCGGGCGTCGCCGACGGAGGTGCGGGCGCCCTCTGCCACGTCAGCTGTCCTCGAATCCTGACTGGTCAAACCGCAGAGTGCGCGCGTTCTCCTGGATCACGCGAATCTTGTCCTCCGGAAACCCCTCCGGCCGCTCGGCGTGGATCTCGACGCTGATGCGCACCCGCGCGCCGTCGACCGACGTCAGCGGCTGCAGGATCTCCTGGCTGAGCCGTGTGAGGTCCCGGCCATAGCGCTCAGGGTCGACGGAATACACGCCAAAGTAGCGCCGGTTGACCGGGTCGGGGGACGTCGGCAGTGAGCTGTCACGGCCGGCGCCTTGAGCGCCGGGTTCCGGCCCATCTTCCAGGTTCGTCCGGTCGTCGTTATCAAGCTCGGCAGCTGCTTGCTGGGTTGCCGCAGTCGGCAGGACGAGGAGGCGTGGCGTCCGTGATGGCGCCGAAGCGTGCGTCCCCGCCGGGCAGGACGAGCCCTCGATAGCGTCCGGTCGCCTCGTCGTATCCGTCCGCGAGAGCGAAGCCCTCCTTCTCCCACATGATGGATGTCAGCACGGACCCGACGCCCTCGTCGAGGACCGCGCGGTCCCGCAGCCTGGTGAAGTAGGGGTAGCGGCAGTAGCACGACCACAGCTCGCCGACCGCGACGTGGCCGCGGCCCCAGACCGCGATGAGGTTGGTGTCGAGGTCGAGGCGGATCGAGCGCGCGGCTACCTCGCCGGTGAGTTGCCCGATCCGCCGGTCCGCCCACTTCCGAGCCGGCCATCCCGAACTGTTCGACCGGCTCTACCAAGATTCGACCTGCACCCAGACTCCGCCGCGACCGCAGCACATCCCCCGCAACCGCTCAGCCGCAGACACCGCATCATGGCCATCACGGACACCGACCCAGCCTCGTACGGCGCGCCGCCGGAAGGTGTTCTTGGCGACTGATCGCGCGGTGGTCGAGGAGTTCACCGATCGGCTTCACCGGGATGGGGTCGATGCTTGGTACGACCATTGGGAGATCGCGCCCGGGGACGACATCGTGGCGAAGATGGACCAGGGAATCCTCGGATGCACGGCGGGTCTGATCTTCGTCTCGCGCACCTGGTTTGAGTCTGGGGTCGGGGATGAGTACCTCTCGCTGGTGTTGCGCAAGGCGGAGGACGGCACCAGCTCATCCTGGTCCTGCTTGAGGACCTCGGGACCCGTCTTCCTGCTCAGCGACGAGCGTGGCCGTGAGTCCGCTCACCGTTCCTCGCCCAGCTCGTGGCCGTGCGTGATGCCGACACGCTGGTGTTCCGGTTAGGTGGGCCAACATCAGTGTGGCGCTACACGGTGTGCCCTTGCTCGTACGCGGCCGGTTGGTTGACCGCTTGCCTGATCCAGGCGTTGATGCTGTCAAGAGCGTTGGCGGTGCCGATGATCGTGCGGATGTCCTGGTCGAACCGCCAGGAACGGCACGAACTTGGCCCAGGCGTTGGTCCACAACCGGATGACCAACTACATGCCGAAGGCTGCCATCACCTTGCGGATCGACTCGACCAGGCGGCACCGAGGTCGCAGCCGGCCGCCACCGCCTGCCGGGCCTCGGTGGCCGAGCCCACCTGCCAGCAGACGAGGGCCCCCGCGGAACGAGCGATCCGGACGAGCTCGGGATCCGGGTCGCCGTAGAAGAACTCGACGACCCGGGCTCGGCGAGCGGCGATCTCGACCTGGTGGGGATCGAGGAACGGCCCGAGGAAGTTCACGCCGAACGGTCGTCCGGCGGTGCGCTCGGCGAGCACACTGAGCGCGGCCTCGAAGGCGTCTGGTGGCAGCAGCTGCGGGCCGAGCATCCCGAGTCCGCCGGCGGTGGTCACCGCCGCGGCGAGGTCGACCCCGGCGACCAGGCCCATGCCCGCGGACTGCAGCGGCAGCTCAGAGCCGACCAGGTCGGTGAACCGGTTCCCTGAGGCGATCTTCACCGAGACCGGCAGCTCGAGACCGCCGTCGACGGCGTAGCCGGCGGCAAGCCGGTCGAACGCCACCCGGATCCGGCGTTGCGTCTGCGCCGGTTGGCCCGCGACCAGCGCGGAGGTCCGGACGGTCCCGCCCAGGACCCCGTCCCACAGCTCGTCGGCCGAGGCGACCCGGTGTGTGAACGACAGCCGCAGCACCTCGATCTCGTCTAGACCGGCATCGTGCAGCAGTCCGGTCAGCGCGTCGTCGGAGGAGTAGGCGAAGAACGGCGCCCCTGGCGGCAAGTGCGCGGGCGGGGTCGCGCCTGCCTCGGCGACCGCCGCGACGACTATGCCCAGCACCGCGGCCCGCTCGGGGACTTCCCAGATGGACACCGCCAGGTGGGGCAGCAGGAAGTTCGCGACCACCGCGGTGAACGACCCGTCGGTCCACGGCAGGTTAGCCGCAGCACCTCGACCTCCCGATCGGAGAGCCCGGCCGGCCACGGTGCGCGCCGGCGGTCGCCGCCCTGGCCGGCCGCTGCTAGCACGGCATCGACCGCGGTGCCGTCCAACCGGCCCGCGGTGACC
>JBOHGX010000223.1:0-4650 GCA_050700255.1 Pseudonocardiaceae bacterium
GTTCGAGGTCGGCCTCGACCGCGCCAAGAACCGCTTCAGCGGGATCGTGTCCGACCTTGGTCTGCAAGTACCGAAGGAGCTGGCCCAGTGACCACGTTCAAGACAGCCGAGAGCCCGTTCAAGGCCAACAACACCGCCTCGAACATGTGCGGTTTCACGCTGATGAATAACCAGGTCGGTGCCCTGGTCGCGCAGGTGATGGCGACCAAGGACAACGTCACGGTGACACCGCTGCCCTCGATGATCCGAGTCGACGCGCGCAACCGGATGGATGTCGTGTACGCCGAGATCGACGATGCCGCCGGTGAGGAAGAGGGCTGGTTCGACTCCGCCGAGTTCGAGGAGAACATGTCGACGCACTACGGCCGCATGATCCACGAGGACGACCGGACGATCATGTTCGCCAATCCCGAGGACGCGGCGGAGTTCATCGACTTCGACCTGAAGACAAAGTAACACCAGGAGGCGCGGCGAAAGGACCCACCACGATGTATGAGAAGGATGGCGAGAAGTACTTCGTCGTCGACACCCACTCGCACTTCTGGGATGCCAGTCGGGAGAACTGGGTACCGGGGGCCGAGACCTACGCTAAGGGCTGGATCGACTGCTTCTACGGCTACCACCAGCTGGCCCCACCGGAGACGCACTGGGACTACGAGCACTACCTGAAGGTCTCCGAAGAGGATTTCATGCGCGACGTCTTCGACGAGGGCCACGTCGATGTCGCGATCTTCCAGTCCACTTACCTGACCGAGTGGTACAAGAACGGCTTCAACACCGCCGCGCAGAACCATGTGCTGACCGAGAAGTACCCGGACAAGCTGATCACCAACGGTCGCTTCGACCCGCGCGAGGGTGACGCCGGGCTCAAGCAGCTTGAGGAGGACGCCAAGCGGTTCAACCTCAGGGGCGTGAAGCTCTACACAGCGGAGTGGTACCAGGGCTCCCGCGGCTGGAAGCTCACCGACCCGGAGGCCTACCGGTACCTGGAGCGCTGCCAGGAGCTCGGGATCAAGAACATCCATGTCCACAAGGGCCCGACGATCTGGCCGCTGGACAAGGACGCCTTCGACGCCGCAGACGTCGACGGGGCGGCGACCGACTTCCCGGAGCTCAACTTCATCATCGAGCACGCGGGCATTCCGCGTATCGACGACTTCTGCTACATGGCCGTGCAGGAGCCCAATGTCTACGCCGGCTGCTCGGTGGTGATCGGCGCTCTGATGTACGCCCGCCCGAAGTTCTTCAACAGAGTGATGGGCGAGCTGCTGTTCTGGGTGGGTGAGGACCGGATGACCTTCGGCGCCGACTACAACATCTGGACGCCGAAGTGGCAGGTCGAGGGCCTTGTTGACTGGCAGATGCCCGATGACGAGGCATTCTCGGACTACCCCCGGCCAACCGTCGCGACCAAGAAGAAGATCCTCGGGCTCAACGCGGCGAAGCTGTACGACATCGAGGTCCCGATCGAGTGCCAGCCGTCCACCGCGGCGGACGAGGACATGGCGCCCGGCGAGCAGTTGACCACCGAGACCGCCGGGGTCCAGGCGTGACACTTGCGTCACGCGCGCTGGCCGCGTTGGGGACGGTACGCGACCCCGAACTGGACACCTCGATCGTCGAGCTCCAATTCGTGTCGTCGTGCACGGTCGCCGCGGACGGGGTGGCGCAGGTGCGGCTGCGCTTGCCGACCTTCTTCTGCGCCCCGAACTTTGCGTTCCTGATGGTCGCCGACGCCTACGACGCGGTGTCGGCCGTGGAGGGGGTGACCCGGGCGGAGATCGTGCTGGAGGATCACTTCACCGCCACCACGATCAACGACGGGGTAGCCGCCCGCGCGGGATTCGTGGCCACGTTCGGCAGCGAGGCGCAAAGCGAGCTGGACGAACTGCGCACGACCTTCATCCGCAAGGCCATGCTGGCCGGCCAGGACCGGGTGGCACGACCGCTGCTCGCGGCGGGCGCCCAGCCCGCGGACCTGGCGGGCATGCGGCTGGGCGACGTCGCGCCGTCGGCTGATCTCGACCGCCTCCGGCAACGCCGGGCAGAGCTCGGCATCCGGTCCGACGATGACGCACCGCTGCTGGTGGACGGCGCCGGTGCGCCCGTGGGGCTCGAAGCGCTGCCTCTGCACCTGCGGCGCGTCCGCACCACCAGGGTGAACATCGAAGCCAACACCGGCCACTGCCTCAGCCTGCTCGCCACCAGATACGGCGTGGGCTCAGTCACCGCCTCAGCCACCGAAGAACAGGAGTAGAGGTCATGAAAGCAGTCCGGTTGCACGACTACCACAAGCCGCCAGTGGTGGAGGACGTGCCGGAGCCGACCATCTCCGGACCGCTGGATGTGATCGTGAAGATCGGGGGGGCCGGGGTCTGCCGCACCGACCTGCACATCATTGAGGGTCAGTGGGCCGACACGACCGGGATTGCATTGCCCTACACGCTGGGCCATGAGAACGCAGGCTGGGTGCATGCGGTCGGCGACGGGGTCACCAACGTCGCCCCGGGGGACACGGTCATCCTGCACCCAGCACCGAGCTGCGGGCTGTGCCGAGCCTGTCGTGCCGGCGACGACATGCACTGCAGCAACGGCGACTTCCCGGGTCTGTTCGGAGACGGAGGGATGGCCGAGTTCCTGCTGACCTCGGCACGGGCCTGCGTCAAGCTCGACCCGTCGACTCAGCCGGCGGATGTCGCGGCGCTGGCCGACGCCGGGATCACCGCCTACCACGCGGTACGCAAGGCGATCCCGCTGCTGTATCCCGGGACGACCTGTGTGGTGATCGGCGCCGGCGGCCTCGGGCACATCGGCATCCAGTGCCTCGCCGCACTGACCGCGACCACCATCATCGTGGTCGACCGGAACCCGGATGCGCTCAAGCTGGCCGAGGAGCTGGGTGCACAGCACACCGTGGTCGCCAACGGGCAACACGTGGACGCGGTGAAAGACCTCACCGGCGGGGCGGGCGCCGAAGTGGTGCTCGACTTCGTCGCCGAGCAGGGCGCCGAGCACGACGGTTTCGAAATGACCGGCCGGGCCGGCTCCTACTACGTGATCGGCTACGGGGGCCAGGTCCAGATCCCGACCTTCGACATCATCACCACCGAGCGCAACATCATCGGCAACATCGTCGGCACCTACAACGACCTCGCCGAGCTGATGGTCCTCGCCCAGGCCGGCAAGGTCACGCTGCACACCAAGACCTACCCGCTCGACTCGGCCCTCGAGGCCCTCGATGACCTCGACAACGGCCGGGTCCGCGGCCGCGCGATCCTCATTCCCTAGTTCTCACGCCACAGTTCTAGAACCACACCGAGGGAGATCAGATGGCCAAGGAACTACGTTTCGGTGCGGAAGCCCGCAGCCTGCTGCTGGCCGGGGTCGACCAGCTGGCGGAGGCGGTCAAGTCGACGCTCGGGCCCAAGGGACGCAACGTCATCCTGGAAAAGATCACCGGGTCGCCGGTGGTCACCAACGACGGTGTGACGATCGCGCGTGAGATCCACCTCAAGGACCAGTTCGAGAATATGGGAGCCCAGCTGGTCAAGGAAGCGGCGATCAAGACCAACGACATCGTCGGCGACGGCACGACAACCGCGACGGTGCTCGCGCGGTCGATCGTCCGCGAGGGTATGAAAGCGATTGACTCAGGCGGCAACCCGGTGCTGATCAAGCGGGGCATCGACCTCGCCGTGGCACGGCTGGTGGAGCACTTGCAGAGTGTGGCGCACCCGGTGGCCACCGAGCACGACTACGCCCGGGTGGCCGCGATCTCGGCCAACGACGACGACATGGTCGGAGAGGTGATCGCCAAGGCGCTGCACACGGTTGGTGACGGTGGCATCGTCACGGTCACCGAGTCCGCGGTGCACGGCATGAGCGTCGACTTCGTCGAGGGCTTCGAGTGGGACAACGGGTACGTCTCGCCGTACATGGTGACCAACCCGGCGAGCCTGGAAGCGATCATCGACGACCCGTACATCCTGCTGTGCAGCGAGAAGATCACGAAGGCCCAGCAGCTCATGCCGCTGCTGGACAAGGTGATGCGGAATCCGCGCCCGCTGGTGATCGTCGCGGAAAATGTCGAGGGCACGGCGCTGAGCATGCTGGTGCACAATCACGTGAACGGCATCTTCCAGTGCGTGGCGATCCGGGCGCCCGGTTTCGGCGACCGCAGGCTCCGCAAGCTGGAGGACATCGCCACGATGACCGGCGGCGAGGTGTACAGCAAGCACTCCGGCTTCACCCTGGAGACCATGACGGCCGATCAACTCGGCCGGGCGTCCCAGGTACGGGTCAACGCCGACCGCACCGCGATCGTCGGTGGGGCCGGTTCGGCCGAGGCCATCGACTTCCGGCACACCCATATGCGGGCCGAACGCGAACGCGCGCCCTCCGGCGTCGACGAGGACGTACACAACGAGCGGATCGGTGCGCTGTCCGGGAAGGTCGCGGTGATCAGCGTGGGCGCCCCGACCAACGCGGAGCTCGCCGAGCTGCAGCACCGGGTCGAGGACGCACTGTCCGCGACGCGCGCCGCGATGGCCGAGGGCATCGTGGCCGGTGGTGGCGCCGCGCTAGTGCACGCCGACCAGGCGCTGGATGACCTGGACGTGAAGGACGACTACGCAATTGGCGTCGACATCG
>JBOHGX010000224.1:0-5818 GCA_050700255.1 Pseudonocardiaceae bacterium
CCGGTGGGACCCGAATCTCACCCGTCACCGGATCGATCCTCCGCTTGTCTCGAATGACGACTCTGGGTTGCTCCTCGCCAGCGGTGCCGTCACCGGCATCCCGCGACCTCACCGCTTGCCGCTCCCCGGCTCCTCGTCGACGATCTCGGCATCGACGACGTCGTCGGCAGCCCCCCCCGAGGTGGCCGTCGTCGCAGACGACCCGTCGGGTGCCGCACCATCGCCGGCCGCCGCAGAGCTCGCGGCCTGGTCCTTGTACAGCGCCTGACCCAGCGCCTGGGACTCGGTGGCGAGCTTCTCCATCGCCGCCCGGATCGCCGCGGTGTCGGTGCCCTTGAGCGCATCCTGAGCCTCGCCCAGCGCGGCGTTCACCTGGTCCTTGACGTCAGACGGCAGCTTGTCGTCGTTGTCCTTCATGAACTTCTCGGTCTGGTAGACCAGCGACTCCGCCTGGTTGCGGGTCTCGGCTTCCTCCCGGCGCAGCCGGTCCTCCTCGGCGTGCTCCTCGGCGTCGCGCATCATCCGGTCGATGTCGTCCTTGGGCAGCGCCGACCCGCCGGTGATGGTCATGGCCTGGCTCTTGCCGGTGCCCATGTCCTTGGCCGAGACGTTGACGATGCCGTTGGCGTCGATGTCGAAGGTGACCTCGATCTGCGGCATGCCCCGCGGCGCCGGCGGCAGCCCGGTCAGCTCGAACATGCCGAGCTTCTTGTTGTAAGCCGCGATCTCCCGCTCGCCCTGGAACACCTGGATCTGCACCGACGGCTGGTTGTCGTCAGCAGTGGTGAAGATCTCCGAGCGCTTGGTGGGGATGGTCGTGTTGCGCTCGATGAGCTTGGTCATCACGCCGCCCTTGGTCTCGATGCCCAACGACAGCGGGGTGACATCGAGCAGCAGGACGTCTTTGACCTCACCCTTGAGCACCCCGGCTTGAAGGGCGGCTCCCACTGCAACTACTTCATCGGGGTTGACACCCTTGTTCGGCTCCTTGCCGCCGGTCAGCTCCTTGACCAGGTCGTGCACCGCCGGCATCCGGGTGGAGCCACCGACGAGCACCACGTGGTCCATCTGGCCGACCGAGATGCCGGCGTCCTTGATCACGTTGCGGAACGGGGCCCGGCAACGATCCAGCAGGTCGGCGGTGATCCGCTGGAACTCGGCACGCGACAGTGTCTCGTCGAGGAACAGCGGGTTCTTGTCGGCATCGACGGTGATGTAAGGCAGGTTGATCGTCGCGGTGGACTGGCTGGACAGCTCGATCTTGGCCTTCTCGGCGGCCTCACGCAGCCGCTGCATGGCCATCTTGTCCTTCTTGAGGTCGATGCCCTGCGACGCGCGGAACTTCTCCACCAGCCAGGTGATGACCCGCTCATCCCAGTCGTCCCCACCGAGGTGGTTGTCGCCGGAGGTGGCGCGGACCTCGACCACACCTTCACCGATCTCCAGCAGCGACACGTCGAACGTGCCACCCCCGAGGTCGAAGACCAGGATGGTCTGCTCCTTCTTGCCCTTGTCCAGACCGTAGGCCAGCGCGGCCGCAGTGGGCTCATTGACGATGCGCAGCACGTTGAGCCCGGCGATCTGACCGGCCTCCTTGGTGGCCTGGCGCTGGGCGTCCTCGAAGTAGGCCGGCACGGTGATCACCGCGTCGGTCACGTCCTCGCCGAGGTAGGACTCGGCATCGCGCTTGAGCTTCATCAGCACCCTGGCGCTGATCTCCTGCGCGGTGTACTTCTTTCCGTCGATCGTGGTTGACCAGTCCGACCCCATGTGCCGCTTGACCGACCGGGTGGTCCGGTCCACGTTGGTGACCGCCTGGTTCTTGGCGGACTGACCGGTGAGCACCTCGCCGTTCTTGGCGAAGGCGACCACCGAGGGCGTGGTGCGCGAGCCCTCCGAGTTCGCCACCACCGTGGGCTCGCCGCCCTCCAGGACGGACACGACGGAGTTGGTGGTCCCTAGGTCGATGCCGACCGCACGAGCCATGTGAGCAACCCTTTCGAACTTGACTGGGACTGACTCAAGCTGCCTTGAGTGGATCCCGCTCAACCTATCTGACGGGTTTAACGGCCAGTGCGCCGGTCATGTTCCCCACCCGGCCCTTAACATCAACGGTGCTTCGAGTCGACCGCGGAGAAGGTATGACGCCTGGACGTACTGAGCGGCGAGTACTCGTCGGCGTCGTGCTGGCCGTCCTCGTGTGGTCGGGTATCGCGCCGGTCGACCGCCTCACCTGGCTGATGGAGGTCGGGTGGGTGCTAATCGGGCTACCTGTGGTGCTGTGGGGGTGGCGCCGGTTCCCGCTCACCCGGCTGCTGTGCTGGCTGCTGGTGCTGCATGCGTGCGTGCTGCTCTACGGCGGGCACTACACCTACGCCGAAACGCCGCTCGGTGACTGGTTCCGGGACGCCTTCGCCCTGTCTCGCAACAACTACGACCGGCTCGGCCATTTCGTCCAGGGTTTCGTTCCCGCGATCCTGGTCCGCGAAATCCTGCTGCGACGGACCCCGCTGCGGCCGGGCGGGTGGCTGTTCGTGCTGGTGAGCAGTGCCTGCCTGGCGTTCAGCGCCTGCTTCGAGTTCATCGAGTGGTGGTCGGCGCTGGCGCTGGGCGCGGCGGCCGACGCCTTCCTCGCCACCCAGGGCGATGTTTGGGACACCCAGTGGGACATGTTCCTGTGCCTGCTCGGCGCGGTGCTGGCGCAGGTATTGCTTTCCCGCCTGCACGATCATCAGCTCGCATCGCCGCCTGCGCTACGACGACGTCGGTCGCTACAGTTGGATCAATGAAGGGCTCGCCGCGCTGTCAGTGAATTCGGACCCATTCAGGTACCTACGTACTGCCTCAGCGGCCGTCCCTCGATGGCCAGGACCGCGGGCACGGCACATCAACTTCTGTAATACACTTAGCATGCTGTGAATACAAGGGCGGGCGGGGCGTGTGGATCGAGACCGTGGAACTGGACGAGCGCAACATCGCCCACGCCACCGCTCGCGTGTCAGCGGCCGAGATCTCTGAGGTGTTCGTCAACAACCCGGTGTTCCGCCGAAACAGGTCCGGCAGGACGGCAGACTACGTCGCCATCGGCGTTACCGACGGTGGTTCCCAAGTGCGGGTCAACTTCATCTACGACCAGGCACGGCGCACCGCCCGTCCAGTCAGCGCATGGAGGCTGCCATGACAAGGGACAAGCATCCCGACGAGATGAGCGAAGCCGAACTGGCCGATTACCATTGGCAGCACCGCGATGACGAGCTCGGTGAGGAGGTCGACTTTGACGTCTCCAAGCCGCTCCGCGTCACTATGTCGTTTCGGCTACCTGCGGATGAAGCAGACCTGATCCGCGAGGCTGCTGCCGCGGCAGGAACGTCGCTGTCGGAGTGGATCAGGTGGGCGACGATGCGCGCTGCTCGCGACACCGATGTCCCACCCCCCCGGCATGCAGCGATCTCCCGCGCTCGCGAATTACTGCAGCAGGCAGAGCACGAGTTGGGGAGCGTGTGACCGCGCAAACGGGTTCACGGACCACCGAGTCTCGCCGCGGGTGAACTGAGGTATATCGGCCACTGGGCCGTTGTGCATGCTGCGTGCTCATGCCGCCCTTCTTGCTGCGCCGCGTGCCGCGAACATCAGGCCAGCGCGGCTCGGCTGGACGGCTTCGGGATTGGCCTCCCGGTGGCCCGCGCTGCGTCCAACCACGCCTCGATGGCTTGCTCGACCTCGGCGACGGCCTCATGGGGCGCCAGACCATGAGCGGAGCACATCGGAAGGTCTGGAGCGTCGGCGATCCAGACCCCGCCTTCGTCGCTCCAGAACACCTCGATCGGGTAACCAGGGTTCATCGCTCATCCTCCAGCGACAAATCGTACCGCGGGACCAGGCCCGCTACCTGCCTGCCTTGATAGCGCTTCGCCTGTCCGATGACATGGCGAGCCGCCACGGCGGGCACTGAGGCTCTGCGTGGGACAGAGAAGTCAGTTGTACCGCTGCTCAGTTATACTTGGTGTATCCCCCCAGTCGCCTCGGTGGCTGGGTGCGAGGCCCCGCTTCGGCGGGGCCTCTGCTTTGTTACCAGGTCGCAGGCTTGGTGATGGTGCCGTGGGCGTCGCTGAGTTTCGCTGGGAACTGGCTGGCGGCAAGGACACCCTGGCGGATCTGTTTGGTGAAGCTCGGCTGGGTCCGCTGCAGTGCTCGGCTTATCACCTGATGCGGATTCACGATTCCCACCCGGTAGCCGAGTTCCTGCCTGACCAGGCGGATTGGCTCCATCAAGTCCGAGTCGTTGCTGATCAGGACGAACGTGTCCGCGTCCGCCCGGAATGCGTCGGTCAGCAGGTAGGTCGCCAGGTTGACGTCGGAGCCCTTTTCCTCGGTCTTGATCACCTCGACCGTCCGAGGTCCCCCAGGAATCGGATTGGCTAGCGGCATGCGGGTGCTCGACGTCAGAAAGTGACCCAGGTGCACGCTCAGCCCGGGAACCGTCTGGAGTGCTCGGAGGTAGGTGCTCTGGCGCACCGGCTGATGTGGATCCGCTTGAGCGCTGACCTTGGCAGTGAAGTAGCGGATGCGCTGGATCTTGTTCGGTGGCAGCAGCGCCTGGCACAGCATTCCGAGGTCCAGCCACTTGTACGGCGTGCCCTTGAGGCAGCCGTAGTAGAGGTTGAACCCGTCGACGTAGACATTGGTCAGCATCAGGGTCCGAACCCTAGCTCGGTCACAGTGGACGGCTGCCCAACGTTGCGGACTCGCGGCGCCTGTGTGTCACACACTTGGAAGGGTCAGTCGAGTAGGTGGTCGAAGTCTCCGTTCTTGGCGCCGGCGATGAAGGCGGCCATCTCGTGCTGGTTGAAGATGAGGGTGCGGGCCTTGCGCTCGGCTGGGGGCAGCTTGTCGTCCTGGAAGCCGATCAGACCGCCGGCCACGGTGAACGACAGGCAACCTGCGTTGCCGTTGCTGAAGGTCGATTTCCGGTACCGGCCGTTGAGCACCGCGTTGTACTTCGCGTCATCGAGAGTGGGGTACGGGTTGGGTGTGCGGGCCACTGGGTCACAGCTCCTCCATGACTGTGCGGATCAGGTCCTGTGACTCGCGTGCTGACAGAGCCTGGGCCAGAGCCGCGTCGAAGATGTACGTGTACTGCCGCACGGGGTTGCGCTCTTCGTAGATCCGCTGCGCCGTGTCGCTGTCCACATACACCACCTCGCCGTCGAGCTCATGCGGGAACCCGAAGATCACGAAGTTGTCGGTACCAGGCAACGCGCCGGCAGTGAAGGGCAAAATGTGGATCGTCACCGGGTACCGCTGGGTCACCTCGATCAAGTGTTGGAGCTGGCCACGCATGACGTCTCGACCGCCCACTATCGTACGGATGACACCCTCGGCCAGCACAGCCACCAAGCCCTGGAAGCAGTCCTCGCCCAGCCGCTGCTGGCGCCGCATGCGCAGGTCGGCCATCCGGTCGACGTGAATTGGCGAGACAAAGGCCCGCGCGTTGCCGATCAATGTTTCAGCGTAGGACCGGGTCTGCAATAGGCCCTGCACATAGACGTTGTCGTAGCTGTGCGCGGTGGCGGCGTCCTCACCGATCTCGACCAGCATCTCCACGGTCTCGGGCACGATGTCGGAGTACTCCTGCCACCAGCCAGGCTCATCGGCCCGGCGACGTAATTCGTCGAGCTTCTGAGCCTGTTCCGCATCCGCGTGGAGCACCGTTCCGATCCGTTGCAGGTGCTCCGGGGTGATCCGGCCGAGGCCGGATTCCACCCGCGACAGGTACGCGGCAGAGATGCGACGCTGGTTGGGCTGGTCGGCATTCATC